>JBFLVU010000042.1:0-15335 GCA_040758175.1 Acidobacteriota bacterium | reverse complement strand
GGCCGCGCCCTTTCAGGTAAGCCGTCCCACCATCCGGGGCTACGCAACCCTTCTCGAAAGGTTCTTTCTGCTGGAATTCCTTCCACCGTGGCACACCAACCGCCTGAGCCGCCTCATAAAGACGCCCAAGCTCCATCTTGGCGACACGGGTTTGGCCGCGGCCCTTCTCGGATTCGCTGCCGGGGAGCTTGCCAAGGATCGCAAAGCCTTCGGGAGGCTGCTAGAGACGTTCGTCTTTCAGGAGATCCGGCGGCAGGTCAGCTGGGCCGACGCCAACATCGAACTCTTCCACTTCAGGGACAAGGACGGCGCAGAGGTGGACATCGTGTTGGAACAAGGCGCCTCGGATGTGGCCGGGGTGGAAGTCAAGGCGGCGGCGACGGTGACGCGGGCCGACTTCCGTGGTTTGCGGAAGCTGCGTGAGGCGGCAGGGGAGAGGTTCGTCGCTGGCGTGGTGCTCTATGACGGTGAGATCACGGTGGGCTTCGGAGAGGGGCTCTTCGCCGTGCCCGTGCGGGCGCTTTGGGAGAAGGCCTAGTCTCCGTACAGGGAGGCGGCTGAGCCCCCTGCGAATCAACGGGGCACATCATGCACATGGTGCCATTCAATCGCGGGCCTCTCGAATGGCGCGGTGCGAGCCGCCCGGGCGTTCCTCGGCGCGGGTGCGCCGAGCCGCGACGCCAAGAGCCTGAAATCGCTGGCCTTCGTGGTACACCGCTTGGAATTTTCGAGGCTCGGGGGCGTCCTGGGGGCCTCCGCCCGCGGATCCATAGAACCTTTCTGTCCCTCGGACGGGATCCGCACCTCGGCCGGCTTGGGCCAGCCACCGCGATCCCGCCTGTGCCTCGCCTCGCCCGGCCCTCCGGGCCCCGCCTCAGTGTACCGAGCAGGAGATGCAGGGGTCGTAGGCGCGGACGAGCATGGAGCAGAGGGTCTCGATGCGGCGGTCGTCGGCGCCCTCGGCGGCGAGGTGCCGGGCGAGGGCCTCCAGGTCATGCTGGATGTTCAGGTTGTTCTGGGTCGTGGGGATGATGCAGTTGGCGCGTACGACGCGGCCGTCGGCGCCGTATCGGTAGTGGTGGTAGAGGATGCCCCGGGGCACTTCCACGGCGCCCACGCCTTCCCCTTCGATTGGGGTCACGGGGGCCAGGAGGGGGGCCGATTCGGGCGCGGCGAGCAATTCCTCGATCAGGGCGGCGGACTCGTGGACCACGTGGACGCACTCCACGAGCTGGGCCACGTTGTTCATGAAGGGGTTGTGGCAGTCGGGCCCAAGGCCCAGCTCCCGCGCCGCGTGGAGGGCCGCCGGGTGCAGGAACCGGTGGTTGTTATTCCAGCGGGCCAGTGCGCCCACGGCGAAGGACTCCCGGGACAGCCGGCAGAGCTTCGAGGTGTTGCGCTCGTCCACGAACTCGTTGGTCATGCGCAGGTAGTCGTCCTCCCGGAGCAGGACCCCGTCGGTGGAGAGGAGGGCGCCGCCGATCCACGGATAGCCGTCCTCCCCGAGCAGGGAAACGAATTCGGTCTGCCGCGAAAAGGCCGGAATCTCGAATCCCCTGAAAAGCTCCACCACGGCGGCCAGGTCCTTCGCGGCCGCCTCCAATTCGCCGCGGAGGGAGGTGAGGGCGCGCCGGTCCGGGAAGGCGGCCATGCCCCCCACCTGGATCGACACGGGGTGGGTGGCGCGGCCCGCGACGACCTCGCAGAGGCGGTTGGCGGTGCCCTTGACTCGGGCGGCGAGGGCGACGGTCTGGGGCGAGGACTCCATGAGGGGAAGGACGCTGGGGAGGCCGAGGAAGTCGGGGGCGGCCAGGAAAAGCAGGTGGAGGACGTGGCTCTGGAGGGTCTCGCCGTGTTTGCAGAGGAGCCGAAGCTTGGCGGCGGTTTCGGGGATCTCCACCCCGAAGGCGCGCTCCGTGGCCCTCACGCTGGCGAGGGCGTGGCCGATGGAGCAGATGCCGCAGATGCGGGCCGTGAGGATGGCGGCGGAGGTGTAGTGCTTGCCCTTGAGCATGACCTCGAAGTAGCGCGGGGTCTCGACCACGTCCCACCGCGCCTCAACGAGCTTCCCGTCCACCACGCGGACCGCGAGGTCCCCGTGTCCCTCCACGCGGGTGAGGGGGTGGACGCGCACGTTTACATCGACCTTCATGGGGTCCCTCCCGCGAGAAGGTCCGCGAAGCCGCCGAAGAAGCCCATGCGCTCGCGGATCTCGTCCTCCGTAAAGCCCCTCTCCTTCGCCAGGGCGAAGAACTCCCCCACGTTGGCCGCCTCGGCGGGCCCGCGGCATCCCCAGCAGCCCAGCCCTCCCGCGGGGCAGGGGGCCTCGCAACCGGCGCGGACGATGGGTCCCAGGCAGAGGCGGCCCTTTTCCATCAGGCACGTGGTGAAGCGCTGCTTGCACTCCACGCACACGGGATGGGCGTGGAAGGCGAAGGGCACGTCCAGTACCAGGTGGCGCGCGATTCGCTCCACCTCGTCCTTGGAGACGGGGCAGCCGGGGATCTCCAGGTCCACGGGCACCACGTCCCGAACGGCGCGTACGGGCAGTGTCTCCTTGGGAAGGGCGCCGTAGACCTCCGCGTTGGCCTCGTCGAGGTCGTAGGCGTTCTTCATCCGGTTGACGCCTCCGAAGCAGGCGCAGCTCCCCAGGGCGACGAGGGTGCGCGCGCGCTTCCGGATCTCAACCAGGCGCTGTACCTCGTCAGCGCGGCTGACGGCCCCCTCCACGAAGGCGATCTCGTAGTCCTCCCGCGCCTCCGTGGAGACCTCCCGGAAGTTCACCACCTCCACGGCTCCGAGAAAGGGGACGAGGGTCTCCTCCTTGTTGGCGAACTGGAGTTCGCAGCCTTCGCAGCCGGTGAAGTCGAAGACGGCGATCCGGGGGCGGGAGGATTCGATGTGCAGGTATCGCATGGGAACCCTCCTAAATGGCTTCCTTGAGGTTGATGGCCGTCCAGTAGTCGAAGACCGGCCCGTCCTTGCAGGTGAAGGTGGAGCCGATGTTGCACCGGCAGCACTTGCCCATGCCGCAGTGCATGCGCCGTTCGAGGGAGACGTACATGCGCCGCATGGGCAGGCCCAGCTCGGCCAGTCGGTTGCACACGAACTTGAACATGACGGGCGGGCCGCAGACGATGGCGTAGGTCCGCTCCGGATCCAGGGCGATCCGGTCCAGCAGGCCCGTCACCCGGCCCACCGGGCCCGTCCAGCCGGAATCGGCCTCCTCCACGATGATGGAAAGGTTCACGCCGTCCACGCGGCGCCACTGCTCGTACTGGTAGTCGAAGAGCAGCTGGTCGGGGGTCTTCGTCCCGTAGAGGATGTGGACGTCCCGGAAGTCGGAGCGGTTCTCCGTCACGTGGAGGATGGCGGAGCGGAGGGGCGCGAGGCCCAAGCCTCCGGCGATGAGGAGCACGTGGTGGTCGCGCATCTTGGCCACGGGGAAGGAGGTCCCGAAGGGCCCGCGCACGCCCACGCGGGCCCCGGGCTTGGCGCGGTGGAGGACGCTCGTGACCGTCCCCGCGCGGCGGATGCAGAACTCCAGGAAGCCGTGGTTGCTGGCCGAGCCCGAGATGGAGATGGGCACTTCCCCGTATCCCGGCACCTCGATCATGACGAACTGGCCCGGCTGGAAGGCGAAGCGCCGCCGGTCGGAGGGGGCCAAGAGGCGGATGTGGAAGAGCTTCTCCATTTCGGTGAGCTGGGTGATGGAGGAGATCTCGGCCGGGAGGACCCGGTCCGTGTGCATCAGCCGGCTACGGCGGTTGAAGTCCAGCGGCTCCGCCATCTCGGCCTCTCGGGTCACTTCGTAGGGAAGCAGAAGCCTCTTCATGGCGCCTCCTCCTGTTGGAGTTCCCGGATCACGTCGAGGGGGGCGATCCCGGCCAGGCACGCGCGGCCGCAGCGGTTGCACCCGACGCACTTGGGCTCCTCGTGCTGCTCCACGAAGCCCCGGTGCTGGTGGTAGTAGCGGTACTTCAGGCGGCTCTCGGGGGTGGGCCGGAAGTTGTGCCCGCCGGCCACCACCGCGAAATCCACGAGGGTGCAGGCGTGGAGCTGGCGGATCTTGGCCCCTTCTTTGAAGTCCATGGAGATGCGCTCGTGAACGCCGTGGCAGTAGCAGGTGGGGCAGACCATGGCGCAGGTGCCGCAGCTCAAGCACTTGGCGCCCCACTTCTCCCAGATCGGCGACTTGAACTCGATGTCCAGCAGGTTCGGAAGGTTGTTGAGGTTGGGAGCGTCCCCCATGAGGGAGGCGATGCGCTTTCGCTCGGCGAGGTAGAGGCGCGAATCCTCCTCGGTGATGGGGCGGGCGCCGAAGCGGTCGATGAAGGCCAGGCCCCGGTCCGATCCCGCCGCCGTGAAGTAGTCCTCTCCGATGTCCGTCAGGAAGAGGTCGAAGCCGTGGGTGACGGTGTCCGTCCCGAGGGAGCGGCAGAAGGCCCCCTCGCAGGGATCGTGATCCATGCCCAGGATGAAGGTGTTGCCCCGCCGCGCGAGGTAGTAGGGGCTGGGGTACCAGTCCCGGGCGAAGACCTTGTCGAGCTTGAGGAGGGCGTGGATGTCGCAGGCGCGGAGGCCGATGAGGGCCCTCGGAACGGCCCGGTACTTGGTTTCCTGCTGCCAGCCGGCTCCCTCGAATCGGTAGGTGGAGAGCCGCTCGCGGAAAGGCAGGAAGTAGGTCTTGGCCGAGAACTCGGTGGTCTCGTAGGCGAGGTCGAGGTCCTCGAAGCGCTCCACCGGAAGGAACTGGTGGATGGGCTTGCCCCTGCGGCCCGTCCCCACGCGCCGGGGCCCCACCCCCTCCACCTCCGCGAGGATGGCCTCGATCAGCGGCCCGAGGGCCTCCTTCTTCAGAGCCTTGTACAGCATGGACGTCTCTCCCCGGGGCGGGCGCGACGGCGTGCCGCGCTCGCGGCGCCTCCGACTCCAATATAGCGACCCTTCATGACTTCGACCCAAAAAGATACGGCCTACGTATTTATGGTTGCGCGAATTCCCCCTAGTCTCGAGTGAGGGATTGGCCCCCGGAGTCTCTCGGCCGAGTGCAAACCCTGTCGGGCGCAGGGTTCACGGGCCAAGGCGCGGGTGGGTGAATTCCCCGGACTTCCCCGGCAGGCTGGGCGCTCCTGAGGCGGGAGGCCGGCGGGCCGCGGAGACGGGATCCGTGATCCTCCCAGGCGTGCCGCGCCTGCTCCGGACCTTCCCGGGGCTTATCGCTTTCCCGTGATGAGCTTGAGGACGTTTCGGCGCAAATCGTCGAAGGCGCCGTTGTCCTGGTTGGAGAAGAGCGCGAAGGTCAAACCCGTCTGCGGGAAGTACCGGAAGGCGAAATTGATGCCCCGGGCCGTTCCTCCGTGGCCGTAGGAGGCCCCCGCGCCCTCTTCGTTGAGGATGAACCCGTAGCCGTACTCCATGGGGGCCTGAAGGCCCCCGTTCTGCGTCGTGGTGAGCAGATAGAGGGTGTCGGGCTTTACGAGCCTGCCCGCCGCGAGCCCGCGCGAGAAGGCCAGGATGTCGCGCGGCGTGGAGTAGCCGCCGCCCGCGGAGGTTCCGCGGAAGGGCCGGTCGGGCGCGTGCCAGCCGTTCTTCTCCCAAGTGAGGGGCTGGGCGAGTCCCGGGATGGAGCCGTCCGAGACAAAGGAGCCCGTGTCGTTCATACCGAGGGGGCCGGTGATGTTCTTGTGGACGTAGTCGTAGTAGTCGGTACCGGAGACCTTCTCCACGATGAGGCCGGCGAGGATGAAGTTGGAATTGCTGTAACGGAAGGCCGTCCCGGGCTCGAAGTCCGTCCCCGCTTTGTAGACCCAGGGCAGCATCTGCCCGACGTCGCGGATCGTGCCCCTCTCCCGCTCGTATTCTTCGGTCCAGTACTCGCCGACGCCGGAGGTGTGGGAGAGCAGGTGCGCCACGGTGGCCTTGCCGGCGAAGACGGGGTCGGGAAAGTCGGGAAAGTACTTCGAGAGGGAGTCTCGGTAGGAGAGCCGGCCCTTCTCGGCGAGCTGGGCCACGGCCACGGCCGTGAACATCTTGTCGCCGCTGCCGAGGTTGAAGCGCGTGGAGGGCGTTGCCTTCGCGGTTCGCCCGGCGTCGGCAAAGCCGAAGGCCCGCTCGTAAAGAATCCGGTCTCCCGAAGCCAACAGGAGGCTGCCCGACAGGTCGTCCTGGGCGCACAGCTTGTTGATGTACGAGTCCAGCCACTCCAGCGTGGCGGGGTCGGTGATGGGGCCGTTGGGGAGGGTGACCGGCTCGGTCACCGAAGCGATGAAGGCGAGGGCATTGATGCGGTGGGGCGCCTGCGGTTCGAGGCGGAACTGGAGGTCGTTCCAGGCCTTGGCCCCCTTCCGCCGGACGTAGGTGTGAAGCACGTGGCTCACGAAGGTCCCGCGACGGAAGACCTCGTACTCCGAATGGTGATACTCGACGGGGCCCAGGTCCTCGGAGACGCGGGCCATTTGGGCGGCGATGCGCTCCAAGCCTGGATCCGCCAGGGACGCCTGCGAGTAGATTCCTCGTATGGCCACTCTCCGGGCCTCCTCGGAGCCCGAGTTGAGGGCCCGAACGAAGGCCTCGCCGTATCCCTCGATGCGGAGGCGGTCCACTTCGGACATTGCCTCCGGCACCGGGGCGGGTCCGGCGTTCCAGGCCTGTCCCAGGGGCGAGAGGGAAGCCAGGGCCAGGGCGAGCGCCAGCGGGACGGCAATGGAGGGGCGGAAGGGGCGCATGGGACCTCCTCGAGGCGGGCCCCCTGGAGGGAGGTGAGCCCCTCCGGGCGCCGGCACCGCCACTTCTCCTAGATGCCTCCTGGCCGTGAACCGTCGCAAGAGCGGACGGGTGCCAGGGAGGTCTCAGATCAGGGCGCCCCAGCCCGAGCCCCGGCGCGTGCGGGGGCCCGTGCCGGCTCCGAAGCGGCTGGCGCCGGGGACGCGCAGGCGCCTCCCCACGGCCTCCGCCACGGGACGGATCTCCTCCACCAGCCGGCGGAACTGGGCCAGGGTGAGGGACTGGTCTCCGTCGGAGAGGGCATGGTCGGGGTCCGGATGGACCTCCACGAGGAGGCCGTCCGCCCCCGCCGCCACGGCGGCCCGGGCCATGGGAATGACGGCGTCCTGCCGCCCTGTGCCGTGGGAGGGGTCCACGAGGACGGGGAGGTGGGTGGCCGCTTTGAGCACGGGTACGGCGTTCAGGTCCAGCGTATTCCGGGTGGCCGTCTCGAAGGTCTTGATGCCGCGCTCGCAGAGGATCACGTCCGGGTTGCCCTGGAGGAGCACGTACTCGGCGGCCAGGAGGAACTCGGAGAGGCTGGCGGAGGGCCCTCTCTTCAGGACGACGGGCTTGCCGGCCTGGCCCACCGTCCGCAGGAGGGGGAAGTTCTGCATGGACCGGGCGCCCACCTGGAAGCAGTCCACGTAGGTGGCCATGGCCTCCGCGTCCGAGGGCTCCATAATCTCCGTGACCACGGGCAGTCCCGTGGCGCGTCCCGCGTCCCTCAACAGGGCGAGCCCCTCCTTCCCGAGTCCCTGAAAGGAGTAGGGCGAGGTGCGAGGCTTGAAGGCGCCTCCCCGTAGGGCGGTGGCCCCGTAGGACGCCACGAAACGCGCGGCCGTCCGGATCTGGTCGCGGCCCTCCACCGAGCAGGGGCCCGCGATCAAGGCGAGGTCTTCCCCGCCCACGGGGATCCCGCCCAACGGAACCTGGGACCCCTCGGGGTGGCGCTCCCGGGCCGCCAGGACGGGGCCCTTGGCGTCGCGGCGGACCCAGTCCACACCGGGGAGAGACTCGATCCCCTCGCCGCCGTCGTCCTCCCGGCCCAAGCCGACGAGGAAAAGGCCGAAGGGGAGGTCCAGGCGAGAGACCTCGAACCCCGCCGAAGCCATGGCGGAGGCGACGGCGCGCGCGTGTGCTTCCCGGCGGTCCTTCATGTGAACAATCATGGCGTGCTCCCTGGCATGCATTGGCCTCCGTCGTGGTCCGCGGCGAGGTTGGCCGCAAACTCGCGGGCAATGGCGCGCGCGTTCCTTGTTTCGGTTTGCTCCAACCGGGCGATGAGCGCCGAGCCCACCACCACGCCCTCGGCAAGGGACCACACCTCCCGCGCGTCCCGCGGTGTGCGCACCCCGAAACCCACGGCCACGGGCAGGCGCGAGTGGCGCCGGGCCAGGGCCACGCGCTCGGAGAGCCCCTCCCGGCTTCCGTCGTGGGTCCCCGTGATCCCCGCCCGGGCCAGGACGTACACGAACCCGCCGCCCGCGGTGAGGAGCCTGGCGGCGCGCGCTTCGGACGTGTGGGGTCCGAGGAGGACCACCGGGTCGAGCCCCTCCCCGGCCAGGTGCCCGAACCAGGCGGGCTCCTCCTCGGGGGAGACGTCCAGGGCGAGCACGCCGTCCACGCCCGCCTTCCGGGCCCGCGACGCGAAGAGGTCCGGGCCCATGGCCAGAACAGGATTCAGGTAGGTGAAGAGCACCAGGGGCACGGGCGATTGCTCCCGGAGGCGGGAGACGAGGGCCAGGGCCTCGTGGAGGCTCCCCCCCGCCGCCGCCGCGCGGGCGTGGGAGCGCTGGATCACGGGCCCGTCGGCCACCGGGTCCGAGTGGGGTACGCCCACCTCGAGCGCGGCCGCCCCGCCCTCCACGGCCCCCAGGGCCGCTTCGAGAAAGCTTTCGGACGAAGGGTCCGAGGCGGTGAGGTAGGGGATGAGCGCACGACCCGGCCTGATGGCATCTTCCAAGCGGCTCATGGAATGGACCTCTGAATGGGGAGTGGATGAGGCGCTGTGCAGGGAGAAAGTGAGTGAGTGAGTAAGGGAGTAGGTGAGTAAGTGGGTAAGTGAGTAGGGGAGTCGGTGGGCAAAGGAAACGGGATCCACATCACGCGGGCCTCCCCGAATCGTCTTTCTGGATCTGCCCCACGTCCTTATCGCCCCGGCCGGAGAGGTTGAGGATCACCCGGGCACCGGGGCCCAGTTCCGCGGCGCCCCGGTCCAGGAGCCACGCGACGGCGTGGGCGCTCTCGAGGGCGGGGAGGAGGCCCTCCAATTGGGCAAGGGTTCGAAAGGCCTTCGTGGCGGCGCCGTCGCCCACGCGCTCGTAGCGGGCCCTCCCGCGGTCGCGGAGGAGGCTGTGCTCGGGACCCACGGCGGGGTAATCGAGGCCCGCCGCCACCGACGCCGTAGGGAGGACGCGGCCCTCCCCGTCCTGGAGGAGGTACGTGAAGCACCCGTGCAGGACCCCCGGCGAGCCGCCCGCGAAGCGGGCCGCGTGGCGGCCCGGCTCGGCACCGGCTCCGCCCGCCTCGACCCCCACGAGGGCCACCTCCGGGTCCTCCAGGAAGGCGGAGAAAAGGCCGATGGCGTTGGAACCTCCGCCCACACAGGCCACGGCGGCATCGGGCAGGCGGCCTTCGGCGGCGAGGAACTGTTGCCTCGCCTCCCGGCCGATGACCGACTGGAAGGTACGCACCATCCGCGGGTACGGCCTCGGCCCCAAGGCCGAGCCGAGAAGGTAGTACGTCTCCGCCGGGTCCGCGGCCCAGGCCCGCAGGGCCTCGTTCACGGCCTCCTTGAGGGTGCCCGCGCCGGCCTCCACGGGCCGCACCTGGGCCCCCAGGATCTCCATCCGGAGAACGTTGGGGGCCTGGCGCCGCATATCCTCCACTCCCATGTATACCGTGCAGGGGAGGTCAAGGAGCGCGCAGACCGTGGCGGAGGCCACGCCGTGCTGGCCCGCGCCCGTCTCGGCGATGACCCGGCGCTTCCCCATCCGCCGCGCGAGGAGGGCCTGGCCGAGGGCGTTGTTGATCTTGTGGGAGCCCGTGTGGGAGAGGTCCTCGCGCTTGAAGTAGACGGCCGACAATCCGGCGGAGGCTTCGAGGCGGCGGGCCCTGTAAAGGGGTGTGGGGCGACCCGAGTAGTGGCGCAGGAGGCCCTCGAATGCGGCGCGGAAGGCCCCGTCGTTCCACGCCTCCTCGAAGCCCGCTTCGAGCTCCAAGAGGGGCGGCATGAGCGTTTCGGGCACGAACCGGCCGCCGAAAGGCCCGTAGTCCCTCTCCTGTTCCAGCAGATCCCACGTCATGCCACCCTCACTTCCTCCCCTACTCCCCTGCTCCCCTACTCCCCTACTCACCTACTGACCTACTGACCTACTGACCTACGGACCTACTCTCCCACTCGCCACGCGAGATCTCCCGCTGGAACGCGGCGAGCGCTTCGGCGCAAAAGGCGGAAATGCGCCCCGGGTCCTTGACCCCCGGGGAGGACTCGAGGCCCGACGCCGCGTCCACTCCCGCGGGGCGCAACGCCGCGATGGTTTCGGCCACGTTGTCCGGCCCCAGTCCGCCGGCCAGGACGAAGGGGCGAGGCGCCAGCGCGGCAAGTTCCAGGGACACGGTCTTTCCCGTCCCCCCTGGCCGTCCTGGCGCGCGGGCGTCGAGAAGGAGCGCGTCGCCGAAGGGAAGGGCCGAGGCGTTCCCGGGAGTAAGGGGCCTCGCCTCGAGCACCCCCGTCCCCGCCTCGGACCACCGCCGCCTCCACTCTGCTGGAGGCGGCGCGAGCACCTGTACGAGGGCCACGGCCAGGCGGGCCGATTGGGACGGCGAGAGGCAGGCCCCGGGCAGGAGGAGCAGGATGGGCGCCAGGCCCAGGGTCCGGGCCGCCCCGGCCAGCGCCGTCAGGGCATTGGCCGGAACGAAGCGCGGGCTCCGAGGCCAGGGGTTCAGGCCCACGTGGGTGGCGCCCGCCCGGGCGCAGGCCTCCAGGTCGGCATAGGTTCGGACGCCGCAGACCTTGACCCAGGGCGCGAAGGGAGTAGGGAGGGGCGATGAGGGGATCACGTCCGCGCCTCCAAAGGATCCAGGTCCAGCGCCGCTCGGAACCGGGCGAGGAGGCGCTCGGGGCGCTCTTCCCGCATGAGGCTCTCTCCCACGAGGAAGCCTCGCGCTCCCGCCTCGCGGAGGCGCCGCACGTCCTCCGGGCGCCGGATGCCGCTCTCGGCCACGCAAATCCTGTCCGGGGGACATAAGGGCGCCAGGCGCTCGACGACGGCGAGGTCCACGGCGAGCGTGTCCAGGTCCCGGGCGTTCACGCCGATCAGCCGCGCCTCCGTGGCGAGGGCGGCCTCCATCTCGGTCTCCGAGTGCACCTCCACGAGGGGCTCCAGGCGGTGGGCCAAGGCCTCCCGGACGAAGGTGCCCAGCTCGTCCCCGAGGACCCGAGCGATGAGCAGGGCCCATTGTGCCCCGTCCTCCCGGGCCCAGCGGACCTGGACCGGATCCACCACGAAGTCCTTGCACAGGACGGGCACCGCCACCGCCGCGGCCGCCGCGCGCACGTCCTCCCTCGACCCCCCGAACCGCTCGGGCTCGCACAGCACCGACACCGCCGCCGCCCCGCCCGCCTCGTACCTTCTCGCACGCTCCGCCGCGTCCGCCTCCGGCGCGATCGCCCCCCGGCTCGGCGACGCCCTCTTCACCTCCGCAATCAAAAAGGGGGTCAGGTCTTGTATTATCACATTTCCCTTTTCGTGGCTCAGTGGCGGGAGGGTGCGCGGCTCCATCCGTGCCTCCACAGCGGCCTCCATTCGGACACGTTGCCTGCGGGACCGCACGATTTCCTCAAGAAGCCCGTGCATCGCGCGCCTCCCCGCCATCGTCCAACATGCTTCGAAGGAACCTTCCCGCGTGTCCTGTGCCCATGGCCTCCATCGAGCGTCCCGCCGCTTCCCGCAGGTCCTCGCAGGCCCCTGCCGCCCGCAGAACAAGGGCCGCGTTGGCCGCCACCGCCGCCCGCAGTCCCGAGGGGCCTCGCCCGTTCAGGAGGTCCGAAAGGGCGCCGGCATTCTCCTCGGGGCTTCCCCCCCGCAGGTCCCCCTCGGATCCTCCGGGCAGTCCGAAGTCGGAGGGGCCCACCTCGTATGCGAAGCTCCTGTCCCCCCTGCGTTCGACCACGAGCACTTTCCCGTGGAGGACGGCCTCGTCGTACCCTCCCGCCCCGTGGACTACCAGCGCGCGCTCGACGCCGAGAGCCCCGAGGCTATCGGCCACGAGCCCAAGCCGTCCCGCGTCGAAGACGCCCACCACTTGGCGCGTGACGCCCGCGGGGTTCAGCAGGGGACCGAGGAGGTTGAAGATCGTCCGCACGCCCATGGCCCGGCGCACGGGAGCCACATGGGCCATGGCGGGGTGGTAGAGGGGCGCGAAGAGGAAGGCGAATCCGCGTCGCAGGAGTCGCGCGTGGGCATCCTCGGGAGGCTCCTCCACCGGATATCCGAGGGCCGAAAGGACGTCCGCCGAGCCGCACGCGCTCGACACGCTGCGGTTGCCGTGCTTGGCCACCGTCACGCCCAGGCTCGCCGCCACGAGGGCGGCCGCGGTGCTCAGATTGTGAGTCCCCTGCCCGTCCCCTCCCGTTCCGCAGGTGTCCACCGCCTCGGGATGGAGGGGGAAGGGCCGCACGCTCCGCCGGAAGGCCTCTGCGAGCCCCGCCAGCTCCTCGACGCTTTCGCCTCTTGCCGCGAGGGCTCCGAGGAAGGCGGCCGTCACCAGGGGCTCCGACCGCCCCTGGGCGAGATCCAGACCCGCCTCCAACGCCTCGTCCCGGTCGAGCCGCCCCCCGGAGGTCACCTTGGAAAGGAGTTCTCTACGCATGGGCCGCCTCCCGGCACAGGGTCACGAAGTTGCGGAGGAGCTGCCCTCCCTCGGGGGTCAAGATGGACTCGGGATGGAACTGCACGCCGTGGCATGGGTGCTCGACGTGCCGCACCGCCATGACCACCCCGTCGGGAGCCGTGGCTTGCACCGCCAAGCAGGACGGGATCGAATCGGCCGCCGCCGCCAGCGAGTGGTAGCGCCCCGCTGGAAACGGGCTGGGAAGTCCCGCCAGGAGGCCGGTCCCGTCGTGGACCACGGGCGAGGCCTTGCCGTGGACGGGCGCCGGGGCCCTCTCCACCCGTCCGCCGAAGGCCTCCACGATGACCTGGTGGCCCAGGCACACGCCCAGGATGGGGACCTCGGCGGCGAAGGCTTTCACGAGCCTGGGGCAGGCGCCCGATTCCTCAGGCCGGCCCGGTCCAGGGGAGAGAACGATTCCCCACGGGCGGAGGGCCCGAACGTCCTCCTCGCTCACCGCGTCGTTTCGCAGGACCTTCAGCCGGGGCTCCAGGGCCCCCATCATGGAGACCAGGTTGTAGGTGAAGGAGTCGTAGTTGTCCACGAACAGGATCATGGAATTTCTCCTTCGGGGGCGGTACGTGGGAGGCCGAATTGGCGGCATGCCGATGCGAGGAGAGGCCGAGAGGGGGAGAGGCCAGGATGGGGAGAAGCCGGGATGAGGTGATGCCGGGAGGAGGTGGTGCCGAAGGAAGGAGGTTCCGAAAGAAGGAGATTCCGAGGGGACAAGACTGCGAGAAGCCGGGATTGAGAGAGGGCATCGAAACGGCGCCGGCTCCGCGCATATAGAAGCTCCAAATCCGAAATCCCAACTCCAAAATCCGATATCGCAAATTCCAATTCCGAGTTCATTCCCACCCCCTACTCTCCCGCCAGCGCGGCAAGGGCCGCGGCCGCTTTTTGGTGGATTTCCTCCCACTCGGCGCCCTCGCGCGAGTCGGCGACGATGCCCGCCCCGGATCGGAATCGCACCCGCCCGCCCTCGAATTCCAGCGTGCGGATGGCGATGCACAGCTCGAGGTTGCCCGCCGGATCCACCACCCCCGCGGCGCCTCCGTAGAGGCCCCGGTCCTCGCCTTCCAGCCGGGAGAGGATCTGAGCCGCCCGGATCTTGGGCGCCCCGCTCACGGTGCCCGCGGGAAAGGCCGCCGCCAGGGCGTCCAGCGCGGTGCGCCCGGGGGCGAGCCGTCCCTGCACTTCGGAGGTGATGTGCATGACGTGGCTGAATCGCTCCACGGCGGCCTGAACGGGCACTTCCACGGTCCCCGGCTCACAGGCCCGCCCCAGGTCGTTGCGGGCGAGGTCCACGAGCATGGCGTGCTCGGCGAGTTCCTTCGGGTCCGCGAGAAGGTCCCTTTCGAGTCGCAGGTCCTCTTCCGCTGTGGCTCCCCGGCGGCGCGTTCCCGCGATGGGCACCGTGGCCACCGTCTCGCCCTGGGCGCGCAGGAGCATCTCGGGGGAGGCCCCCACCACCTGCCGCCCCGCCAGTGAGATGTAGAAGTGGTAGGGCGAAGGATTCAAGCGACGAAGGCGGCGGTAGACGCCGAAGGGGTTCCCGTCGAAAATCCCCTCAAAGGGCTCGGAAAGGACGACCTGGTAGGCGTCCCCCGCCAGGATGGCTTCTCGAACGCTCGCCAAGTTGCGGGAGAAGCGCCCACGGTCCGGGCCCCGCACGAGGCTCCAGCGGCCGCGCCCCGACGGCTCGGGAACGGCCCCCTCCAGGCGCCGAAGGAGGTCTTGCAGGCGGGCCGACGCGGCTGCGGGCGCCTCACCCTCGGCAGGCAGGCGGTAGAGGAAGCCCTCCTGCCTCAAGTGGTCGAGGACGAGCCCTTCGGTGAAGAAGCCGAACACCGCGCGAGGGTCACGCGCGCCGGGAAAAGCGGCCACGAGGCTCGGTTCGAAGAAGGCGAACGAGGAGAAGTCCATCCACCCCACCGCGCCCCCGAGGAAGGGAACGGGAAGGCCCTCGGCGGGCTCCGTGAAACCCTCCACCCAGCGCGCCAGAGCTGCGGCCGGGTGCCCGGGAAGCTCTCGAAGGCCTCCCCGGTTCCGAAGGCGGGCCGTCTTTCCCGCCTCGAAGACCTCCGAGGGACCGAAACCGAGAAAGGAGTACCTGGCCTGTGTTTCTCCCCCCGCCACCGATTCCAGCAGGAAGGATTCTTCCTTGGGCGAGGTCAGGGCCAGAAACGCCCGAACGGGCGTCGTGAGGTCCGCGGGGAAACGCAGCACCTCCGGTATTCGCCGGCCCGCCGCCGGATCCCGTCCGTCGCCGCCCATCCGCTCTCCTTCTCCGGCCCCGCCGGACAAACGAAAAGGCCCACCGTCTCCGGTGGGCCTGGGTGCTCGCCGTTGGGTCCGGGCCTAGACGAAGGCCTCGCCCGCGCGCGCACCCGGCCCCTCGTGCCACCAATACAGCTGGACGGACAGGGACGACGTGCCGCGCATGAAAACCTCCCGACGGGGGAATCATAGGCCACGACCCCCGCGCTTGTCAAATCCGATCTCCGGTGCCATCATCCTCGATCCGTGACGTTCAGAGCAGTCCTTGGCGCGGACCCTTTTGCCTGTCACCCATGGCGATGCGGCGGGTTCGCTGGCCTTTGGGGACGCCGTTTCCTTTCATCGGGGGACATGCCTGTCCAAAGCAGGACGGCGTGTCGCCTTCGAACCTC
>JBFLVU010000041.1:0-15409 GCA_040758175.1 Acidobacteriota bacterium | reverse complement strand
AACCCTCGCCACACGGCGGGTGGGGGTCCGGGGGAGGCGCCGCCGCGCCTTCCCCGGTAGGGCGCGCGGGGAAGGCAGGCGGATTGCGCGGCCCGAGGTCGCCCTCCGCAAGCCGCATGGCCCTCCCCGCAAAGTGTCCCGAGGCGGACGAATCGTCCGCGGATTTTCGATTCGGGACACTGGAAAGGGCGGGCGCAAGGAGAACCTGGGGGGGCGGGAGCCCCCCCTTTTTGCGTCGCCCCTGGACTACCGAGACGAGCCGGCGAAGGCGTCCCCGAGGCGTCGACCGCCGCAAAGCGCAGGGCGCAGGGCAGAATGAAGGACCCGGACGCGGGCCGGTGCGTCTACCGCGTCGTGAGCACGAGCCTTGCCCAGGGGGCACGGGCATCGAGGACGGGGCCGGCACCCACGGATTGGGCGGCGCGAAGCCCGGCCTCGAGGAGGGGGAGGGCGTCCGGGTCGAACGGGGCGCCGGCCATTTGAAAGAGGGTTGGGCCCACGGCGGAGGCGGCGGCGAGGGGGAGGGCGGTCTGGATCCGCTTCCCGTCGCCGTCCAGGCGCTGGAAGACCGCATCCAGCCAGATGGGGCCCGGCTGCCGCGGCGGGACCCTCTTCACGAAGGGCTTGGCCGTCACCGTCAAGAGGCCCGCATCGGTTTGGCGGTGGAGAATCACCCTCTCGGGGCCCGAGGCCGGGACCGCCTTGAGATCGCGGAGGACCCGGTCGACGGAGAGGCGAAGCGCCCGGCCCTTCCAAGTCCCTAGGGGTACGGTGGCCCCCGTCGGCCCAAGCGCGTCCAGCAGTTTTCTAGGGACGTCGGCCACCGTCTCACCAGCCGCCTCGGTCACCCGTATGCGGAGAAAAGGCTCGCTGACGAGGCCGTCGCCCCCGCGGGCGGAGACACCCGGCCAGGAGAGGACAGCCGCCAGGACGAGGGCCAGGACCGGGTGTCTCATTCGTACACCCTGCCGTCCACCTCGAGGCTCCTCAGGAAAAGGACTTCGCAGGAGCCCTCGCCCGTGTCTTCCCGGGAGAGGCTGCTGTGCCACCACCAGGTGGAGGATCCGTCGGTGGCGTCCACGAACACGAGTTGCCCCGAGAGCGACACGCGGTCACCTGCGTCCAGGCCAAGGACGGCCCGCCGAACGTTCGGGGTGGAGGGAATGACATGCGTGTTGGCGGAGTACCGGGCGATGGTCGCGTTGTCGAACGGGAAGTCCGAGTCGTAGGACCACCAGTACCACCGCCCGCTCTGGTCCCAGGAGACCTCGTTCAAGACGTCCCCATCCGCCATCTTGCCCCAGGCGAGGGCTACGTCGCAGGGGGACAGGACGGCGTTTCGGTCGTGGCGGTACCGCCTCGTGGAAAGGACGATTCCCCGCACCGTATAGTCGGCCTTGGGCGTCACCGTCACGGTGAACCCGCCCGCGCGAAGGGTCCAGGCGGCCGCATCGTCACAGGCCGCCTGCACGGGGTCCGAGCCGACGTCCAGGGGCTCGAAGGTAAACCGGGTCACCTTCGGCCGGCAACCTTCCAGGAGAAGGACGGCCATGGCGAAAAAGAGGATCCATGGGATCCTTCTCACCGTTCCTCCTTTCGGCGGCGGGCGTGGAGGAGGATCCTCCGGAACCCGAAAAACACAGGGCTTCCAGGGAACCGGCGCCCCAACTCCTCTCCCACGGCCTTCAGAAAGGGCTCGCGAAGCGGCTCGGAGAGGCGGGAGAGGTAGGGGCGGAGCGTGGTTCCCGCCAGCCAGTCGCGGAGGGCCCCCGCGTCCGCGAGGAGGTGGGGATAAACCTTCTCCAGAGCCGTCAGGTCCTCGGCTCCCGCCGAGTAAAGGATCTCTGCGTACTCCGGAAGCGGCAGGACGTGGACCGTCCGGGTCCAGGCGCCGAGGGCCTCCCGGAAGGGATGCCGGAGGGCCACCTCGTCTCCTGCCCGGTTGGCGGGATGGTCGTGGTTGGAAGGGATCTGGACGGCGAGTTGGCCGCCCGGCCGGACCATTCCCAAGAGCCGCGGGAGTAGGTCCCTGTGGCCCGCGACCCAGTGGAGGGCGGCGTTGGAAAAGACGAGGTCGTACTCTCCCCCCGCCGCCTCCACCGAGCCGAGTTCGAAGCGGAGGCCCGGGCGGGCGAGTGCGCGGGCCCTCTCCAGCATCGCCGGGGAGCTGTCCAGGCCCAGCACGTCCGAATCGGGAAGGGCCCCCTTCAACCGGGCCGTGAGCTCGCCCGTTCCACAACCGAGGTCCAGAACCGAAAGCCCGGGCGCCGCGCGGACGAACCCCAACAGGTCCTCGAAGGGGGCCGCGCGCTCCGCGCGGAATCGGAGGTAAAGATCCGGGTCCCAGGCCATGGTCCTCCCTTCAAGACGCCGAAACGCCGCCCGGCCAGGATACGGCAAGGGAGCGCCTTGGGGAACACTCACTACCGCGTGGGGGTCACGCGGCGTATCATGATGGAAAGGGAGGAAACCATGGGTGCGCGCCTGTTTCTGGGTCGTTCCAAGGCGGACGGCCATGCCTCGGCAGAGTCCCTCCGATACGAGCTGGACGCCGACCGCCTCACGACCCACGCCGCCGTCATCGGGATGACCGGGTCCGGAAAAACGGGACTCCTCGTGAATCTCCTGGAGGAGGCCGCGCTGGCGGGCGTTCCCTCCCTGGTGCTCGATCCAAAGGGGGACCTGACGAACCGGCTGCTCGTTTTTCCCGATTTTCGGCCCGAGGACTTTGCTCCCTTCGTCCAGGCGGGCCGGGCTCCAGAAGCGGCCTCACGCTGGCGCGCGGGCGTGGAGGCCTTTGGTCCCGGTCCCGACGCGGTGCGCTCCCTGGCCCGGGTGCCGGTGCGCGTGCTGACGCCCGGGGCGGAACTCCGACCCGTCAACGTGCTCGAACGGTTCACTTCGCCTCCCGAGGAGGAGCGGGCGGAGGGCGCCCTTTCGGCGGCAGCCTCCCTGATGGCCCTGGCGGACCTGGCCGAGGATGCGGCCACGAGCCCTGAGGGCCTTCTTCTATCCCACCTCCTTTTGGACCTGTGGGGCCGTGGGGCGGCGCCCTCCCTCGAGGACCTCGTCCGGCGTGTCCTTTCGCCTGGATTGGATCGGATCGGCGTCCTCGATCTGGACACGGTCATACCCCCCAGGGACCGCACGGCCCTCGCCCTCCGGCTCAACGCCCTCCTCGCCTCCCCGGCGCTCAGGGCCTGGAGGTCCGGCGAGGCGCTGGATCTGAACGCCTGGTTGGGCCCGGCGTCGGCGGGCAGCCAGACGGTCCTGACCCTCAGCCACCTTCCCGAGACCCAACGCCTCTTCTTCCTGGGCCTCCTGCTGGGGGAACTCGCCTCGTGGACGCGGTCGCAGCCGGGGAGCGACTCGCTCCGCGCCCTAGTCGTCTTCGACGAGGTGTTCGGGTACTTCCCGCCTCATCCCGCCAACCCGCCCACCAAGGCCCCGCTTCTTGCGCTCCTCAAGCAGGCGCGCGCCTTCGGCGTGGGAGTTGTCCTCGCAACGCAAAACCCCGTGGACCTCGATTACAAGGGGCTCACCAACGCCGGTCTCTGGTTCCTCGGCCGCCTGCAGACCGAACCCGATCGGAGGCGGGTCGCGGACGCGTTAGGGGCCCTCCCTGGCGGCGCGGACGCCGCCGAAAGGCTCGGAGAGATCGCCCCGCGGACGTTCCTTGTCCACGACGTGAAGCGGGACGCCCCCCTGCTCATGGAGACCCGCCACTGCGTTTCGTTCTTGGCCGGACCGCTCGCCCCGCCGCAGCTGGAGCGGCTCCTGGGCGCCGCGCCGCCTGCGCCGGCTCCCGTTCCCGGCGCGGAGGAGCAGGCGGGCGCCGGGGACCCTCCCACCGTCCCGGCCGGCTGGCCGTCCTTCTTTTCGGGATCCGGCGTCCTTCTTCCCCACCTGGCGGCGGAGGTCCAGCTTTCCTACCGAATAGCCCCGAAGGCACCTCCCGTGGCTCTCGTGCAAAAGGTCCTCTGGCCCTTGGGAGGCGCCACACTCGAGGCGGATCTTGCCGCGGACCCGGAGGAGGCCGCCAGCCTGGGTTCGGAAGGATGGCCCGGAGCGGGAGCATCGGCCCGCCCCCTGCCGGCGTACTTTTCCTCCTGGAAGCCGGAGCGCGCCGCCAAGGCCGCCGCGGCCGCCCTCTCCGTCCGCCAGGTCCTGAAGCTCCTTAGGGACTCCGTCACGGGGGAGATGCAGGCGCCGGGGGAGTCCGAGGCCTCCTTCCGCAGCCGCGTCACCGCCTTGAGGGAGGCCCGTCGGGCGGCCGCGGAGGCCAAGGCGCTGGATCCGCTGCGCCGGCGCCTGGAACGCGCGGAGGATCGCGCGCGCCAACTGGAAATCAAGGTGGAAAGCCAGCGCTCCGAGTCGAAGGCCCGAAGCGCGGACACGGCCATCTCCGTGGGTATCGGGGTGCTGGGAGGCCTGCTCGGCTCGAAGCGGAGCATCGGCGGGGCCATCAGCCGTACGGCCTCCAAAAAGCGGATGGCCGACCGAGCAGAGGACCGCCTGGAGGCCCTCGAATCGGACCTGGCCGACGCCCGGGCCGAGCGTGACTCCGCGTTGTCCGCTTTGGCCGGGGCTCGGGAGGACCACCTTCGGCGCTTCCTGGGAGGGGACTTGGAGACGATGACCCTCCTCCCCATCGGCCGGGGCGGCGTTCAGGTCCTTTCCTTCGGCATCCTCTGGAAGCCGAAGGGCTAGATGCCCCCTCAGCCCTTGAGCACCGCCAAGGGGCGGAGCACGGCAACCACCTCCGCGAGCCCCGCCCCGCAGACCGCCTCGATGACGGTCCCAATGTCCTTGTAGGCCTGGGGCGCTTCCTCCTTGATGGAGGCCCTGTCTTCGCAGACCAGGTCCACGCCCTCCATGGCATGGCGGAAGTCTTCGTCCGTGATGGCGCCGGGCCTCAGCACCTTCCCGTCCCTCCGGCGGACGACTCCGGCCGCGGCCGTCCGGCTCAGGCGTCGGCCGGCTCCGTGGTTGGCCGAGCACAGGGCGGCCTCGTTTGCCGGGATGCCCCTCAGCACGTAGGAGCGGGTTCCCATGGAACCGGGGATGAGAACGGGCTGGCCCGTTTCGGCGAAGGGCGTCCCCGCCATCCGCTTCCCCGGAAAGGCTCGCGTGGCGCCCTTGCGGTGAACCCAGAGCTCCCGCCCGCCGTGGATCTCCCTCTTGGCGATGTTGTGGGGGACGTCGTAGAGGAGGGAGACCCTTGCGTTGGGGTGGTGGTCCAGGAGGTTCTTCCTCACGAGGGCGGCGATGAGGTGCCGGTTGGCGAAGGCCAGGTTGGCTCCGGCGTTCATGGCGCCCAAGTACCGCCGGCCCTCCGCCGAGTCCACGGGCATGAAGCAGAGCTCCCGGGACGGGTGGGGCTCGAAGTAGCGGCGGGAGCGCGCGAGGGCCATGTACTCCTCGCCCACCTGATGGCCCAGGCCCCGGCTTCCCGAGTGGATCATCACGACGACCTGCCCGGCGAAAAGGCCCCACGCCGCCGCTGCGACGGGGTCCTCCACCTTCTCCACGGATTGAATTTCGACGAAGTGGTTCCCTCCTCCCAGCGTCCCCAACTGGTGTTGGCCTCGCTCCAGGGCCCGCTCGGAAAGGGCCGAGGGATCGCCCGGCAGGGATCCCCCATCCTCGATGTGCCCCTTGGCAAGGGCCTCCTCCTCCGGATCCAAGTGCTCCCAAACGGCGTGGTCCGTCCGGCCCAGGCCGCGAAGGATGGGTACCCCGGCGCGCAGGACCTCGAGGAAGTCCGCGCGGTCCATGGGCACGTTCCGTTTCCCCTCCCCCAGGGGGACGTCCCCGCGGATGGAGCGGGCGAGGCGGCCCGCGTCCGCCTCCTCCGACCGGAGGTTCGTGGTCAGGACGCGCATCCCGCAGTTGATGTCGTAGCCCACGGCGGCCGGCAGGACAACCTCCTCCGTGGCCAGCACGCACCCGATGGGCACGCCGAATCCCACGTGGATGTCCGGCGTTGCGAGAACCCGCGCAACCGTGGGGATCCTGCACGCGTCCCGGAGCTGCCGAAGGGCATCGGCTTCAGCCGGCAGGCGGTCGGAGGTGTACAGGGTGGCCTCCACCCGCATGTCCCCCTGCCTGGGGATCGTCCGCTCGTACGCCATGGCGCGCCTCCGGGGGGGCGCCGTGAATCGTATCCCGGGTCATTGGCCTTGGCAAGGCCCGACCCAAGGCAGGCCCGAGCGGAAATAGGCGCCCTCGCCTCCCTGTTGCTCAAGTCGGTCCAAGAGCTTCACGACGCGGAACGACGTTTTTCGGAGGAAATCCATGAAATGGAGATCGATCGCAGGGACCATGACGGTCCTCTGGACGGCCCTGGCCACCTTGGGCGTCGAGGCGGCGCCCCCGAATCGGGGGCGCGTGGCGGAAAGACACGTTCCCTTCCTTTCTCCGGCGTCCCCGGACCCCTTCGCGGAGGCCGCGCCGCTGTGGGGGAAGGCCTTCGGGGGAGCGGACAGCGACCACGGCTTCCTGGTGAAGCAGACCGGCGACGGCGGGTTTCTCCTGGGCGGCGACACGGCCTCCTTCGGGGCGGGCCAGCAGGATCTGTTTCTCCTGAAGGTGGACGCTTCGGGGTCCGTTCTCTGGGCCAAGGCCTACGGGACCTCCGGCAACGAGTTCGGCGCCATTCTGCCTCTCCAGGGCGGGGGCCTCCTCGCCCAGGGCACCTCCGTGGACCTTGCCCAGCAGGCCACGTTCTTCCTCGCCCGGCTGGGTGAGGACGGATCGGTTCAATGGCAGAAGAGCTACGGCCCACCGGGTTCGGGCCTCACGGGAGCCGTCCCCACCTCCGACGGGGGGTTCCTCCTGAACGGTTTCAGCCTTTCCATCGCCACCCTGAACTCGTCCCTGAAGATGCTCCGCCTGGACTCGGCCGGAAACATCCTCTGGCAGAAGGAGTACACCGGAGCGGGCCAGGTCACGGGCGCCTTCTACGAAGCGGAAGACCAGACCATCCTTGGATCCGGCACCGTGTTCAATCTGATGACCCAGGATGCGGACCTCTGGGCGGCCCAGTTCGACGCCTCGGGAAATGTCCTCTGGCAGAAGACTTTCGGAGGGGGCGACTTGGACGCGGGCGGAGGTCTCTGGCCCGTGCCGGGGGGAGGGTTCATCCTCTCGGGAACCACCCGCTCCTTTGGTGCCGGGGGGAGCTCCAACGGCGTCGGCGACGTGTGGCTCCTCCGACTCGACGGCGGCGGGAACATCCTCTGGCAGAAGACCTACGGAGGGTCTCAGGACGAATGGGGGTTCGTTCAGCCTCTGCAGGCCGGAGGGTTCCTCCTGGCCGCGGACACGGATTCCTTCGGGGCGGGAGACCATGACCTTTGGGTCCTGAAGCTGGACTCCAATGGCGGAATCCTGTGGCAGAGGACCTACGGCGGCGCCCAGAAGGACGAACTCTCCTCCGCCGAGGCCCTGGACGACGGCGGAGTCCTTCTCGCCTCCGATACCGAATCCTTCGGACACGGCCTCGACGACGTGTGGGTCCTTCGCCTGGACTCGTCGGGGAGCCCCTTCTTCCAGAGGACGTACGGGGGGGCGGACCGGGAGGAAGGCATCGCGGAGGCGATCTCGGGCGGCGGTTTCTTCGTCTCTGGGGAGACCAAATCCTTCGGCGCCGGAAACAGCGACCTCCTCGCCCTCCGCTTGGACGGGAACGGCCGCATCGGAGCCGCCTGCTCCCTGATCTCCGACACGTCGGTTCCGGGTTCGGCCACGGCCGTGTCACCGGGCACCTCCGCGGCCGCAGTCGGGAGCCCGGGCCTGGCCCTCGGGACGCTGGCCCTTTCCGCCGGGAGCATGAACCTGTTGGCGGCCAGCCCAACGCCCGCCTCCGCCGGACTCTGTGCCTATTCCTCCACGCTGACGGCCTCGGCCTCTGCGGCTCCGGAGAGCGGGACGGCCCCGCTGGAGGTGGCCTTTGCGGCCTCTGCGTCGGGGGGGGCTCCACCCTACTCGTACGCGTGGACCTTCGGAGATGGCGGGACCTCGATCCAGCAGGCCCCCTCTCACACGTACGCCGCCGCCGGATCCTATCCGGTGTCCCTCACGGTCACCGACGGAGCCTCCGACACGGCCACCGACTCCCACCTCACGATCCAGGTGAACGCCCAGGGTTGTTCCCTCGCCTGCTCGGCGGTGGTCCCGGCGACGACCGAAACGGGACAGCTCGTTGCGTTCTCGGGATCGGCGACGGCCACGGGCTGTTCGGGCTCTCCCTCCTATGACTGGGACTTCGGGGACGGCTCGGCCCACGCCATCACCGCTTCCCCCTCCCACGCCTACACCTCTCCAGGCACCTACGTCTGGACCCTCACGGCCACGGCGGCGGGCGCCTCACCCTGCATACAGACGGGCTCCATCACCGTGACCGACCCATCTGGAGGGTGTGTGCTCACTTGCTCGGCCTCGGTTCAGGCCGCGGCCACCGTCGGGGAAGCCGTGACCTTCAACGGCACGGTCACTGCCACGAACTGCTCGGACGCGCCCACGGTGGACTGGGACTTCGGGGACGGATCGGCCCACGGAACGGCCCTGGGCGTCTCCCACTCCTACGCCAGCGAGGGCACCTTCACGTGGACCCTAACGGTCCGCGAGGGCAACGGCAACGACGTGTGCACCCAGACCGGAACCCTCGCGGTCGGGGCCGTCGTGGTGACTCCACCGTCTGTCTCCTCCATCGCGAAGAAGGGGAACCCCTTCCGCTTCGTCGCGACGGGGAGCAACTTCCAGAGCGGCATCCAGGTCTTCATCGAGGGCCAGCCGTGGACACAGATCAAGTGGAAGAATTCCGGCCAGGTCATCCTCAAGGGGGGCGCCTCGCTGAAGGCGGCTGTCCCAAAGAACACGCCCCGAGCCATCCGTTTCCTCAATCCCGACGGGGGTGAGGTGACGGTCAACTTCCAATGGCCCTAATCGGCATCCCGGCCCCAGCGCCGATCGTTGAAAGGGGGCCCCGGTTTCGGGGCCCCCTTCCGTTTCGACGGAAGAAGCCAGGCTCTCTCAGGCCTCCAGCGTGGACGTGCAGAAACCGCACTTGGAAGCCTTGAGCGGCACCGACGACAGGCAGAAAGGGCACTCCTTGGTCGCCGGGGGAGCGGGAGCCTCGGCCTTCTTGAATCGGTTCACCTGGCGGATCAGGAGGAAAATAGCGAAGGCCACGATAACAAAATCGAGGACGGTGTTGATGAAGAGGCCGTAGTTGAGGGTCGCGGCGCCCGCCTCCTTGGCCGCCTTGAGGCTCTCGAACGGCTGGCCCGAAAGGTTGATGAACAGGTTCGAGAAGTCCACTTTCCCGAGGAGGAGGCCGATGGGCGGCATGAGCACGTCGCCCACGAAGGACGTGATGATTTTCCCGAAGGCGCCTCCGATGATGATGCCCACCGCCATGTCCAGCACGTTGCCCCGCATCGCGAAATCCTTGAATTCCTTGAACATTCGATCACCTCCCCTGAGAAGGTACGGCGCCGTTTGCTGTAGACTATGCCAGATTACATCATGTTCGGTGTGGGATCGTCCACGCGGATGCGGGAGGACGGATGGGCGCCAAGTCGGTTCGGGGCAAGTCGGGGCGGGGCCGGGTCGCGATACCCCTGCCCTTCCACGAGTTCTTCAAGACGGAAGCCGCCGGAGGGGTGATCCTGCTGGGCGCCGCCCTCGCGGCCCTCGCCTGGGCCAACTCCCCCTGGGCCGAATCCTACGCCGGGGCTTTTTCCTGGAGGATATCGGTGGGCGCCGGACCGTTCCTCCTGTCCAAACCCCTCCTTCTCTGGATCAACGACGGACTCATGGCCCTCTTCTTTTTCGTCGTGGGTTTGGAGATCAAGCGCGAGATCCTGGTGGGGGAGCTGTCCACGCCGCGGCAGGCCCTTCTCCCCATCGCCGGGGCCCTGGGGGGGATGGCCGTTCCCGCGGCCCTGTACATGATGATCAACGCGGGGGGCGCCGGCGCCGCAGGGTGGGGGATTCCCATGGCGACGGACATCGCCTTTGCCCTGGGCGTCCTGGCCCTGCTGGGAGATCGGGTCCCTCCCGCGCTGAGGGTGTTCCTGGCGGCGCTGGCCATCGTAGATGACCTGGGCGCCGTTCTGGTCATCGCCATCTTTTATACCGATGGGATCCGCATGGCCTACCTTGGAGCCGGACTGGGCGTGCTCGCCGGGCTCGTCCTCCTGGCCTCCCTCGGCATGCGAAGCCTCGGCTTGTATGCCCTGGCGGGCGCGGCCGTCTGGGTCTTCTTTCTCAAGTCGGGCATCCACCCGACGGTGGCGGGCGTTCTGCTCGCCATGACGATCCCGGCTCGAGTGGCCGTGGAGGGTCCCCGCTTCCTCGAAAAGGCGCGGAAGCACCTCGGCGAGTTCGCCTCCGAGACATCGAGGGGGCGCCTCCTCACGCCCTCCCAGCACGAGGCCCTTCTCGGGCTCACCGGGGCCGCCCAGGAAGCCTCGGCTCCCCTCCAGCGGCTGGAGCACGCCCTGCACCCCTGGGTCACGTTCGGAATCATGCCCCTCTTCGCGCTGGCGAACGCGGGGGTTGCCCTCGACGTTGGCGGGACAGGGAGACTGTGGGGGCCGGTGACCGCCGGGACGGCCGCCGGCCTCCTGCTCGGAAAACCTTTGGGGATTGTTGCCGGCGCGTACCTCGTCGTTCGGACCGGCCTGAGTCCGATGCCCGATGGGGCCGGATGGCGCACGTTCGCGGGCGTCGGCTGTCTGGCCGGCATCGGCTTCACGATGGCCCTGTTCATCGCCGGGCTGGCCTTCGGGGCGGGCGAACTCCTCCCGCAGGCCAAGGTCGGGATCCTCGGTGCGTCGGCCCTTTCGGGGCTGGCCGGGTACCTCATCCTGAGGCGGGGCTGAAGGCTCGGCTCAGGTCCAAGGCGTGTGCGGGGCACGATTCTCCGCCAAGTACTTCCACAGAAGCCACCCGTAGGAGCGCTCGGGAATTCCCCTGGACTCGAAAAAAGGCGACAAAGCGCGGTTGAGAGCCTCGAGGCGATAGAAGGGCACCCCGGGAAAATAGTGATGCTCCAGGTGGTAGGAGGATCCGAGAAACAGAAGGTCCCAGAGCCGGGAGCGGCGCCTGCGGGTCCCCCATCGGGCCGGATCGGCGGGATCTATGTCGTAATGCTGGCCGAGGCGGTTCAGGCCAAAGGCCAGGGGGAATCCGAAGAAAACGGGGACGAGGTAGACCTTCATCAATCCCGCCAGGCCGGCAAACCCAAGGAGTGCCGCCGCCGCCGCCGAGTGGAACGCGAGGGCGAGGGTCCTTTCCGCCAGAATGCGCCGGCGGAGCGCCGGCCCGTAGGTGGCCGTCTCCTTGGCGGCGGCGCGAAAGTAGATCCAGAACAGGGCGGGCGTAAAGTAGAGGACCTTCAGCCACCGTTCATTCCGTCTGGGAGAGAGGCGGGCCCTTTTCGGGTCCTCTTCGGCGGAGCCCAGGCCCGCGTGGTGGTCCAGGTGCCATCTTGCGAATTGGGAAGGAGAGATCCCGCTCGGCAGGGCGTAGAGAAACGAAAGGAGCCGTGTGGCGCCTTCTCGTCGGCCGGGGAAGACCAGCCGGTGAAGCGCCTCGTGCAGGAGCACCGTGTAGTCGAAGGAGCAGAGCCCCAAGAGCAGGGAGAGAGGCACCCAGGCCCACAGAGGGATCGGAAGGAGAAGGCCGAGGGCCAGGGAGGCTGTGATAACGGTCAAGAGGCCCGCGGCGGCGAAGTGACGGATCGGGGAGAGCCGGTGGAGGCCCTCCAAGACCTCCCGCGGGATGTCCCTTTCGAGTTCCCTCCGGAGGGGGCCGGACCGGACCGCCCAGGTTCCCCCCGGCGGCCGGTTCGAGGGACGTTCCATTCGCCTACTCCGCGTCGAGGTCGGAGAGCAGTTCCGCCCGGAGGGAGTCTCCTGCCGGCACCTCGGCGGTCGCTCCCGCATGGTCCACTCCGAAGAACAGCGGCGCGCCCTTGCGAAGGCTCTCCCTTGCCCCGGCGGGGAGTGCCCAGGTGAGGTAGTGCACGGTGCTCGTGTAATCCTCCCGGCTCCTCCCCTCCTCTCCCACGGCCCGGACTCGCTCCTGCCCGATGCGGGCGTACACGGCGTTCTCCACGTCCACGAGCCTGGGAAGGGTTTCCTTTAGGCGGTCGAGGTCGGGGATTTCGATGTAGAGGGTGGCCTTCCACTCCTCACGGCCGGGAACGAGCGGGCCGTACGTTTCCATCTCTCCGAGGATGGTATCCTCCTCCACCATGCGTTCGGCCCGCATCATCTCCTGAATCTGATACCAGATGGTCCGACGGTTTTCGAAAAGCAGCGTCAGAAAAGGGTTCAGGTGCAGGCGCCGGCGGTCCTTGAGGGCCATGAGTTCGGCACGGATGTCTTTTCTGCGCTTTTCGTACTGTACGAGGTCGAGGATTTCGCCTCTTTGAAGGGGTTTCATGGGGCCTTTCCGTGGGGGATGTCGGGCCGCCTTTCGGCGCTCCCTCACCCGATTCCGTAAGCCCTGGCCAGCAGGACGATGGGATGGAGGGCCTCCCTTCCGGTGGCGTGGGAGATCTGGAGGCCCGAAAGGGGACATTCGGTTGTGACGGGGCCGGAGGCGTCACGGACCTTCTGGAACAGCTTTCGGCCCACCTTCATGGAGGCTTCGAAGGTCTCCAGCCGGATCCCGTAGGTACCGTCATGGCCCGAGCAGGCATCCATGACCTTGACGGTGGTCCCCGGCAGATCGCGCAGGAGGTCGCGTCCCTTGAAGCCCACGCCCATCTGCTTCAAATGGCAGGGGAGGTGGTAGGCCACTTCACCCAGGGGGCGGGGTTCGTTGGAGGGCCAGAGGCCCCTCTTCTTCAAGTCGGCAAGGTAGTCGAGGAGGTCCCGAGAGGCGCCGGACACGCATGTGGTCTCCTCTCCGGGGACGAGGAGGGGGTATTCCATGGCGAGGGCCATGGCGCAGGAGGAAACGGGGGCCAGGATCGGCATCCCGGCCCGGGCGTAGGGAAGAAGGGCGGCCACGTTTTTCCTGGCCTTGGCGGCGGCGGTTTCGATGTCACCGAGGTCGAAGGCGGGGATTCCGCAGCAGTCGATCCCCTCCGGCAGGATCACCTCCACGCCGCAGGAGGCGAGGAACTTGACCAGGGTTTCACCCAGCTCCGGGTAGTTGGCGTCCACCAGGCACGTCGTGAAAAGGACGGCCTTCTCTCGTGTCTGGGCGGGCCTCGGAAGGGACCCGAATCGCGATGTGAAGGTCTTTGCGGCCACGGGGGGAAGCGGTGCGTCCGGATGGATCTTGAGGAGCGGGGCCATGGCCTTGCGCGCGAGCCGGTTCCGGTTCGCTGCGTTGGCCAGCGCGGCCACAGGGCGGGCCCTTCGCGCCATCCCGGCTGGATCCGCGAGCATCCTGCCCGCAAACGTCGCCCCTTTCTCCTTGAACTTCTGGGCTTTATGCCGCAGGGCAAGGTGCGGGAAGTCAAGGCGGAACTCGTGCGGCGGGGTATAGGGGCATTTCGTGTAGCAGAGCTTGCAGTAGAAGCAGGGCTCCATCACCGCGTCCAGGTCTTTGTCCTCCAAGGCCTCCGCCAGGATGTCCCTGGAGTCAAGGAGGTCGAACAGGATGTCGAAGGAGGGGCAGATCCCCGCGCAGAGCCGGCACCCATGGCAGATCTCGAAGATGCGCCTCTCCTCCCCGTGGAGATCCTTCGCATCGTAGAATTTCGGATCGCGAGGGTCGAAGACGAATTCCTTGATTCCCCCGAGTCCCTTCTCGCTCATTTCTCTCCCCCTTCCTCTTCACGCCCGCGAAGGCGCGGAGCGCCCACCCGGGCCTCTCTTTTCGGGGAGCGACCCTCTCCGCGCCTCCGCAAAGGCGTTCACGGTTCTGGAGACTATCTGATTTCGTCCAGGGCCTTTTGGAATCGGCCCGCGTGGGCCCGTTCCGCCTTCGCCAGGGTCTCAAACCAATCGGCGGCCTCGTCGAAGCCCTCCTCGCGCGCGGTGCGAGCGAAGCCGGGGTACATCTCCGTGTATTCGTAGGTTTCGCCGGCCACGGCGGCGGCGAGGTTGAGCTTGGTGTCTCCGATGGGTTTTCCCGTGGCCGGATCGCCTACCTCCTTGAGGTAGTCGAGGTGACCGAATGCGTGCCCCGTCTCGCCCTCGCCCGTCGAGCGGAACACGGCGGCCACGTCCGGGTAGCCTTCCACGTCCGCCTCACGCGCGAAGTAGAGATAACGGCGGTTGGCCTCCGATTCTCCTGCGAAGGCCGCTTTGAGGTTCTCAAAGGTCTTGGTTCCTTTCAAACTCGGCATCTCACACCTCCTGATCAGAAAAAGGATGGGCCTTCCCCGCGCACCCGGCGCAGGTGCCCCGAACGGTGACTTCCCATGTTTCCGGACGAAAACCCCGCGGCAGGGAGACCCTGCAGCGGTCCTCCCTCCGGACGGGGGCGTCCCTCAGCCGGCCGCAACGGTTGCACACCAAATGGTAGTGCGGCCGAAGGTTGGCGTCAAAGCGGTCGGGTCCGTCGTCCAACCGAATCCTGCGTATGGTTCCGCTGGAGACCAGGATTTCCAGGTTGCGGTACAGCGTGGAGAGCGTGGTCCTTCCGTGCGAATCTGCAAGCCGGCGGGCGAGGCTGTCCGCCGTCGGATGGTCGTCCGCATTCATCAGAACTTCCAGGAGTTGGTCCCTCTGCCGGCTGTGCCGCCTCTTTTTCGGAATCATTCCGATTTCGCTTCCAAAAAAGGTACAACCGATGGCCGGCCGCCCGAATTCCCGATCCGGGATTTTTCCCTCCGATCTTGTCCGGAAGGCCCCGGGCCGGTACACTTGACTTCATGGGAATATGGAGGCCGAAGTCCATTGCCGCGCTCGGAGGGTATGTCTTCCTCGCCTTGGCCTGCGCACGGCATCCCAGCGTTTCCACCTTGCCCGTACAGGTTCCCTCCGAGCGCCCGGAGAGCTCGGTGGAGCAGGCCGTCCCACAACCCGCACCCGAACGGCCCCCCGTTCCCTGCGCGTGGTCCGAAGTGGGGGAGGCGGCGGACGACCTCGACTGGTTCGGGGTTGCCGAGGCGTGTCGGCAGAGTCTGGTCTACTTCGGCCGGGTGCCGCCCTCCACGACCCTGCGGCTCGGTCCCTGGGAAATCCCCGCCTCGGATGCGTCGGATTCGGTCAAGGAACTCCTGCGCATCGCCGAGGACGAAGGGCTGGGCCGGTCCGGGAAAGCGATTCGGGTTAAGGAGCGCTTCCTTCCCTACCGGGTCGCCGCTCCCGAAGGGGAGGAGGGGGGGCTCCTCGTCACGGGGTATTACGAGCCGATCCTGCAGGGCCGGCTGAGGCCGGACGCTCGTTTCCGCTACCCCATCTACTCCAGACCCGCCGACCTCGTGACCGTC
>JBFLVU010000040.1:0-15667 GCA_040758175.1 Acidobacteriota bacterium | reverse complement strand
GACCCGCCGTGAAGGACCCCGTCCTCAAGGAATTGGAGGAGGCGAACGCCGCGGCGGACGAGGCCTCCGCGAAGGCCACGAGCGACATCCTCGAGGTCCAGGACCAGGAAAAGAAGGCGAGGGAGGCGGCGCGGCGCGATTTCCGCGTGGACCTGTCCGGACTGAGCCGTCCCCGGGGACCGGAAGATTTCTCCGGGAGGGCATGGGCCTTTCCTCCGGTGGCCCAGTACCTTACGGGGACCTGCTGGTCCTTCGCCACGACCTCCTTTTTCGAATCCGAGATCAAGCGTTTGTCAGGCCGCGAGGTCAAGCTCTCGGAGCTCTGGTCCGTGTACCACGAGTACCTGGACAAGGCACGCCGCTACGTGGCCGCGCGGGGCCGGTCCGTTTTCGAGGAGGGATCCGAATCGGAGGCCATCCCCCGGCTCTGGAAAGTGTATGGCGTCGTCCCCGAGTCGGCCTACCGGGGCGTCCTCGCCGCGGACGGGCGCCACAACCACGCCCGCATGATGGACGAGATGAAGGCCTACTTCGCCTACTGCGAGGCCCACAACTACTGGGACGAGGACCAAGCCCTCGACGCCGTCCGCAGGATCCTGGACAAGCACCTGGGCCGCCCGCCCGAGACGTTCGACCATGAGGGGCGCTCCCACACTCCCCACACCTTCCTGAAGGACGTGGCGGCCCTCGACATGGACGCCTACGCCAGCTTCGTCTCCACCTCCGCGCACCCCTTCTACACCCTCTGCGAGCTGGACGCCGAAGACAACTGGTGGCGGGCCGACACCTACGTGAACCTCCCCCTCGACGAGTGGTACGCCCTCCTCGTCCGCGCGGCCCGGGCGGGCTCCACGGTGGCCATCGGCGGCGACACGAGCGAGCCGGGGTACGACGGCTGGAACAAGGTGGCCCTGGTCCCCTCCTTCGACGTGGCCCCGGGATACCTCGACCAGGATGCCCGGGAGATGCGCATGGCCGAGGGCTCCACCACGGACGACCACGGGATCCACCTCGTCGGGTACACCCGGCGGGAGGGGGCCGACTGGTTCCTGATCAAGGACTCGGCGCGCGCCGCCCGGAAGGCCCCGCCCGAGGGCTGGCTTTTTTACCGGGGCGACTACGTGAAGCTCAAGATGCTCTCCTACATGGTCCACCGGGACTTCGCCAAGGACGTGCTGGCCAAGGTGCAACGGCGGGATACCGGGATGCCGAAATGAGGGGATTCCGAGCGGAGGGGAGGTCGCGCTCGGGCGGCTCCCCTTCGATGTTCCTAGGGACCCTCCCCTCCACCCGGTCCGATCACCCCCCCGGGTTTCGCTTCGTTTGACACGCCCCGACGGGCGCTCCGATAATGGCCCCCGAAGACAGGGGGTGCATTCATGGACGCGGAGCTGTTCGCCAACCACATTCTGGGAGAGTCGGTCTCCGCCACCGTAGCGGGTTCCGTTTTGAAGGCCCTTCCCGCCGAAGGCGACCCCGAAGTCCGCCTCGTCCACCACCTGCCCGCCGCCGTGGCGGAAACGCCCGAGGCCGAGCGGGTGGTCCTGAAGAATGCCCGGGACTGGGGCAAGGTGCGCGACCTGAGGGCCCTCAATCTCCTGGAAGCGGGGCGCGAGGGCAAGAACTCCCTCTACGCCGTCACCGAGTATCACCAAGGGCGCTTGCTCAGCGACATCCTGGACCGCCTCCGCCACGAAGGGCTCCCCCTCGCCCCGGACCAGGCCGTCTACCTGGCGGAACGCACAGCCGGAGCCCTTCTCTCCCTCGCCGAACAAGGGATAACGGCCGGAGGACTGTCGCCGGACCGCGTCTCGGTGAGTTTCGAAGGCGAGGTCAAGCTCCTCCCGACCCTGCTCAAGGACCTCCAGACCACGCCGCTCCTCAAGGATCCCGCCTTCGACGCCTACTGGCGATACCTTCCGCCCGCCCAGGCGGCCGGGAAGAGCGCCAAGGCCGCCGCGGACATCTACTCGGTGGGGGCACTGCTCTTCGAGTTCCTCTGCCGGGAGCCCTTTCGCCCCGCGCCCTCCGAGCCCTTCGACCCGGCCTCCCGCCTCGAGGAGGGCCGCCGGGGCCTGGACGGCGCCGATCCGCTCCCCGACAACCTGCACCGCATCCTGAAGAGAAGCCTCCTCCAGGAGGAGCCAGAGGCTTACGGGGACCTCAAGGTCCTGAAGGCGGACCTGGACCAGTTGATCACCTCCGGAGAGTACAGCCCCACGACCTTCAACATCGCCTTCCTCATGCACTCCCTGTACCGAGGCGAAGACGAAGCCGAGGATTCGGCCGACAAGGCCTTTGCCGCCCTCGACCGGGCTCCCTTCCGACGGGAGGAGGCGCCGCCGACCGCCCCGCCGCCTGCCCCCGCGCCTGCCGCCGCCTCTCCCGCCTCCGAGCCGAAGGATCTTCCGTCCTCCTTCTCTCTCCCGTCGGAGGAGCCGGCGGAAAGCCCCCTCGCGTCCCGAAAGTACCTCCTCGTCGGCGCGGGAATCGCCGCGGGCGTCGTCCTGCTCGCCCTGGTTCTCTTTCTCGCTTTGAGGCCCAAGGGTCCCTCCGAGGAGCAGATCCGAGCTCAGCAGCAGATGGCCGACCTGGAAAAGGAGCGGGCCCAATTCAAGGCCCAGCAGGAGGAAATGGCCGCCAAGCTGAAGGCCTTGGAGGATGAGAAGGCCGCCCTTCAGCAGCAGGTCACCAAGGCCACGACGGCGGACGAGAAGGTACGGGCCCAGAAGGCCCTGGAGGAGACCCAGAACCGCCTCAGGGCCCAGCAGGAAGAACAGAAGCGCCTGGCCGCCGAAAAGGTCAAGCCCGCCGAGACCGCTCCGGCGGCTTCCGCCCCATCCGAACCTGCCGGTCCTGCGGCAAGCGCCCCCCCGACGGCCGAAGCCGCCCTCGGCTCCGCCCTGGAGGCCCCCTCGGAGGCCGCGCCATCCCCACCGCCGGCCGCGAAAGTCCAGACGGGCGACTTCGTGGAGCTCTGGGCCGTGGACATCAAGCCCAAACAGACCAACCAGCTGCAATTGGACGTCACGAGCCCCGCCCGTCAGAATCGGCTCAAGGGAACCTTCTACGTGGAGGTGAGCGTGGACGAAACGGGCGCCGTCACGGACGCCAAGGTCGTACGCGGGCCCGTTCCCGACTACGGAATGAACGACTCCTGCCGGCGGGCGGGCATGAAGCTCCGCTACTCCCCCGCCCTCAAGGACGGAGTCCCCGTCAAGACCAAGGTCACGTTCCCGATCGTGATGAAGTAGGCGAGTCCGGCCGGGCGGAGCGCTCGCTCGAGCGCCGTTTCCGCCGGGCCCCTTCCCTCAGGTGCCCGGCGCGCACCTTCGAAACAAGGGCTCGGCTGGAGACTCGGTGCAGACCTACGAGCCGGACCGCCTTCCGTTGCAAGGGGAAGGCGGCGTTCCTGCGCCGCCGGCCCGCCCGAAACCGCGCGCGTCAAGCAATTGGGCGGCCTGCCCCGCCCTTCGAAGCACACGGATTCGCAAGAGGACCTAAGAAAGGACGGGAGGCCCGTTGGCCTCCCGTCTTCACTTCGTCAAGGGCGCGCCGGTCAGCGCGTGAAGGCGGCGCTGTTGGAGATCCCTCCGTCGGGGTTGACCACCGTGATCAGGACGGGCACCCCCTTCGGCAGCATGGCCTTCAAGAGGTTTCCGCCCTTGACCAGGACCATGTTGCTGCCCTTGTAGACGGTCAGGGGCGCATTCGCGCCGTTGATCTTCACGACGCACCCGGCTTGGAGGCCGCTCCCGTATACTTTAAGGCGGAAGGGATCCTGCAGGGCTTGGACCCGCCCGTCGAGGATGGGGTTGCCCAGCGTGATCGAGACCGTTTCGGACACGGCCGAGCGACCCAGGCTGTCGACCACCATGGCGTACACGCTGAAGGTCCCGTTGAGCCCGGCGCTGTTCCATACCAACCCGTAGCTGGGCCCCGTGAAGGAGGATCCCAGGAGCGCGCCGTTCACGAAGTAATCCACCCGCGTGACGGCCACGTCGTCGTACACCACGCTCTGCAGGTTGACGGTGCCGCCGTAAAAGCCTCCGTCCACGGGGGACACGAGGCGGATGCTGGGGGCCTCCAGTACGGTGATGGTCAGGTGCGAGTCCGTCGCCGTGTAGGTCGTGCCGCAGGCGTCCTCCGCCGTCACGGTGAGAGAGACCGTATAGACGCCGACGGTGTCGTAGATGTGCTGGGGCGTTGAGGAGTTGGCCGTGGTCCCGTCGCCGAAGTCCCACGCGTACGTGAAGGGCGGCGAGGCGCCCGAAACGCTGCTCGTGAAGTTCACGGCCAGGGGCGGGAAGCCCTGAATCGCGCTGGCCCCCGTGGCGACGGCCAGGTGGAGGGGCGCCACGACCACCACGTCCACTTTGGTGGAGCCCGTGCTCCCGAGGGAGTCCTCCACCGTCACGGTGACCTCGTAGGTGCCCGCCGAGATGAAGTTGTGGCAGGGCTTCTCGTCGGTGCTGTTGGTGGAGTCGTCAAAATCCCAGTAGTAGGTGTAGGGAGGGACCCCGCCCGCGGGGGTTCCCTCGAAGCAGACCGAAAGGGGCGCCGTGCCGCAGGACACGTCGCTCGTGGCCGCCACCGTCACGGCTCCGTAGGCCGTGATCTCGAGGGTGGAGGTAACGCTGTGCCCACAGCTGTCCTCCACCGTAAGGCTCAGCGTGTACTCCCCCGGCTCGACCCAGGTGTGCTGGTCGTGGTCCGCCACGCTGTGGGGCTCCATGTCGCCGAAGTCCCAGTCGTAGGTGTAGGGAGGCAGGCCGCCCGTGACCACGCTGGTGACGTTGGAGGTGAGAGGGGAGGGCCCGGTGACCGCCGTGGACGCGATGGCCACCTCCAGGGTCGGCACCGTCTGGACTTGAACCGTCCCCGTACCGGTCCGGCCCAGGGAGTCGGTCACCGTCACCGTGGCCGTGAAGGTTCCCACCGTCAGGTAGCTGTGGCTCGGATTGGCGATGGTGTCCCCCGGCGTCCCGTCCCCGAAGTTCCACGCGTAGGAATAGGGCGGAAGCCCGCCCTCGGCCGAGGCGTCGAAAATCACGTTCAGGGGTGCGTATCCGCACTCCCGGTTCGCCGTCGCCGCCACGACGATGGGATAGACGGCGACGGGAATGGGCGTGGCCGTGGCCGTGGCCGGCGGAACGCAGCTGTCGGTCACGGTGAGAATCGCCGTATAGCTGCCCGGGTCCGCGTAGGTGTGCAGGACGTTGCCCGACGTCGCCGTCTCTCCGTCGCCGAAGTCCCACGAGTAGTTGTAAGGCCCCGTGCCTCCCGTGACGGAACTCGTGAAGAACACGGTGAAGGGGGCGAATCCGTCGGTGCGGCTCGCCGAGGAGGTGACGGCGAGGGGCGGCGTGATGATGACCTGGATGTGGTCGTCCGTGTAGGTGTTGCTCAGGGCGTCGGTCACCGTCATGGCCACGGTGTAGGTCCCCGCCGTCGTGAACACGTGGCAGGGAGCCTGCCCGGCCACCGCCGCCGTGCCGTCTCCGAAGTTCCAGGAGTACGTGTACGGGGCCATGCCGCCCTGGGCCGTGCCGGTGAAGCAGACCTCCGTGTTGGGCGGGCCGCACGTCCGCGTGGCCGTGGCGTTGCCCGTCACGTTGAGCTGGGTCACCGTGACGACGATGTGGGTGTCGGTCACCACGCTGGTGGGATCGCACGCGTCGGTGACGGTGAGCGTCACGTAGTAGATCCCAGGCAGATCGTACGCATGCTGGGTGGCCCAGTCGTAGCAGTGGTCCGAGCCGTCCCCGAAGTCCCAATCGTAGAAATAGGGAGGCACGCCCCCCGAGACGTTGCCGCACCCGTCATTGAACTGTACGAGAAGCGGCGCCGGACCGCTCGTCACGTCGGCGCAGATGTTCACCGCCAGTTCCTGGGTGGAGATGAGGATGGCCCCGACCGCCGTATCTCCGTTGGTGTCCGTGATGGACACGCCCACGATGTACTGCGTGTCGGGCGTCATGAAGGCGTGACAGGGCAGGGGGTCGTCGAAGTTCGGCGTCGGGTAGGTCCCGTCCCCGAAATCCCAGTTGTACGACCACGGGATGGCCTCCGGATCGAGGTCCGGGGAGGTCGCCTCGAAGCAGACGTTGAGGGGGGCCGGCCCACAGGTTTGGTTGGCCGTGATCTCGGCCTCCAGGGGTTGAGCCGCCGCCGGCAGGGACACCGCGCCCAGGACCGCCGCGGCGAGCAGGAGCCCGGCCGCCGCGGAGAGTTCACGGATCCTCGCACCGAGAAGGCCGCCGCCGCGTACACGCGGGGAGCCCGACCGCCGATGGGTCCCGATCATGCCCGCCTCCTTCGCTTCCCCGCGCCTTGCGCGCGAGATCGCCAATCCGAGCGGGAATTCTCCAGAAAATACAAACCGCTCGAATCGAATCCCTAAACTACAATTAGCAAATTACAACCCTCCGAATCCGGAGTCAAGTAATCCCGGCGAAGGAGGGGCAAACCGCCCCAAAGGTTACTTGCATGAAACATTGCTGAAACGCACAGCCACCCCGAACTCTGGGGATAGCCAGAGCCTGCTACACTGGATTCACCATGCGTTCCTCGGACGAACCTTCTTCTGACCTGCACACCCTGCGCTTCCGGTGGAGGGAGGGGGGCGAACCCTTCGAGGACTTGGCCCTCGAGGATCTTCTCCTCGAGGAGGGAAGCCGCGGGCCCATTCTTTGGACCTACGCCTGGCCGAAACCCGTCCTCGTTCTCGGGTACGCCCAGCCGTCCTCGGATGTGGACCCCGCCCCGTGCCTGCGCCTAGGCGTCCCGATCCTGCGGCGGATCACGGGCGGGTCGGCCGTGCTCCACGAAGGAGGAAGCTCCCTCAGCCTCTCCCTGGCCCTCCCGGCGGACCACGCCTGGGCCCAGGGCATCCACGCGCTATACGGAGCCTTCGTCTCCGCCGTCGCCGAGGCCCTCCAAGGGCTCGGGGCCGAGGTCCGGCCTTGGAGGCCCGGTGACGGAACGCCGCGGCGACGGTCTCCCCTCTGCTTCGAGGACCACCTGGGCGAAACCCTCCTGGCCGGAGGGAAAAAGGTCCTCGGCTGCGCCCAGACCCGGCGCCGCCGGGCCGTCCTGATCCACGGAGCGCTCCTTTTCGGCCTGAACGCCTCCTTTCAGGCCCGCGTTTTCGGTGTGGAGCCCGCGAGGATCCTCGCCGCCATGGGCGCCCTCCCGGCCCGGCCGGGCCTGGGCCCCGCCTCCGCCGCCCGCGCCGTGTGCCGCTCGCTCGCGCGGGCCCTGGGGAGCCCCTTTTCGGAGGAGCCCCCTCCCGCCCTCCCCCCCGCGCTTTCGGCCCGGCGCGGGGGTTCCAAATGGATGATCTCTCCGCCGCCTCTGGCCGCCCCTTGAACCGAACCCGGGGACGTCGACCGGCTTGGGCAAACGGCAAGGAGTTTGCTTAGTTGAGAGGGGCCCGTTACGCTCCACTCGGGACAGCCCACAGGTCGGACACAGGAGGCGGCGCGAAGGAGACCCGCATGCCCAAACGCACGATTTACGAGGCCGTAACGGAGCGCCTGGAAATCCTCGACAAGGACGGCAAGGCCGACAAGGCCCTCGTCCCCCGCCTTTCGGACGAGCAGTTCCGCACCCTGTACCGAAACATGGTCTGGATGCGCCGTTTCGACGAGAAAGCGCTCAACCTCCAGCGCCAGGGGCGGCTCGGCACCTACGGCTCCCTCCGGGGCCAGGAGGCCGCCCAGGCGGGCCTCGCGCTCGCCATGGAGGACGGGGACTGGATGGTGCCCTCCTTCCGGGAACACGGCATCATGATGCTCCGCGGGATCCCCGGCCACCTGATTTACGCCTTCTGGAAAGGCGACGAGCGCGGATCGCGATTCCCCGAGGGAACACGGTGCCTCCCGCCCGCCATCCCCGTAGGGAGCCAGCTCCTCCACGCCGTGGGCGTGGGGCTCGCCCTGAAATTGCGAGGTGAAGACTCCGTGGCGGTGGGCTTCGCGGGAGACGGCGCCTCCTCCGAGGGAGACTTTCACGAGGCCCTGAACTTCGCCGGGGTCTTTCGTCCCAAAACCGTGTTCTACATCCAGAACAACCAGTGGGCCATCTCCGTCCCGTTCAAGCAGCAGACGGCCGCCGGATCCATCGCCCAGCGAGCCCACGGGTACGGCATCCCCGGGATCCAAGTGGACGGGAACGACGTCCTGGCCTGCTACGCGGCGGCGAAGGAGGCCCTGGAACGGGCGCGCTCCGGGGAGGGGGCCACGCTCATCGAGGCCCATACGTACCGCATGGAGAACCACACCACCGCAGACGACGCCAAGAAGTACCGGCCTCCGGAGGAACTGGAATACTGGTCCCAGAGGGACCCCGTGGCCCGTATGAGGGTCTTTCTTCAGTCAAGGAAGCTCTGGAGCGAGGCTGAGGAGGCCTCCTTCCTCGAAGAGGCCTCCGCCCGCGTGGACCGGGACGTGGAGGCCCTCGAGGCCATGCCCGCGCCTCACCCCTCGGAGATCTTCGACCACATGTACTCCGAACTGCCCTGGAACCTCGTCGAGCAGCGGGAGGCGCTTTTGAACGAGGTGGGACGATGACCGCGAAGACCTCCGAAAGCCGGGCGCACGCGGCCCTGCACGCCGTCGCGGAGCCCGCCGAGCGCCTCACCCTGGCCCAGGCCGTCAACCAGGCCCTTCGTCAGGAGATGGAGCGGGACCCGTCGGTCCTCGTTCTCGGCGAAGACGTGGGCAGGGACGGCGGCGTTTTCCGCGTCACCGAAGGACTCCTCGACGCCTTCGGCCCTGACCGGGTCATGGACACTCCGCTGGCCGAAAGCGGCATCGTGGGGGTGGCCGTGGGCCTCGCGGCGGCCGGATACCGACCCGTGGCCGAGATCCAGTTCATGGGCTTCATGTACCCCGCCGTGAACCAGCTCTTCGCCCACGTGGCGCGGTACCGGAACCGGTCCAGGGGCCTTTTCCACCTGCCCATGGTTGTTCGGATGCCCTACGGGGGCGGCATCCATCCCCCGGAGCACCACTCCGAATCCTACGAATCCCTCCTGCTGAACACGCCCGGCCTCAAGGTCGTAGTGCCGAGCAACCCCGCCGACGCCAAGGGGCTCCTCCTTTCGGCCATCCGCCACGAGGACCCGGTGGTTTACCTGGAGCCCAAGCGCATCTATCGCGCCTTCCGGGAGGAGGTCCCTACGGCCGCCGTACCGATTCCTTTGGGCAAGGCGCGCGTCGCCCGGGAGGGGAAGGACGTCACCATCGTCGCGTGGGGCTCCATGGTCCGGCAGGCCCTGGAGGCCCACGAGGCGCTCGGACGCGAGGGGGTTTCCGCCGAGGTGCTGGACCTCAGGACCCTCAATCCCCTGGACCTCGACGCCCTTCTGCAGTCCGTGGAGAAGACGGGGCGCGCCGGGGTGGTCCACGAGGCGCCCCGCAACTCCGGCTTCGGGGCCGAAATCGCCGCCCTTCTCCAGGAGCGGGCGCTCCTGAGCCTGCTGGCGCCGGTCCAGCGAGTGGCGGGCTTCGACACGGTCTTTCCGCTTTCGCTCCTGGAGGCCCACTACCTTCCCCACCGGGAGCGCGTCGTGGCCGCCGTGCGAAGGACGCTCGAATTCTGAGGGGAGGGTTCATGGTCTTCGAGTTCAAGTTCCCGGACGTCGGAGAGGGGATCCACGAGGGGCGTATCGTGGAGTGGCTCGTGCAAGTGGGCGATTCCCTGAAGGTGGACCAGCCCTTCGTCAAAGTGGAGACCGACAAGGCCGTGGTGGACCTCCCCTCCCCCAGGGCGGGGACGGTTCTCGAACTTCGCTTCCAAAAGGGCGACGCGATCCGCGTGGGGGATGTGATCGCCGTGTTCGGCACAGACGGAGACACCGCGATTCCCGCGCCCGCCCCGTCCGTGCCGGCTACGGCCGCCCCGGCCGCCGAAGCCCGCGCCCTCTCCGCGCAAGCACCCTCCGCCCCTCGGCCGGGACGCCTCCTCGCCACGCCCCACACCCGGGCCCTGGCCCGGAAACTGGGGGTGGACCTCGCCTCGGTTCCGGCGACGGGCCGAAACGGCCGGGTCACGGACGAGGACGTGCGGGGGTTCGCCGAGGTCCCACCCGGATCCTTGCCCGGGCCCCGCGTCAGCGTCGACGGCGTGGAGGTTGCCCCGGAGCCCGCCCCCGCCCGACCGCTTGGGTCGGCGGGCTCCGATCCTTACGGGCCGGTGGAGCGAACGCCCGTCTCCCACCTGAGAAAGGTCATCGCCCAGGCCATGGCCCTCTCCAAGCGCACCGCGGCCCACGTGACCCACGTGGACGAAGCGGACGTGACGGATCTCGTGGCCCTGCACGGCCGCCTCAAATCCCTGGCCGAGGCCGACGGCGTCAAGCTCTCCCTCACCGCTTTCTTCGTGAAGGCCCTGGCCTCCATGCTCAAGGCCCACCCGCTCCTCAACGCCTCCTTCGACGAAGCGCGGGGGGAGATCGTCCTCAAGCGCTACGTCCACATGGGGGTGGCCGTGGATACGCCCGAGGGGCTCATCGTCCCCGTGGTCCGCGACGCGGACCGGAAGGACCTCCTCACGGTGGCCCGGGAGATCGCCGACCTGGCCGCCCGGGCGCGGGAGCGCCGCCTTTCCCTCGACGAACTCAAAGGGGCTTCCTTCACCCTCACCAACATCGGCCCCGTGGGGGGACTCCTCGCCACGCCCATCATCCACCAGCCCGAACTGGCCATCGCCGCCTTCTTCGCCGTGAAGGACCGCCCCGCGGTCCACCAAGGGCAGATCGCCGTGCGGAAAATGATGAACGTGGCCCTCTCCTTCGATCATCGGATCATCGACGGGGCCGAGGGCGCGCGCGCCGCGTCGGTCCTCGTCAAGCGTCTCGAGAATCCCGAATACATGCTCTTGAGGGGGTGACGTCATGGTCGTCGGATCCTTCGCCAAAGGCTGTCAGGTGGCCGTCGTGGGGGCCGGACCGGGGGGATACCTGGCCGCCATCCGTCTGGCCCAGTTGAAAAAGGACGTGGTGCTCATCGAAGCCGAGAAGCGCCTGGGAGGGATCTGCCTCAACGAGGGCTGCATCCCCAGCAAGGCCCTCATCCACGCCGCCGACTTCCTCGCCGAGGCCCGGGAGGCCCACAAAATGGGCATTTCCGTGGAGGCCAAGGGGGTGGACATGGGCCGCCTCGTGGCCTGGAAGGACGGCGTCGTCCAGAAGCTCACGGGGGGCGTGAAGTTCCTCGCCGAGAAGAACGGCGCCGAGGTCCTCACGGGCCGCGCGCGCTTCACCAGCGACCGCACCCTCGAAGTCCAGACCGACCAGGGACCTCAAGTGGTCCAATTTGAGCAGGCCGTCATTGCCACTGGGTCCGTCCCCTTTCCCCTGCCGGGCTTCGAGGTGGACGGCGAGACCGTCATCGGGTCGAAGGAAGCGCTTTCCCTCTCGGATGTCCCACGGCGCCTCGTCGTCATAGGGGGGGGCTACATCGGATTGGAGCTGGGCAGCGTCTACCGAAAGCTCGGGGCGGAGGTGGAGGTCGTGGAGTTCTTCCCCGAGCTCCTCCTTCAGCACGATCCCGAAGTGCGGGAGGTCCTCACCCGGAGGCTCAAGTCCCTGGGCGTGGGACTCCGCCTGGGCCACAAGGCCATGCGCCTTGAAAGGGGCGCCCCCTCCAAGGTCGTGGTCCAGGACAGGGAGGGAAAGGAGTCCGTCCTCGAAGCCGACAAGGTCCTCGTCTCCGTGGGGCGCGTGCCGTCGGTCCAGGGGCTCGGCCTGGACGCCGCAGGCGTAAAGCAGGACACCAAGGGCTTCATCCAGGTGAATGCGCGGATGGAGACCAGCGCCCCCGGGATCTTCGCCATCGGCGATGTGGTGGGAGGGCCGCTCCTGGCCCACAAGGCCTACCGTGAGGCCAAGGTGGCCGCGGAGGTCATCGCCGGCGAGCCGTCGGCCTTCGACAACGTGGTCATCCCCGCCGTCATCTACACGGACCCCGAAATCGCCTGGGCCGGGTTGTCGGAGCAGGAGGCCGTCCAGAAGGGCCACCGCGTCGTCACGGGCACCTTCCCCTTCAAGGCCTCGGGGCGGGCCATGACCCTCAACGCCACGGAGGGCTTCGTCAAGACCGTCGCCGACGCCGACACGAAGCGCATCCTCGGCGTCCACATCGTGGGCGCGGACGCCAGTGAGATGATCTCCGAGGCCGCCCTCGCCATCGAGATGGGCGCCTTCCTCGACGACCTGAGCCAGACAATCCATCCCCACCCCACGCTCAGCGAGGGCCTCCTCGAATCCGTGGAGGCCGCCCTCGGCGCCGCCATCCACGTGATGAACAAGTGAGGCAAGGGGGGGACCCTGAGGCGGGCCCGGGAAAGCGCCTTCAGCCCACCGGAAACGGTCCCGCTCCCTCCTCTGTTTCCCCGTTCCCATCTCCTTGCTATACTCCCCCCTCATGTGCGGCGTGGCGGGAGTATTCGGAGACGAGAAGGCGGTGACTCTCTGCTGTGAGGCGCTCTTCGCGCAGCAGCACCGCGGGCAGGACTCGTGCGGCCTGGCGTCTCTGGCGAATGGCGGTCTCGTCCGCCACCGCGGGATGGGTCTCGTGCGGGAGGTGCTGACTCCCGACGTCCTGACGTCCCTCGCCGGGCCCTCGGCCATCGGCCACGTGCGCTACCCCACCCAGGGGGCGGCGACGCTGGAAAACGCCCAGCCCCATCTCTTTCTGGAAGACGGGAAGCCGCGCTTCGCCCTCGCGAGCAACGGGGACATCACCAACCTGACGGCCCTGAGGGCCATGCTCGCCGAGCGGGGCGTGGCGCTCCAGGGGACCAACGACGCCGAGGTCATCGCGGCCTGCATCGGCGTATGGGCCTTCGCCGACGGCCTCGGGCTGGAAGAGGCCATCCGCGAGTGGATGCGCCAGGGCCGCGGAGCCTACTCGACGCTCCTGCTCACCCCGGACCGGATGTACGCCTTCCGAGACCCCCACGGCTTCCGGCCCCTGAGCCTGGGGGAGCGCGAGGGCGCCGTCCTCCTCGCCTCGGAAACGGTGGCATTCGACGTCCTGCGCGGGACCTTCCGCGAGGAGGTTCCGCCCGGCGCACTCTACCGCTGGGCCTCGGGCGGATTGGACCGACTCGAAGGCGCCTCCCCGTGCGGCCCCCACCACTGCATCTTCGAGCACATCTACTTCGCCCGGCCCGACAGCCGCGCCTTTTCCGAACGCATCTTCGATGTGCGCCGCCGGATCGGCGAGGAGCTGGCCAACGGGGATCCCCTCGAGGCCGACGTGGTCGTGCCCATCCCCGACTCCTCCAACTACATCGGCCTCGCCTACGCCCACGCCAAGGGCCTCCCCTTCGCCCTCGGGCTCGTGCGGAACCACTACGTCGGCCGCTCCTTTATCTCGCCGGACCAGGTCATGCGCGACGACGCCGTGCGCCTCAAGTTCAATCCCCTGCCCGGGTTCTTCGAGGGGCGGCGCGTGGTCCTCGTGGACGACTCCATCGTCCGGGGAACCACGATCCGAAAACTCGTGCGGATGATGCGCGAAAACGGAGCGAGGGAAGTTCACCTTCGGATCGGTTCGCCGCCGATCCGTTTTTCATGCTACTACGGCATCGACACGCCCGTACGCGAGCGCCTCGCCGCCGCCTTCCGGTCCCCCGACGAGGTGGCCGAATCCCTCGGCGCCGACAGCCTCCGCTACCTGCCCATGGAAGGCCTGCGCCGGGCCGTTTCCTCCCCGGAGCACTACTGCTACGCCTGCTTCACGGGGGACTATCCCGAGGGCTGCAAGGCCGAAGGGGACACCGTCTCGGGGGGATGATCGGCGGGCAAGGCCCACGGAAGGCGCCGCGCCGACGGCGCGGTCTCCACGCCAGGAGTCGACCAACGACCCACGCGACGGTTTCAGGGGTGCGGCGACGTTTTCGATCCGTCCTTACGGCGCCGCCATCAACTGCTTGAGGGACGCCCAATCCACGCCTTCGAGGAGCTTGCGCGCGCGGGCCTTGTCGGCCTTCACCCGGACGAATACGTTCTGCACCGACGTCCCGGGAGCCCCGGGTTTGTGGGAGGGGCGCATCAGGGTTCCCCAGCTCTCTTTGGCCAGCGTCCAGGCGCCCAAAAAGGCCACCGTGGTGCCTTCCCGCCAGGCGTCGCTGACGAACTCCCCCTCCTCGATCCGGTAGACCGTGGCGCCCAGGATCGGCGCCTCCCGGACCGACCCCTCCGGGATCGTCTCCTCTCGGCTGTTGAGCACCAGGAGGACCTCCGCCTCGGCGTCCTTCGCGGCGTTCTTCCGGGCCACGTTCTGGAAGGCCGTGTTCTGGGCCTCCCCGATGGCCCTCAGCTTCTGGCCCACGGCCTCCATTTCCTTCTGGATGCGCTGGACCTCGGCGGTGTCGTTCTTGTTGATGGCCGCGGCGAACTTCTCCCCGAGGGCGTTCATCCGGTCCATGAGGGCCTCCTGCTCCTCCCCGGGGCCCCGGGAGACCAGGGGCGCGCTCTCCTCGAGGAGGCGGCTTTGCGCCTGCCGGAGGCGGGCCTGGTCCTGCCAGGCGATGAAGCACCGCACCTCCATGGGGTGCCGGGCCGCACCCGCGGAAACCTGGTCGAAGGGCTCCCGCTCGGACTTTTCCGCCACCGCCCAGCCGGCCGGGCCGGGCGGGAGCGCCGCGCAGACCACTCCCTCGGCCTTTTTCAGAAAGGCCCGTTCCGCCGCCGTGGCGGGGCGCATGTCCCCGTCGGCCCAGGTGGTGAGTGCCGCCGCCGCTCCCAGCGCAAGGATCAGCCATCTCTTCACGTTCGCCCCCTAGGGTCTGATTCCGCCGCGCCCGCGGCGGACGGAATCACTGTAACGCGCCGGCGCTTCCCTGGAAAGCGCCGTGCTACAATCCGCCGCGGGGGAGGCCTCGCATGGAATACCGGCACACGCAGGTGGGACGTCTCCTCCTGGCTTTCCTGGTGGCGATGGCGTGTCTGGTGCCCGCCCTGCTGCTCCTGGAGGAGTTTCGCGCCGACCCGGCGGCGTGGGTCGCCCTTTCCGTGGCGCCGCCGTTCATGCTGATCGCGGGGGCCGTCTTCTCGTTCCTCACGGTGACGGTGGACCGGGAAGCCCTCGTCCTCCGCTTCGGGCTGGGGGCGTGGAGGCGCCGGGTCCCCCTGGCCCAAATCGAGCGGGCCGAGGTCCGGCGCGTCCCGTGGGTGTGGGGCTATGGAATCCGCCTGGCTCCGAAGGGCTGGCTGTACCGGGTGGCCGGCCTCGACGCCGTGGACCTCACCCTCCGGGAGCGGGCGCCACGTCTACGTGGGAACCGACGAGCCCGGGGGCCTCTTGACCGCCCTCCGCTCCTTTGGAGTGGCCGCCCCCTAGTTCTGGCTCCTCTCGAGGATTGTGCCACGCCGAAGATGGCTTCGCTTTCGCAGCGAAGCGAAGAAAGCGGCCTCCCGGCGCCGTTGGGCCTAGCAGGCTGCTGAAAAACCCTTGCGGGCCGCGCGCAAGAGGCTTGGGGGCCAGATGCGAGGCGCGGCGAGGAGGAACATGCAGGGAGCATCGCCGACGAGCCGGAACAAAGCAGATGGCCCCCAATCCCTTGCGCCCGTAGGGTTGCCGCGGCACGGCCCCGCCTGCGGCGTTGTCGCTCCTAGACGATGCGCAAAGGCATCGACGGCGTCGCGACGCCT
>JBFLVU010000039.1:0-15706 GCA_040758175.1 Acidobacteriota bacterium | reverse complement strand
TGGGAATCAGCCCACAAAGAACTGGACCACGTACGTCAGGGCGGTGAAGAGGAGAACGCCCACCAGGAGCCATTTGATGGCCCGGGCGGGGGCGTGCTTCTGCAGGCGGGCCCCGCAGTACATGCCCGCGGCGCCTCCCATTCCGAAGAGGAACCCCAGAAGGTAGTCGGGAGCCACGGCCACGCCGGGGTGGAAGGGGGCCAGGAACTGGTAGAAGGCCACGCCCGCCACGGAAGTGATGAAGGTGCCGAGGAGGGCGGCTCCCGCCACCGTGTAAACGGGAAGGCGGTAGATGGCCACGAAGAAGGGGGCCAGGATGGCGCCGCCGCCGATTCCGTACACGCCTCCCACGAGGCCCACGGCGAGGCTGAGGAAGAACACCCCCGCCGTGGAGAACTCGAAGGTCTCTCCGTAAAAGGAATATCGGATCCGGGAAAGGGTGAAGGCCTGAACCCTCACCCTCGGGAGGCGCAGGGCGCTCCCGTCCTGGCGCGCCGTGTGCGCCGCCACGAGGGCCTGGAAGCGCGCCTCGGCGGAGGCGGCGTCGCCGGCCCTTCTCCGCATCAGGTCGGGGAGCATGCGCGTCCCCAGGTACAGGAGCACCAGGCCCGCGAAGAACTTGAAATGGCGGGGGTCGGGAAGGTAATTGACGCGGATCCATGCGCCCGCGAGAACACCGGGGAGGGTGGCCGCGATGACGACCCACGTGAGGGGCCAAACCATGCGCCCCTCCCGGAAGTACCGGTACACGCCGCTGGGGATGGCCACGATGTTGTACAGCTGGTTTGTGGCCGACACGGCCGGGCTGGTAAACCCTAGAACGCTGACCTGAAAGGGGAGCAGGAGGAAGGCGCCCGAGACTCCGCCCGTGGAGGTGAAGAACGAGATGGCGAAGGCCACCAGGGGCGGTATCAGAGGGTGGACGTCCACTCCCGAGGGAAAGACCACCGGTACGATCCTCCAGGAAAGGGGCGGCCACCCGGCGACGCTGCGCGACGACCTGGGTGAAAGGTTCCGCCCGCGACACTCTACCGCCTGGCCGCCGGAGGGGCAATACAGGCCCTTGATGGGGGGGGCCGCATGTGGTACTCAATGGACATCACACGGCGCGCGGCGGCGGATCTCAGAGGGGTTTCCCCCGGGAATACGACGCGGAGGCAGTTGTTTTCAAGGAGATTCGTTCTCCGGATCGAGGCCCGTCGGGCGAATCCGGAGCGGGGGCATGGCAAGCCGGCCGGCGGCCGGCGGCAGCGTTCGGGAGGGCGGATGCATCCCTACGACCGGTTTGCGCGACTGTGGCTGCCCGTGGGAAGCGCGGCGATCCTGTCCACGGTTCTTGCGGTCGGTTGGTTCACGCAGCCCGACCGGTTCGTGAAGGGCTTCGCCCCGGATCAGCCCGTGGCCTTCTCCCACGCCCTCCACGCCGGATCCATGAAAATCCCTTGCCAATACTGCCACGGGGGCGTGGAGAAGTCCCGCCACGCGGGAATCCCGGCCGTTTCAACCTGCATGAACTGCCATGCCGTCACCAAGACGGAAAGCCCCGAAGTTCAGAAGATCCTCCGGGCCCACGAGTCGGGAAAGCCCATCGCGTGGAGGCGGATCCACCGACTTCCCGACCACGTCTACTTCGACCACCGGCCCCATGTGGCCGCGGGCGTGGTCTGTCAGACCTGCCACGGCGAAATCCAGAAAATGGACGTTGTGACTCAGCACATGTCCATGCGCATGGGGAACTGCCTCGGTTGCCACCGGGACGCCCGGGCCGCCGTGGCGCCCGATTCCCCGGTGACGAAGGGGCCCGAACACTGCAACGCGTGTCACCGCTGAGCCGGCGAAGTGAGGGAGCGAGGTTGGCCGGAATGGACAGGACCGAGACGGGAATGAGGCGCAAGGTGCTCGCGACGGTGGCGGGCTGGCTCGCGGCGCTGGTTGCCACCGGGACATTTCGGGTGCCGGAAGGGGACCCCGAGGACGGAGGCCGCGGGCCCGACAGCCCCCGCCGCGGTCCCTTGGGAAGGACCCTCCGGGCAGGCGAGGGGGCGGTGAAGCGTCGTGGATAAGAGGATCGAACTCCTCCTCCGGAGGGACGGCGGTCCGTATCGGGCCCTTTCCGAAAGGGCGCCCACGGACGAGGACGCATTGGCCAACCTCGGGGAGTTTCCCGAGGGGGCCTCGGACCCTCCGGAGCTTCCGCCCGAAGGGGTCTCCAGGCGGCGGTTTCTGGGCCTTTTATCGGCCACGGCGGCCCTGGCGGCGGGAACGGCTTGCTCCCGTCCGGACCGGGGGTCCGTCGTTCCCTACGCGCGGCGGCCCGAAGAAGCGACTCCGGGCGTCGCGAACTACTACGCCAGCACCTTCGCCGAGGGCTTTCACGCCCACCGCGTCTTGGTAAAGACGAGGGAGGGGAGGCCCGTTCACGTGGAGGGCAACGACGAGGATCCCTGGGCGCGCGGGAAGGCCCCCTTCCGCGCCTTGGCGGACCTTTTGGGGCTCTACGATCCGGACCGGCTGCGCCAACCCCTTGTGGAGGGGGGGAAGGCCTCGTGGGCGGAGGCCGAGGGTCGGGTTCTGCCCATCTTGAGGCGGGCGGCGGCGGAAGGGCGCCCCGTCCTCCTCCTCTGCGACGCCGTGCTCTCCCCCTCGCGGATGGAGGTCCTGAAGGGGCTCGGAGAGGTCCTCCCGGGGCTCCAAACGATCTCCTTTGAGGCCGCGTCGGGGCTCGGGTCCCTGGGGGCATCGAGGTCCATCTGGGGCCGGACGGAATTCGCCGGGCTTCACCCCGGCAAGGCCCGCGTGATCCTCTCCCTCGAAGCGGACTTCCTTAGCGGAGAGGATCCGTCGGCGGTCCTGGCCTTCGTCGAGGGTCGGCGCCCGGCGGATCCGGATTCTCCCATGACGAGGCTGTACGCGGTCGAGGGAAGGATGACCCTCACGGGGGCGAAGGCCGACCGTCGGCTGAAGGTGCGGCCCTCCCGGTCCGCCGCCTTCGCCTTCGGGCTGGCCGGCCTCCTCCACTCCCGCCACGGCGTTCCCCTGCCCGCCGGATTGGACCCAGGGGTCTTGGCGCGCTTCGACGCGGCGCGGGAGGTGGAGGGGGAAGGCGCCGAATCGGTGGTGGAGGCCCTGGCGGCCGACCTGGCCCGCGCCGGCGCCGGGGCCCGTGTGCTGGCCGGCGGCCATCTCCCCCAGGAGGCGCACGGGGCCGCGCACCTGATCCACGCCATGGTTGGGGCGGAGGCTCCGGCGCCCGTCATTCCCCTGGTACTTCCGGCCTCCCACGAAGAGGTCCTCCGCGCCCTGGACGCCGCCGCGGGCGGTACCTACTCGCTGGTCCTCCATTGGCGCGTCAATCCGGCCCTCGTCTTTCCCGGCCACGCGGCTTTCACGGGGCCTGCGGCGGACCGTTCGGTCAGGATCGGTCTCCTGCCGGACGAGACGGCGGCGGCCTGCGGCGTGGTCCTTCCCGAGAACCACTGGCTCGAATCCTGGGGAGACTACGCTCCCGGGCCGGGTCTGAGGAGCCTCCAGCAGCCCGCTGTGGCGCCTCTCTACGACACGCGCCAGGGGGAGGACGTCCTCCTCGCGTGGACGCGCGAGCTGGGCGGGACGGCCCCTTCCGACTTCCGCGAGCAGATCCGCTCCCGCTGGCGCCGGGAGGAATTCCCAGCCGGCGCCCCCGTCCCCTTCGAGGCCTTCTGGAATTCCGTCCTCCACGACGGGGTCTTCGAGAGAGAAGCGGGGCCAGCCCCCGTCTCCGGACCGGACGGAGCCGCGCTGGCGCGCATGGCCGAAGCCGTCCCCGCCGGGCCGGCGGGCAGGGGTTTCGAATTGGCGCTCTTCCCTTCGCCCGCCGTGTTGGACGGCCGGTACGGCAACAACGGCTGGCTTCAGGAATGGCCCGATCCCATCACGAAGGCCACGTGGGGCAACCCGCTCCTCCTCTCCCCGGAGGACGCGCAGGCCCTCGGCGCCGGGGACGGCGACGTCGTCCGATTGGAGACGGGTAAGGCCGCCCTCGAGGCTCCCGTGCTCCTCCAGCCCGGTCAGGCCAGGGGCCTTGCCGCCCTCGCCCTCGGGTATGGCCGAAAGGGCCCGAGCGTGGCGGAGGGGATTGGAGTGAACGCCTTCGCCCTGATGGACGCCGGATCGAAGAGCCCCTTCCTCCGGGAAGGGGTCCGCCTGGCGCCCGCAGGCCGGCGAATCCCCGTGCCCACCACACAGACCCACCACCGCATGGAGGGGCGGGACCTGGTTCGAAGCTTCTCCCTGCGGGAGTGGGCGAGGAGAGACGGTGAGGACGGGCACGAGCACGAACTCCACAGCCTCTATCCGGGCCTGGAATTCCCGGACCACAAGTGGGGGATGGCCATCGATCTGAGCGCCTGCGTGGGGTGCTCCGGCTGCGTTCTTGCCTGCCAGTCCGAGAACAACGTGCCCGTGGTGGGCCCCGAGCAGGTCCTCAAGGGCCGCGAGATGCACTGGATCCGGGTGGACCGCTACTACGAGGGACGTCCCGAGGCTCCCAAGGTCGTGCACCAGCCCATGCTCTGCCAGCACTGTGACCACGCGCCGTGCGAGAACGTCTGCCCCGTCAACGCCACGAACCACAGCCCCGACGGCCTGAACCAGATGGCCTACAACCGGTGCGTCGGCACGCGCTACTGCGCGAACAACTGTCCGTACAAGGTGCGCCGCTTCAATTTCCTGGAGTGGAACAACGCCAAGACCGAGCCGGAAACGCTGGTATTCAACCCGGAGGTGAGCGTCCGGCCCCGGGGCGTCATGGAAAAGTGCACCTTCTGCATCCAGCGCATTCAGGACGTGCGGATGCGGGCCAAGGTCGAAGGCCGGGCCGTGAGGGACGGTGAAATCCGGCCCGCCTGCGCCGCGGCTTGTCCCGCCGAAGCCATCGCCTTTGGCGACCTGAAGGACCCCGAGAGCCGGGTCTCAAAGATGTCGAAGGACGGGCGGGGCTACAAGGTCCTGGCGGAGCTGGGTGTGCGTCCCGCCGTCACGTACCTTGCCGACATTCGCAACCCGGGAGAGAAGGATGATGGCTGATCCCAGAAGGCCGTTGGAAAAGGCCGCGGGTCTTCCCCGCGGACCGCTCGACTCGGAGGGAAGGGCGGCCCGGGAGGAGCGCCCATGAGGGCGGACGCCGCGGTCCCCGAGGCCTTGAAGGCGCCGCCCCTGACGGACGGGCCCGTGACGCCCGCCTCGCTCGACGAGCAGGTGCTTCGTTTTCCCGAGACGAAGCCGCCGCGAAAGTGGTTCGTCGCCCTGGCCTTCACCTCCTCCCTCATGACGATGGGCATGGCCCTCATCGGCTACACCATTTCCACGGGGATCGGCGTGTGGGGCAACAACCGTCCGGTCTTCTGGGCTTTCGACATCATCAACTTCGTCTTCTGGGTAGGGATCGGCCATGCGGGCACGCTCATCTCCGCCATCCTCTTCCTTTTCCGGAAGACCTGGCGAAACGCCATCGCGCGGTTCGCCGAGGCCATGACCATCTTCGCGGTCATGTGCGCTGGGTTGTTTCCGCTGATTCACGTGGGGCGGCCCTGGCTCGCCTTCTGGCTTTTCCCGTATCCGAACCAGCGCGCCCTCTGGACGAACTTCCGGTCCCCCCTGCTATGGGACGTCTTCGCCGTGAGCACCTACTTCTCCGTGTCCCTCATGTTCTGGTACCTGGGCCTCATCCCCGACCTTGCCTCCATGCGGGACCGCACCGAGAGCGCCTTCCGGAAGAAGGTGTACACCGTCCTCTCCCTGGGATGGCGCGGGGCCGCGAGCCATTGGTCCCATTACGAAAAGGCCTACCTTCTCCTCGCGGGGCTCGCCACAGGGCTCGTGCTTTCCGTGCACAGCGTCGTCTCCTTCGACTTCGCCGTGTCCCTCGTACCGGGCTGGCACATGACGATCTTCCCGCCCTACTTCGTGGCCGGCGCCATTTTCGCGGGCTTCGCCATGGTCGTGATCGTCCTGGTCGTCGTGCGGGAGTCGATGGACCTCAAGAACCTGATCACGGATTTCCACCTGGAGGTCATGAACAAGGTCATCCTGGGGATGTCGTGCCTCATGGCCTACTCCTACCTAATGGAGGGCTTCACCGCCTGGTACTCCATGAACCCTTACCTCCACCACGTCTTCAGGCAGTACGTGGGAGGCACCTACGGATGGGCGGGCCTCCTCACCATCAGCTGCAACGTGCTCATCCCCCAGATCCTGTGGTTCCGTAAGGCTCGCCGCAGTTACTTCTGGATGATCTTCGTGTCTGTGGCGGTGACCGTGGGTATGTGGTTCGAGCGGTTCGTCATCATCGTCATCTCCTTGCACCAGGACTACCTGCCTTCCTCCTGGCACGTCTACAAGCCCACCCTGGTGGATTTCGGGATCCTCTTCGGCTCCTTCGGATTGTTCTTCACCCTGGTGCTTCTCTTCGCCCGGGTCCTTCCGGTCATCGCCACGACGGAGATGAAGATGGTGCTACCCGGCGCCCAACCGGAAAGGCACGGTGGGCCATGACAGCCGGGGAGCGGAGGGTGAAGGCGGAGGCCGGGGTGGAGGCGAGTGGGAAGGCCTGCGCGGTGCTGGGGCTCTTCGAGAGCGCGGAGGATCTCCTGGCAGCCATCCCGGGGCTCAGGGACAAGGGGCTGGGGCGTCTTGAGGCCTACACGCCCTACCCCGTACACGGGCTCGACGCGGCCCTCGGCCATCGGCGCTCCCCCCTGGCGGGGATGGTGCTCGTCATGGGATTCATCGGCGCCGTCTCGGCCTTCCTCTTCCAGATGTGGGCCACGGGAATCGATTACCCCATCGTTGTGGGCGGGAAGGCGCCCACGGCGTGGCAGGCCTTCATCCCGATCCTCTTCGAGGTAATGGTCCTCTTCGCCACATTTACGGCGGGGCTGGGGATGCTCCTGTTGATGAACCGCCTTCCCTTCTATGGTCACCCCATCCTCTCCTCGACGGCCATCGGAAAGATCACGCGTGATCGCTTCGCGCTTTCCGTGGAGGCCGATTCGGGGCCCCTCGACGCGGAGGCGGCCCGGGCGGCCCTGGAGGAGGCGGGGGCCACGGAGGTGGAGGCTCTGCCGGCGCCGGAACCCCCCGGTCCGTGGTCGGCCAATTACCTGCTCAAGGGTCTTTTCGCCGTCGGGGCTGCCTGTCTCGTGGCCGGCTACGTCACCTACTGGGCCGTCAAGCTGTTCCCGGTCCTTCCGCCGATGGCTCACATGGAGGACCAGCCCAGGCTCGACCCGCAGGAACCCAACGCCTTCTTCCGGGACGGGCGCGGCATGCAGGCGCCCCCCCGCGGGACCGTGGCGAGGGGCTTTCTGCCCTATGCTCCGTCTTCTCCAGAAGAGGCCGACGGGTTGGCCAACCCTCTGCCCAGGACCGGGTCCGTCCTCCAACGGGGCCGGAAGGCCTACCGCGATCATTGCGCCGTCTGCCACGGCCTCCTGGGGGACGGGGTGTCCACCCTTACGGCGGCCTACGGGGCCAAGCCCGCGAACCTTCAGGCCCGGGCTTTCCGGGAAACGCCGGACGGGAGGATCTACGACACCATCGTCAGGGGAAAGAACGCCATGCCTTCCTACGCAAGCCACCTCTCCGTGGAGGATCGCTGGGCGGTGGTCCACTTCGTCCGTGTCTTGCAGAGGGCGCAGAGCGCGACGGATGAGGACCTGGATAGGGGAGGGCGGCCATGAACCGTTCCCGCGCCTGGCTCCTCGCCTTCACGGCCGTCGGCGCGGCGGGCGTCGGGGCGTCGTTCCTCCGCTCCGCCCCGGAGCGCTTCTGGTCGAATTGGGTGCTCTGGTTTCTCTTCTTCGCCACCCTGGCCTTGGGGGCCCTGTTCCTGGTGGCCCTGGAGCACCTCGTCGGGGCGCGGTGGAGCGTCCCCCTTCGCCGCGTGCCGGAACGGCTTTCGACGCTCCTCTTCCTCGCCGCCCCTCTCGGGGTCACGGCCCTCCTCTCGCTGCCCGTCCTCTATCCCTGGACGCGTCCGGAGGCCCACCACGATCCCTTCGTAGCCGGCAAGCTGCACGCGTGGCTCAACGCGCCATTCTTTTCCGCCCGCCTGGCCGCGTGCCTGGCTCTTTGGTTCCTTTCCTACTGGGTATTCGTGCGCGGTTCGATCCGCCAGGACGCCACCACCGACCCGGCCCTGACGGTCCGGTTTCGGCGCTTCGCTCCCGCCTTCATGGCCATCTACGCCGTGTCGGTGACCCTCATCGCCTTCGACTGGCTGTCCAGCCTTGATCCAGCGTGGTACAGCGACATCTTCGGGGTCTACGTTTTTGCCGGTTCGTTTCTCTCGGGCCTTGCGGCAACAGTCCTGGGCGCTGTGTACCTCCTTGACCGGGGACGGCTCGGGGGGGTTCGACGGGACCATTTATACAACCTGGGCGGTTTCCTTTTCGCCTTTACGGTGTTCTGGTCCTACATAGGGTTTGCCCAGTACATGCTCATGTGGTACGCCGACCTTCCGGAGGAGGTCTACTGGTACGCGGACCGCACGGGCTCGGGATGGCAGTTCGTCGCAGTCGGACTGGCGCTGGTCCACTTCGTCATCCCTTTCTTCGCCCTCATTCCGAGGGAGAAGAAGGGCGAGCACGGGCCGCTGAAGCGGATCGCCGTCCTCTACCTCGCCGCCCACCTTCTTGACCTCTACTGGCTGATCTTTCCCTCGAACTTCGAGAGCCCGGCATTCTCCTGGCCCGAGGTCTCCTTTGCCATGTTTTTCGTTTCCTTGGGGTTGCTTTGGGCGGGGCGGTCCATGGCGTTGGGCCGGGACATGCCCGAGGGCGATCCCTTCCTCAAGGAGGGGCTGGAGTTTCGCCTATGATCGAACAGTACGTGGATGCGGCCGAATGGAAACGCCTCCTTTCCGCCCTGCTTATGGTCGTGGGGGTGATCCTTCTGGCCTGCCTCTTCGCCGTGATCGTCGTGCCGGGCCTCCGGAACGCGAACCGGCCTCCGGCGGCCCCCGCCGTACCGGTGGTGGGGGGCGAGACGGGTTGGCTCGATCCGGCGGAGTATCCGCCGGCCAGGGGGTACGACGTCCCTCCCGTCCGACCGGAGGAGGTGCTCGCGGCCACGCCCCCGCTCCTGGCCCGGGGAAAGGCCCTCTTCGACCAGAATTGCCGCTCCTGCCACGGGCCCGAAGGCCGCGGAGACGGTCCCGCCGCAAAGGGTCTCTCACCCCCTCCGAGGGATTTCGCCGAGGCCCGGGGCTGGAAGAACGGGCCCGCCATCCCCGGAATTTACAGGACCCTCGGGGAGGGGATCCCGGGGTCCTCCATGGGCGCCTACGAGTATCTTCCGGCCAAGGACCGCATGGCCCTGGTCCACTATGTGCAAAGCCTGGGCGCGTTTCCTCACGGCGACAGTCCGGCGGCCCTGGAGGCCTTCGGCAAACAGTTCGCGACGGCTGGAGAGAGGGTGCCCAATAAAATCCCGGTGAGCCTCGCCGAGGAGAGGCTGCGGGAAGAATTCCGTGCGCCCGAGGCGATTCGCGCCGAAGGTCCGGGCGCCGAAATCCTGCGGGAGGAGGCCTGGGACCTGGAGAGGGTGGCCATGGCCCTGGCGGGCGCCCAATCCTGGAGGACCGGTCCGGAAGCCCTGGCGGCCCACGTCCTCCCCGGCGTTCCCGAGAACGGATTCCGGCCGCGGGTGGCGGCCTGCTCGGCGGAGGAGTGGGGGAGCCTCCACGCGGCGCTCGTGTCCGCCCTGGAGCGAGGCGATCAGGGCGGCGAGAAAGGGGGGAAGCGGTCATGAAGGCTCGATTCCTGTTGCCGTTGGTCGTGGCCCTGGCCACCTGCGCCGCTTTGGCCCAGGAAGCCGGCGCGCCCGCGGAGGACGTGGGGATCGTCGAGGTCCTTGGTCATGCGGCGGCCCTCGACGTGACCCTGAAGGACGAAGAAGGCCGCGAGGTCACCCTTCGGAAGATCGTGGACAAACCGACGGTGCTGACCCTGAACTACTTCCGGTGCGCGGGCATCTGCACGCCCCTGCTCAACGGCGTCGTGGAGTTCCTGAACCGCATGGACCAGGCCGAGCCCGGGCGGGACTTCCAAGTGGTCACCGTAAGCTTCGATCCCACCGACACGCCCGAGATCGCCCTGCGGAAGAAGCAAAACTACCTCAAACAGATGCGGCGGCCCTTCCCGCCCTCGGCCTGGCGCTTCCTCACGGGGTCGGCGGATAGCACCAAGGCCCTGTGCGATTCCGTGGGATTCCGATTCCGCCAGGAGGGGAATCAGTTCGTCCACCCCGGGGCCATCATCTTTCTCTCCCCCGAGGGACGCGTGACTCGGTACATGTACGGCGTGACCTTCCTACCCGCCGACGTGGCCATGGCCGTCGGAGAGGCGCGGCGCGGGCAGGCCGAACCGACCATCAACAAGATCCTCGCCTTCTGCTACAGCTACGACCCCGCCGGAAGGCGCTACGTGTTCAACGTGACGCGCCTGGCGGGCGCGGCGACCCTCGTCCTGGCGGGGGCCTTCGTCGCGGTCCTGATCCTGCGGCGAAGGGGTCGCGGGGATTCGACCGAGGGAGCCCCTTCATGACGACGATCGCGGAACCGCTGGCCCACACCCAGCCGAGCTTCCTGGACGCCCCCGGCCGAAAGGGCCTCCTCGGCTGGATCCTCTCCACCGACCACAAGAGGGTGGGCATCCTGTACCTGTACTCCATGGTGGCCTTTTTCTTCGTGGGGGCCGCGCTGGGCGTGCTCATGCGGCTGGAGCAGTTGACCGAAGGCCGGACCCTCATGTCGGCCCAGACCTACAACGCCCTCTTCACCGTTCACGGCGTGATCATGATCTTCATGTTCGTGATCCCCGGCCTCTCGGCGGTCTTCGGGAACTTCTTCCTTCCGATCCTCATCGGCGCGAAGGACGTGGCCTTTCCGCGGCTCAACCTCGCCTCGTGGTACTGCTTCGTCGGAGGAGCGGGCCTCGCCGTTCTATCCCTCTTTACAGGGCCCGGGGCCCCCGACACGGGGTGGACCTTCTACGTTCCCTTCAGCATGAAATCGGGCACGAACGTCTCCCTGGCCGTCTTTTCGGCAGTCGTCATGGGCTTCTCCTCCATTCTCACGGGGCTCAATTTCATCACGACGGTCCACCGGCTCCGGGCCCCCGGGATGACGTGGCACCGCATGCCCCTCTTCTGCTGGTCCCTCTACGCCACCTCCTGGATCCAGATCCTAGCCACGCCCATCCTGAGCATCACTTTCGTCCTGGTGATGCTCGAGCGGTTCTTCGGAATCGGGATCTTCGATCCGGCCAAGGGAGGCGACCCGATCCTCTACCAGCACCTCTTCTGGATCTACTCCCACCCGGCCGTCTACATCATGATCCTCCCCGCCATGGGCGCCATCAGCGAGATCCTGCCGACCTTCGCGCGGAGAACCATCTTCGGCTACAGCGCCATCGCATACTCGTCGCTCTCCATCGCCGCCTTCGGCTCTCTGGTGTGGGCCCACCACATGTTCACGTCGGGCATGAGCTCCTTCGGAAACATGATCTTCTCCCTGCTCACCATGATCGTGGCCATACCCAGCGCCATCAAGGTATTCAACTGGACGGCGACGCTCTACAAGGGCTCCATCGAGATGGGGCCGCCCCTCCTTTACGCCCTGACCTTCATCTTCCTCTTCTGCATCGGGGGCCTCACGGGCGTCATGCAGGGGGCCCTGGCCATCAATCAGCACGTCCACGACACCTACTTCATCGTGGGCCATTTCCACTACGTGATGTTCGGCGGGACGGGCTTCGCCTTTTTCGCGGCCCTGCTGTACTGGTTCCCCAAGATGTTCGGGAGGGACTACAACCGAAGGGCCGCCTACGTGGCGTGGGTCCCGCTCTTCGTGGGCTTCAACCTGCTCTACTTCACCATGCTCGTCCTGGGCTATATGGGGATGCCGCGCAGGTACTACGACCACCTGCCCCAGTTCCACACGGGCCACCTCGTCGCCACGGCGGGGTCCTGGCTGTTGGCCTTGGGGCTCTTGGTCCTCTTCGGGAACTTTGTGGCGGCGCTCCTGCGCGGGCGAAAGGCCGAGGACAACCCCTGGGGGGGAGTCACCCTCGAGTGGAAGGTCCCCTCACCACCCCCCCAGGAGAACTTCGAAGCCATCCCGACGGTGACGGGGCCGCCGTACGCCTTCGGAAAGGAGGGGGGGCCATGAACCCTCCTCCCCATGCGGAGCACCACGACCCCTTTGCGGCCAAGCTGGGGATGTGGCTCTTCCTCGTCACCGAGATCCTCCTCTTCGGAGGCCTCTTCATCGCCTATTCGTACATGAGGGCGCGGTACCCCCACGAGTTCCACCACGCGGGGGGGAGCCTCAGCATCCCCATCGGCGTGGCGAACACCGCGGTTCTCCTGACGAGCAGTCTCACCATGGTGCTCGCCGTCGCCGCGGCGCAGCGCAGAAGCATGAAGCGTTCCCTGCTCCTGACCTGGACCACCGTGGCCTTGGGGGGGCTCTTTCTCGTGAACAAGGGCTTCGAGTGGGCGTCCAAGTTTCACCACGGCGTCTACCCCAACTCGGACCACATGGCGTCCCTTCCGCCGGGAGAGAGGGTGTTCTTCGGCCTCTACTTCTCCATGACCGGCCTCCACGCCGTGCACGTGATCGCCGGAATGGCCGTCCTTGCCGTACTGGGGTCCATGATCGCGAAGGGTCGGATCCGAGAGAGGAATTCCGTGGTTCTCGAAAACGGGGGGCTTTACTGGCACCTCGTGGACGTGGTGTGGATCTACCTTCTGCCCCTCTTCTACCTGGCGGCGTGAGGGAGGGCCGAGCGATGGCGGGTCTCAAGAGCCAGGATCGGAACCGGCGGGCGGAGGATGGGCAGCGGAGGGGGAAATCATGAGCGACCATGCCGCGCACTCCGAATCGGCCGGGCACGGCGGCCCCGGCTACGGGACGTTCGTGGCCGTCTGGGCGGTCCTCCTCGCCCTCACGGCGGCCCTCGTCCTCCTCAGCCGTTTCGGCCAGCGAGCGGCCGTGGCCGGCCTCTTGACCATCACGCCCGTCAAGGCGGCGCTCGTGTTCTACTACTTCATGCACCTGAAGTACGAGGGCGCGCTCCTCAAGGGAATCCTCATCGTCACCCTGGGGACGCTCCTCATCTTCTTCGGCCTGACCTACGCCGACGTGGCCTTCCGGTGAGGCGGACATGGGCTGGATGAATCAGGCGGCGACCTCCGCGGAAAGGGTCGACTCGGTCTTCCTTTTCGTCTTCGTGCTGTCGGTGATCTTCCTCGTATTCATCACGGGGCTGATGATCTACTTCGTCTGGAGGTACGGCCGAAAACGCCACCCTCACGCCGAGAGCATCGAGGGCCACGCATGGCTCGAGATCACCTGGACCGCCATTCCCCTGGCCCTCTTCCTGGTCATGTTCTACTACGGCTGGACGGAGTTCTCCTACACCCGGAATCCCCCCCGGGACGCCATGGCCGTGGACGTTCTGGCTCGTCAGTGGTCCTGGTCCTTCACCTATCCAAACGGGCGCCAGACGAGCGAGCTCTACGCCGCCCTGGGGCGGCCCGTGCGGCTGGACATCCGGTCGGCCGACGTGATCCACGGGTTCTTCGTCCCCGCCTTCCGGCTGAAGATGGACGCCGTCCCCGGGCAGGTGAACACAACCTGGTTCGAGCCCACCCAGTTGGGCGCGTACGACGTCGAATGCACGGTCATCTGCGGTTTGGACCACTCGTACATGCTCTCCAAGGTCGTGGTGGTGCCCGAGGAGGAATTCAAGGCGTGGTACTTCGGCCCCGAGGACGCGCCGGCGCCCGGGGCACGCTACCGGGCCGCGGCACCTCCAGAACCTCCGCCTGCGGTCCACCCGGGCCTGGCCGTCCTCCAGGCCAAATCCTGCACAACCTGCCACTCACTCGACGGGAGCGTTACGGTGGGTCCGACCTTCAAAGGCGCATTTGGACGCAAGGATGTGGTCGAGGCCGGGGGCGGGAGGCGCGAAGTCACGGTGGACGAGGCCTACATTCGCAGGGCGATCCAGGAGCCCAACGCGGAGGTCGTGCAGGGCTATCCGCCCGCCATGCCCGAGAACCCTCTTTCGGAGGAGGAACTTGAGGACGTGGTGGCCTACCTGAAGACGCTGAAGTGAGGAGAGGCGGCTCCGAGAACCCATGCGCGACCTGATGGTCCTCACGAAAGTCCCCATTGCGGCGACCTCCTCCCTGTCGGCCCTCGCCGTCTTCGTCCTGGCCGGCGGGGGAGGCGGGAGAGGCTTGATATCCCTCTTCGCCGGCGTGTGCCTCGCGGCCATGGGGGCCTCGGCGTTGAACGAATGGCAGGAGAGAGACCGGGACGCCCTCATGGAACGCACTCGCCGGCGCCCCATCCCGGCCGGAAGAATCTCCCCCCAAAGGGCGCTCTTGCTGTCTATCGCGTTGGTCGCTTCGGGCCTCGCATTGGTTTTGGGGGTCTTCGGGGCTGTTCCCGCCCTCCTGTGCGTGGGAGCCGTGTTCTGGTACAACGCCGTCTACACGCCTCTCAAGCGCCTCTCGGCCTTCGCCGTCGTGCCGGGTTCGGTCATCGGCGCCCTCCCTCCCGCCATCGGCTGGACGGCCGCCGGTGGCGACCTGTTCGACGCCCGCCTCGCTTCCTTGTGTTTCTTTTTCTTCCTCTGGCAGGTGCCGCACTTCTGGCTGCTCCTCTTCCGGTACGGCGAAGAATACGAACGGGCGGGATACCCCTCCCTTCCAAGCCTCGTGGGGCGCGCGGGTCTGGCGCGGCTCACCTTCGTGTGGCTCGCCACGGCGGCCGCGTCCGTCCTCCTCCTGCCGCTCTTCGGCGTCGTCCTCTCCCCTGCGTCCGTCTGGATCTTGGGCTGTTCCTCGATGGTCCTCACGGCCGCCTCCCTTCCCCTTCTGGGAGGCCGTCCGGCCCCCGGAGTGTTTCGGACGGCCTTCGCCGCCGTGAACCTGTTTGCGCTCCTCGTCATGGCCGCCCTGGCCGCCGAGCCCCACTGGCCCGGCCATCTCTCCCTGGCCCTTCGCTGAGGCTGTCACTGCTTTCCCAGGACCTGCCGCCGCCGGATGTGCTACGTTGGTGGTGCGCACTCGGAGGTGTTCATGTCCCAGGATCCCTTCCGGCCAACGGTCGAGTTCCTCAAATCGCAGGCGGATCGCTTTTCGCAGTCGCTCGGAGTGCCGACGGCATCGCGGTCGGAGGTCTACGAACTCCTTTTTGAGGAATCGGACCTGAAGAAGCCCTTCTACTGGCTCTCCCTCCTCTCCGCCTGCGGGATCGCGACCTTGGGCCTCGCCCAGAACAGCCCGGCCGTCATCATCGGAGCCATGCTCCTATCGCCCCTCATGATCCCCATCGTGGCCCTGGGCCTCGCCCTGGCCATCGGGGACGTCTTCCTGGGCTTTCGCTCCGCATGGGCATGCCTTGTGTCCGTCGGTGCGTCCCTCGGGGTGTCGGCCCTGGTCGCCCTCCTTTTGCCCTTCCAGGAAACCACCGCCGAAATCCTGGCTCGCACGCGGCCAAACCCCCTGGATCTTGGTATTGCCCTCCTGTGCGGCCTGATCGCCGCCGTGTCCGCCGCCAGGCTACCGTCGGCGGGAGGAGGGACCGTCCTGCCGGGGGTAGCCATCGCCGTGGCTCTGGTCCCTCCCTTGTGCACCGCTGGATGGGGATTGG
>JBFLVU010000038.1:0-15784 GCA_040758175.1 Acidobacteriota bacterium | reverse complement strand
AAAAAGGGGGGGGAGGTTCGGCTCGAGGCCGGGATGGGTTTCACGGGAGGCGGGGACAATAACAATCCCCATCGGGGGAGGGCACCGGAGGGGGCAAAGGTCCTCATCGTGGATTAAATCCGGGGCACCAAGGCGCCCGATTCAACCGGGAGCGGGACCCCCGAGGGGAAGGACGGACCGGGCGAAGCGAAGTCCATGGACCGGCTCCGCCCCCATGGCGTCAGCGAGGGGCGCCGTCAGGGGGCCGGTTGCTTTGAAAGCCTGTCCAACCATTCCACCGCGTTCCGGTTGGAGGGGTCCAGGGTGAGCGATCTGGCGTAAGCTCGCACGGCGTCGTCCCTCTTCCCAAGGGCGGCGAGGCCCTCGCCCAGGGAGTCGTAGACGTTGGATGAGTCGGGGTGGAGCTCCGCGTTTATTTGAAAGACCGCCACGGCGGCATCGGGCTCGCGTTCGCCCAAAAGCTGGTACCCGAGAAGGTTGATGGCGGCTTCCGAAAAATCGTACTCCGAGGCCCCTCGGACCTGGAGTTCCCGGAGAAGCGCAACCGCTGCGCCGGCCCCGGATTTACGGTGGGCCTGGTAGAAGACTTCGGCCACGGACCGCCTCGGAGGCGGGGGGACCCGCCCGAAAAGGACGTCCAGGATTCCGTCGGCGATGACCTCGAGTCTCCCGTCGGTGCAGTTGTCCAACACGACCACGAAGATCTTCTCCTCGGGGAGTCTCCTCAGATGGGCGGTGAAGCCCTCGATTCCACCCGAATGGGAGAGAACGAGTCGCTCGGCGTTTCCGGGTCCTACGGGGGCCTTTCGGATGTACCAGCCGAGGCCGTAATGGCCCAGGCCCGGCATGAACATGGCCTTTTTGCTTGAGTCCGAAAGCACCTGCCCGGAATCGAGGGCGCGGTCCCATTGATAGAGGTCCTCCACGGTGGAGTACAGCGCCCCAGCCGCGAAGGGAACTCCCATGTCGATGTAGGAGCAATTACGCACTCCTCCGGGAAAGCGCTGGTACCCTGAAGCCCGGCTAGGAAGTATGTCCCGTCCGCGGTCGTAGCCGGTTCCATTCATTTTGAGCGGGCCGGTGATGCGCTCCCGAAGAACCTGTTCGTAGGGCTTGCCCGCCACCTTCTCGATCACGGCCCCAAGGATGTAATACCCGCTGTTGTTGTATCTGAACTGGGTGCCCGGTGGAAACTGGAGATCGCCGCTACAAAAGCGCTTGACGGTTTCCTCGACGCTGTGCGGATTTCGGGCCCGGATCTCCTGAAAGCTCGGGAGTTGCGTGAGGCTGGGAATCCCGGACGTGTGGTTCAGGAGGTGGCGGACCGTGACCATCTCCCCCGAATCCTTGCGGTAATACGGAAGTACCTCCGAGAGCTTGGAATCGAGGGTAAGCCGGCCCTCCTCGACGAGCTGTAGAACGAGAGCCGCGGTGAACTGCTTGGTGATGGAGCCGATTCGGAACTTCGTGGCGGGCGTGTTGGGGACGTCCCATTCCCTGTCCGCCATGCCGTAGGCCTTCTTGAAGAAGACCCCCTGTGCGTCGGCCACGAGGACGGCGCCGTCGAATTGGTGGAGGTCGTGGAGTTTCGCCAGGTAGGCGTCTATCTGTGCCGGCCGGTCTTGCGCAGATGCGGACACGCCAAGGCAGGCCCAAACCAGGGCGATGCCGATCCATCCACTCAGCGCACGTTCATCCGGACGTCGCATGGTTCCCTCCAACGGCCCAGGGCCGTCCTTTGCGAGAGTCTACGGAATGGAATCCGGTTGGTGCTTGCGAACCGGAAGGCGGGACTGGATGCCCCTATCGCCGACATCGGCTTTCGGCCGGCCAGCCCGCTCATTGGACGCGGCGGGGGAGAGGCCCACGCGTCCCTCCTGAGAAGTCCGCGGCGCGACATTCCCTCCGAAGGATCTCGAGGACCGGGTCAAAGCTCTCTGGCGTGCAGTACAGGACGATGGGTTTTTGGCCGAAGGCGCCCCTGACGCGGACCGCGGGCTGGGTTGGGTGCACCCGGACGCTTCTCACATCTGGATATGCCAGGAAGACACTCTTCTCGGCCTGGGCGAGCAACCCCGCCCCGGCCACCGCTGCGCTGCCCGCCAGGAGGCCCGCCCAGAATGCCGCATCCGCCGCTCGGCCGGCGGCCCCTCCCGCAATATATCGAATGCCCCTGGATGTCAGGGCAAACGTGGCTCGGAACCCTCCGAGAAGATCGATGACCCCGGCCACCACGATGAATGCGAGTCCGAACAAAACGGCCAAGCCGAATCCCACGACGAGGGCCGCGGGGCGGCGGGTCAACAGGAGTAGAAGGAGGGTGACGGCCACGCACCCCCCTCCCAAGGCCACGGCCAGACCTCGCAAGAGGAAAGGGTTCCCCAGCACACGAATCCGGGCCTCCCACGCGATCCAAACCTGCTCCGGCGGCCCCCGGAGACTCTCAGGCGCCACCCTCAATGCTTCGGCTTCCTCCATGGGCGCCTCCACCTTGTGTGCGGTCCCTTCTGATGGCCGTGCCCCTATTGAGGATCTTCTTGCAGGTGCTTCTGCATCCAAAGGAGTTCATGGCCGTACATGAGTACCCGGTTGTTCCTCTTTCCCGCTCCGTGGCCCTCGTCGGGGAAAATCATGAGGCCGGAGGGGACGCCCTTCTTCCGGGCGGCCTCGTACATCTGAAGGGCTTCGCCGGCCGGGACGCGGGGATCCGTGGCTCCCTGGATGATCAGGAGAGGAGCCTGGAGGCGGTCCACGTAGGTCGTGGCCGAGAGCTGGAGAAGGGCTTCCTTGTCCTTCTCCGGGTCCCCGTACTCGGAGATGCGAAGGATCCGCCGATAGGGCGCCGTGTTGTTGAGGAAGGTCAGAAGGTTGGAAATACCGACGGTGGAGCAGCCGGCATCGTACGCCCCGGCGAAGCGCGTCATGGCCATGAGGACGGCGTAGCCTCCGTAGCTCCCGCCGATCACGCCCACTCTGGGGGCCTTCCCGGCGACGGCCCAGTTCTCCCGGATGAACCGGGCGCAGTCTTCAATGTCGGTGATGACCTGGAGGCGCTTGGGCCCGTCGTCGGACGCGAGCCACGTCTTGCCGTACCCGTCGCTGCCGCGGACGTTGGGCTCCACGTACGTGAAGCCGGCGTCCACGTAGAGTTGTGCCATGGGGCTGAATCCGGGCGTCGCCTGAGACTCGGGCCCGCCGTGGAACTCCACCACCACGGGGCAGGGGCCTTGGGAGGCGGCCTTGGGCCGCCTCACGAACATGGGGATCTTCGTTCCGTCGCGGGCGGGATAGTGCTCCAAGGTGGCCACCGAGAAGGTGCGGGTGTCCACCTCGGGGGCGCTCGGGACCACCCAGCGGGAGAGCGCACCGGTCTTCCAGTCGAGGACCCAGTTCGTTCTAGGGGACGTGGCGGTCTCGATGCCCAGGGCCGTGTACCGTCCGTCCCAGGACGTCTCGCCGTAGTAGACGTGGTCGGCCCCCGGGAATTCGGGAAGGCCCAGGGCTTCGAAGGTCTTGGCGTTCAGCCCGTGGAGCCGGGTGTAGCCGCCCTCGTTGACGCTGAAGAGGATTCGGGTCCTCTTGGGATCGATGTCGAACCCGGACACGTCCCAGGTGAGCTCGGGCGTAACGGGCTCGAAGCGGCCCCCTTCCAGACGGTAGAGGCGGCGGAATTCGCCGAACTTGGGAGTGAGGACCAGGAATTGGCCGGGGGACGCGCCGTATCGGACGATGTACTCCTCCTTTTCTCCCTGGCCGAGAAGGGGCGTCAACGCACGCGTTTCCGGATTCCATTCGGAGTATTCGGCCGAGAGGGACCCCGTGTATTTCGCCAGGAGCAGACGGCCGGCCGGTGTGTGGTCCGCAATCTGCCAGAGCCCCGGCTCGGTCACGAGGGCCTCCTTGGCCCCGGTCTCCAAGTCGTACCGGTAGACGGCGTAGGAATCCGGACGGAGGTCGTTGGCGCCGTAGTACAACCAACGGCCGTCGTCGCTCGAGAAGAAGAAGAAGGTCTGCACGCCCTTGAGGTGCTGGATGGCCGTAAGCGGACCGCCCTCCGCGGGCATCGTGTAGAGCCCGGGGTTTTCCTCACCGCTCCGGTCCCGTTGAACGAATAGGGTCCTGCCGTCCGGTGAGATCCCAGCAAGGGTGGTGCGGTCCTCTCCGCCGGTGAGTTGGACGGGAAAACGGTCGGGACCGTCGAGACGCCAGATCTGGATCGTCCCCGTCACCGACCAAGTGAAATAGAGCCGGGAACCGTCGGGGGAGACGATCCCCAGGCCGGGCGCCCGGATATCCATGACGGACTGGATCTTCCGGGAAAGGTCGGCGGGAAGAGGCGGCGGGGCGTACTGAGCGAGAACCTCCGGGGGAACCGTTTCGGCGCCGTGACCCGAGTAGGTTCCCGCCTGGGGGGAGGCGAGGGCGGCATGGGCTGCAAGCATGATCAGCGTCAACAAGGATGCGATCCGCAGGGTCCTCATAGGCTCTCCTTCAACGGCCAAAGGGAAACGGCCCGGCCAAGACAAAAGGGGTGGAACGCCGATCCCGTATCATGCGCTTTTCAAAGATATCAAACTACGCGCTTCGCGGCCATCTGGTTTCTTCGGTGGCGAGGAATGGCACGTTCACCCCGGCCGATTCCCGCCGTTGTGACTCGGAAGGCGCTGTGCTAAAAGGGCTCCATGAATGCAGAAGTCGATCCGCCCCAGACTTTGGACGGGGTTGCGCTCGAATACCTCAAGCGAAAGGGGAAGGCCGAGACCCGGACGTCCGGGACCGTTCTCTTAAAACGTGGAGATCCGGTGAGCGCCCTTTACACGATCTTGTCCGGAATCGTCGAGGTGCGTCTGGGGGACGGGGAAGGGGCGGTTCTAACCCTCGCGCGGCTCGGTCCGGGTAGCGCCTTCGGCGAAATGGGACTCGCCACGGGAGCCCCTGCATCCGCGGATGTGGTGGCGGCCACCCCCGTGGACATCCTCGAACTGCCCGAGAGGCATTTCTTTGAGGGGATGGCGGAGTGCGAATCCCTCCGCCTATACATCCTTCGCAAGCTCGCGGCGGGATTGAGACAGACTTCTCTCGAGGCCTGGAAGGGATTCCAGCGGAACAAGGTCCTAACGGTACTCGCCAGGCCCAAAGGCTGGGAATGCAGGATCGTGGCGGAATCGGGACGGATGAAAAGGGTCCTGAAACGATTGGAGGAGCGCGCGGCCGATGCGGAGCCCGTTCTTCTCATAGGTGGTCCGGGCGCCGGCAAAGCGTTCATGGCCGCCTGGATCCACCACCATTCGTCCCAGGCATCCGATCCCTTGGTCGTCGTCGATTGCCGCAGTCTCCCTGAGGAGGAGGCCCAGCGGATTCTGCTCGGGGATTCGGAGATAGGGAAGGGGAGGGATAACCTCCAGGTCTTCGGCGCGGTTCACGCCGCTCATGGGGGAACACTGGTCCTGCGGCAACTGGAGCGATTGCCCCAAGGGGTGCAGCGTTCCCTGGCCGACTTCCTCAATGGATTGGAGGGTGGAGGCGAGACCTCCTTTCCCAGGTTCCGCCTCGTCGCGACGGCGACCGTGGAAGGAAACAGGGCGGAGGCGCCGGGCTCCCTGGACACCTCGCTGAGGCATCGTTTTCAAGGAAGGATGCTTGAGGTTCCTCCCCTGTCGGAACGCAGGGGCGATGTCCTTCCCTTGGTCCTTGCCTTCCTCGAGGAATTTTCGCAAGGACGGCCCCTTGCTCTGGCGAAGGAGGCCGAGCACGCCCTTCTTTCCCAGAAGTTCGACCACGGGAACGTGGAGGAACTGAAAGAGGCCGTCCGACTCGCGGCGCTCTTTGCCGGAGAAGGTCCCGTTCGCGCCGAGCACATATTCGCCGGTCCGAAGCAGGCCGGATCCGGCCGGGAAATGGACCTGACGCGCTGGCTCGGCCTTCGATGGCTCCTGGCCGGAGACAGGCTGGAGAGGGTGCGGCAGGTCGGCTTCCTTGTCTTCTTGACCGTCACGGGCCTCTGCCTTGCCTGGGGGACCGGACTGGCCGGCTCGCTCTCGAACCAGGTGATTTGGGGACTCTGGGAGCCCGCCCTGATCGGCCTGTACCTGCTGACCGGGAGGGCGTGGTGCGCCATGTGTCCTCTGGCCGTCGCAGGGCGGCTGGCCAAACGCCTCGGACCCTTGGAGCGTCCTCCGCCGCGATGGATGAAAAAGGGAGGGGTTCTTCTGGCGGCCTTCGGCTTCGCCGCCATCCTGCTGTCAGAGCGGGTGTTCAACATGGTAGAGTCTCCCCGCGCGTCCGCAGTCCTGCTTCTCTCCCTGGCCGGCCTGGCGATTCTCTTCGGGTGGGTCTACCAGAGAGAGACCTGGTGCAGGTACCTTTGTCCCCTTGGAACACTTGGAGCGGCCTTTTCGGCGCCGGGCGTGCTCCTCGTGAGGGCCAACCCGGCGGTGTGCGGGGCCGATTGCACGACCCACGATTGCTTCAAGGGCACCCCCTCCAAGCCCGGATGCCCGGTCTTCCACCATCCCCTCTACGCGAGCGACTCGCATTCCTGCCGGCTCTGCCTGAACTGCCTACAAGTCTGTCCGCATGGATCCGCGAGGCTGTACGGAAGGGTTCCCCTAAGGGCCATATGGGCCCAACTCGGATTGAGCGGCGTCTTGACCCCATTCTCCCTTTCGGTCTTCTTTCTGTCCATCTGCCTGCTGGCTGTGCAGGTCTTGCACGTGGAGCCCGGCACCCCGCTTCTGGCGGCCGGTTCCCTCCTGTGCGTCCTCTTGGGAGCGCTTTCGGGGAGGATCCTCCCGCGCCTCCTTGCGAGGGACCGGGAAGCGGCCAAAGGGGCGACGGCACGCGCCGCTTCTGCATTCATGGTCCTGGCCTGGGGGCCTCTGACCGCGTACCAGGCGGGCCACGTTCCATTCATCCGGGAGTTGGTCCTCTTGGGACGGCAGGGGGGATTCCTTGAGCGAGTCCTGCCCCAGGGGGGAATGGCGGCGCTGCCGCTTCTCCAAATCGGTGCCGTCGCCGCAGCCTTCAGCTTCGCCGCCCTGGTGCTGGGAGCTCTTGAACGCCGGCTGGAAAGGGACGGGGTTGAGCTGCGCCGTTGGGGCTGGACCGTGCTTCAGGCGGCAGGCGCAGCCTACGCGGTCTTGGCGATCCTGATCCTCGTGGCCTAGCCAGGTTTGCGGACCGCAGCGCCAGCCCGTCTGCCGCCGGACACGAAAAAAGGGGCCCGAAGGCCCCTTCACTCGTGCATGGCTGACGTGCAGGTCAGTCGTTCGCGACGCGGACCTGCTCCGCCTGGGGGCCCTTCTGGCCCTGCGTCACTTCGAGGGTGACCTTCTGGCCCTCGGCGAGAGTCTTGAAGCCCTCGCCCACGATATTGCTGTGATGGACGAAGGCATCCTTGCCGCCGTCGACCGTGATGAAGCCGTATCCCTTTTTCTCATCGAACCACTTCACGATTCCGTTTACCACGCTGTACTCCTTGGTCTGATACATCCACCGAAACAAACTATTTGCTAGGGTGTGCGGAAAGAGCCTAGCACACCCCGGCCAACGTGTCAAGCCACGGGTTGCGGTGAGAGTAGGGGGGTGGAGCTTGGGCCTTTGGAGCTCCAGGGAGTCCAGCCAGGCCTCGGTCCTCCCCGCTCAGGCGATTCCGATAAATTTGAAGAGCATGAAGGTGAGAGCGCCCCCCGCGATGCATGCAGGAAAGGTCACGATCCATGCAAATACGATCTTGGCGCCGATTCCCCACTTCACGAACCTGACCCCCTGGGCCGCTCCAACGCCCGCTATGGCCCCCGTAATGGAGTGCGTAGTGGAGATCGGGACTCCTGTAAGGGTATTTAGCAGAATGGTTGTAGCCGCAGCAGTCTCCGCCGCGAAACCCTGGTGAGGTCGGAGATGGGCCAGCTTCATGCCGAGGGTCTTCATGACCCGCCAACCTCCGACGGCGGTACCGAGGGCCATCATGGAGGCGCAAAGAAGGCGCACCCAGATCGGAATGTGCATTTCCCCTTCCGGACCCAAGGAGATCAGATTCGCGGAAAGAAGGGCGCCTGTGATGATGCCCATTGCCTTCTGGGCATCGCCCGTTCCGTGGCTGAAGGCCATGGCACCGGCAGACAGGAGTTGGAGCTTCCCGAAGAGGCGGCCCACCGTGGCCGGGTGCCAACGCCTGACGATCCACATCACCAGCACAAAGATGATTGCGCCGAACAGAAAACCCAGGAGGGGGGAGGTGCCGATGCCGAAGACGATCTTCTTGATGCCCTTGGCCTTCAATCCTTCGAGTCCAGTCGTCGCGAGCACAGCGCCGATGAGCCCGCCGAGAAGGGAGTGGGAGCAGCTGATGGGCAGGCCCCGAATCGTGCATAGCGTGATCCAGATGGGGGAGACCAGGACAGCAGCCAGAAAGGTGGCCCCCGTAAGAAGACGGGGGTCCGCGATGTCACGTCCGACAGTCTTCGCAACCTCGGAACTGAAGAGTGCCCCGATGAAATTGAGAGCCACTCCGAAAGCTACTGCCTGCGAAGGAGACAGCACCCGAGTGGAAACGACCGTGGCGATGGCGTTGGCCGAGTCGTTCCAGCCGTTGCTGAGGTCATAGATCAGGGCGAGGGCGACAATAGCCACGATCATGACCATGGAGTCCATCTTCACTCCCACGCTTCCAGGTTCGGGAAGCCTCGATCTCGGGCCCCGCAAGCGGACAGAACAGGCTCCTGCACCCCTGGGGGCGGCGAATCAACCAAAGTCCTGTCGGGTTAAGGAAGACCCTGCGCCCCCCCCTGTCCCACTTCAAGATCTAAATCATACCACAGATTCCCCTCGAAGCGGACTCGCGCATCCTTGAGGCGAGCGATTTCGGGGGGGAACCTGCGGGAGGCCACTCGATTCAGATCCCGCATGGACGTGGACGGGCGACGGGAGGATGCAATCGAGAAAGGTTCCGTTTCCGAGGAGGCCGTCTGGCAGCGTCGCGCGGAACTGGCTTCCCTGTGATCAGCCGTGTAGATGCAAGCCGTGTCGCGATCACGTGGATGGTCAGGAAGTGCCTCGGGCCATCCGCCGGGACTGTTCAAGCAGGCTTCCCTCACGCGGGCAAAGGCGACTCGGGAATTTCGAAGGCGAAGCTAAGCCTTTCCGATGGCCCTTGCGACGACTTGGCGCACGAGCGCTTCGTCCGCGAGGGCCGGCCTGGTGATGTGGCCCTTTCCGGAGAGCCTCTCGTTCCAAAGCCGGGCCGTTTCCACGGCGTTGGGATTGCGGGCCCAGGCGCGGCGGGCCACGCCGCCCATGACGTCCCAGTCCAGGCCCGAGGAGACCACCCGGTCGATGCGCTCGGAACCGTCCAGAAGGATCCCGTTCCCGCCGTTGAAGCACTTGCCCGTGCCCACGCCCCCGCCGTTGCTCAGGACTACGTAGGTCATCCCCCTCGCCACGTTCCCGGCAAAGCACTGGTGTGCCATGTCGGAAGTGAGAGCGGACCCGTCGTAGATGTCCGCCGTCTCCCGGAAGGGGGAGTCCGTGCCCTGCGTGTCGTGGTGGTCACGGCCCAGGATGACGGGACCGATCTCGCCCCTGCGGACCATTTCGTTGAAGGCGAGGGCGATTCGGACCCGACCTTCGGCGTCGGCGTAGAGGATGCGGGCCTGGGTGCCCACGACGAGACGGTTCTTCTTGGCGTTCTTGACCCAATTGAAGTTGTCCCGGTCCTGGCCGCGGCGATTCGGATCGATGCACGAGGCCGCCGCGGCGTCGGTCCTATCCAAGTCCTCCGGTTTTCCGCTCAGGCAGACCCAGCGGAAGGGGCCGTACCCGAAATCGAAGCACATGGGCCCCATGATGTCCTCCACGTAGGAGGGCCAGATAAACCCGTCGTTGGTATCCACGGCGTTTCTGGAGATCTCCGTCGCGCCCGCGTCGAACACGGCTTTCATGAACGAGTTCCCGTAGTCCCAGAACCGCGAGCCCTTTTCGGTCAGGCGCTTGAGAACGCGGAAGTGCCGCTGGAGGCTCTCGTCCACCCGCTTCTTGAAGGAAGAGAAATCGTCTTTGAGGAGGGTCTTTGCCTCCTCGTAAGTGAGTCCCGCGGGGCAGTAGCCGCCCTCGTACGCGGCGTGGCATGAGGTCTGGTCCGAGAGGAGTTCCGCCGGCCAAGCGTGGGCATCGGCGTACTCCAGCATGTCCACTACGTTGCCGTGGTAGGCGATGGACAGGGGCTCCTTTCTGGAGAGGGCATCATGCACCCAGGCTTCGATCTCCGCCAGATCGCCGGAGACGCGCCCAACCCACCCCTGCCGGTGCCGGGTCTCGATTCGGCTGGCGTCCACCTCGGCGGTAACCGAGACGGCGCCGGCGATATCGGCCGCCTTGGGCTGGGCGCCGGACATCCCGCCCAAGCCGGAGGTCAGGAAGAGGTGGCCGCGGAGGTCCCCATCCTGAGGAATGCCCAGGTAGAGGCGCCCCGCGTTCAGGAGGGTGATGTAGGTGCCGTGGACGATGCCCTGGGGACCGATGTACATCCAGCCCCCCGCCGTCATCTGGCCGTAATTCACGCACCCCATCGCCGCTAGGCGGTGAAACTCATCGGGCGTGTCGAACATCCCCACCATGAGCCCGTTGGTCAGGATGGCCCTCGGCGCCTCTGGTCGGCTGGGAAAGAGGCCCAGGGGGTGGCCCGAGGAGACCACGAGGGTCTGGTTTTCGTCCATTTCGGCGAGGTACTTCTTTATGAGAAGGTACTGCATCCAGTTCTGGCAAACCTGTCCCGTCTCGCCGTAGGTGACCAGTTCGTAGGGGTAGAGGGCCACCTCGAAATCGAGGTTGTTGTCGATCATGACCTGAATGCCTTGGGCGTCCAGAATCCTTCCCGGGTATTCTTGGATGGGACGCCCGTAGATCCTTCCCTCGGGGCGGAAGCGGTATCCATAGATGCGGCCCCGGGTGAGCAGTTCCTCCATGAATTCGGGCGCCAGCTCGTCGTGGAAGCGGGCGGGGACGTAGCGCAGGGCGTTCTTCAAGGCCGTTTCGGCGTCCTTTCGGTTCAAGCGAAAGCCCCGACTTGGCGCTCGTCGGACGCCGGGATCGAAGGTTCTCTTTGGCGGAAGCGCGTCGAAATCGAGTTCGAATCTCGTGGCCATGGAATCGGTCCCCTCCCTGAAGGCTGAAGTATACAGCCGCGAGGACCTGGCCGCGAAAGGCCCGTGTCCTTCTCGACGAAGTGGTCAGTCATGGAATCTCGCGTGCCCCTCGCTTTCATCTCCGTGGTCGTGGGGATGGCCCGCCTCGTAGCCGTAGCCGTCCGGCAGGATCGAAAACGGCGTGTCGGGAGGCCAGGGCCCTCCCCGCGACCTCGGGCTCCGCTGGCCTGTGGTTCCTTCTGGGCCCGTCCTCAACCTCGCCGATTGCCAGGGTCTCCTTGGCCCTGCTGGGCGCCGCGCTGGCCAAGGAGTCGCGGTCTTGAAGCAAGTGAGGTCCGCCGGGAAGATCCGCCGATCCCCGAGGGAGCCGCCACCCCTCGAAATAGCGATCCCACGCCCCAGCGTTACCGTTTGGGAGGCACACATGAGACGTTTCGTTTTCGCGGCGGCGGTGGCTCTTTCGGTGGCCCTCCGGTCAGGAGCCGAGGTACGTGGCGCGATCGTCGAATACAGGGAAGGAGAGACGGTCCTTGAAGGCTATCGTGTGGCCGACGTCGATGTGAGGGGGGCCCGGCCCGGCATTCTGGTCGTCCACCAGTGGAAGGGGTTGACGGGCTTCGAGAAAGGAAGGGCCGAGGAACTCGCCCGCCTCGGTTACGTCGTGCTTTGCGCGGACGTCTACGGAATAGGCGTTCGCGCCTCGACGCCCCAGGAGGCGGGCGCATTGGCGGGCGTCTACAAGAAGGACAGATCTCTGTATCGACGAAGGCTGGGCGCCGCCCTCGAATGCCTCCGGGGCGACCCGGGAGTGGACCGGACGCGGATTGCAGCCATCGGCTACTGCTTTGGTGGGACCGGTGTCCTGGAACTGGCTCGGAGCGGGGCGGGGCTGAGGGGCGTGGTCTCCTTCCACGGCGGCCTCGATACGCCCTCACCGGCGTCCCACGGGTCGATCCGGGCCTCGATTCTGGTTCTCCACGGCGGGGACGATCCTTGGGTGCCTCCGGCTCAGGTGGCCGCCTTCGAGGAGGAGATGCGCCAGTCGGGCGCCGACTGGCAGGTAACGGCTTACGGAGGGGCAGTGCATGCCTTCACGGACCCCGGGGCGGGCACAGACCCATCGAAGGGGGCGGCCTACGACGCGCGGGCCGACCGGAGGTCCTGGGAGGCCATGAGGGACTTTCTTTCGGAAGTCCTCGGTCAGTAGGTGAAGGTGACGGCCACCCCGAGGTACTCCACCTTCTCCTGATAGAACTGCCCGTAGGGGGCGAAGCCCCGGTATCCTTCGGCCATGAGCCTCAAGTGCCGCCGAGCGGGGTCCGCAGGGCCGAATTCGAGTCCCGCCCGAACGCTGTAGCTGGGGGTCCAGCGGTTCTCCCCGTAACTCTTCACGTCCATGGCCGCGACGGGACGGCCGCCCCAGAGCAGGGGATCCGCACTTCGGAATTCGAGTCCCGTCTGCAGGGACCCGCGGTGCAGGTCTCCAGGGTCCCGGGTCAAGAGCCATTCTCCTCCGCCGTAGAGCCTCCAGGGCCCGCTTTCTCCCGAAAGCGTGAGCTGAATCGCCTCGTAGGAAAGGTTGATCCGGTCGGGCCGGTAACGCAGGAGGAACTCGTCCCCGAGGTGAGAACTCTGATGGTAGACCCTCAGCCGCGCCGAGAAGCCCCGCTCGCGGTAGGTGATGGGGATGCCCACCGTGTAGTCGGCGTTGAGGAGATCGTGGGAGGGCGCGTCCATGTCGAACTGGGCGAAGAGGGCGCCGTCCAGCCCCACCTGCAAGCCTTCTCCCGGCCTTCGGCCCAGGCGGCGGTAGAGCCCGAACCCGCCGCCGTACGCCACGGCGGCCATCGTGAAGGCGTCGAGGTCTGCATCGGGCGTTTGGCCGAAGGTGTGAAACCTGCGGAACCCCACGAAGAACTGGGGTTGCTTCACGTCGGCCATGAGGGGCTGAAAGACGTCTCCGGCTGGGAAGATCGCCGACTCGGAGGAGAGGCCCAGGGCCTCGCGCGCCGAGTAGACGGCGCGACCCACTTTGCCCGCCGGGGCCGACGGAGGGGTCGCCAGAACGACCAGATCGGCCAGGTCGCGCACCGAGGCCAGCCTCTCCTCGACGGTCCGGAGGAGGGCCTCGTCCGCGCCGGGAAGGCGCACCCGGGCAACGCCTCCCGAGACTTCGAGCGAGAAGCGTTCCGGGCTCAGTCCAAGCTCCCGTTCGAGCAGTCCGGTCAGATATCCCCTCAGGAACTCGTCAGAGGGAGGCGGGGAGGCGGGAAGCACACCAAGGGAGAGGAGAAGGGAAGCGGCGGCCATGGCCGCAGCAACAGAGGACCATCTCGATACGGAGCGCGGCATCGGATCCCCCAGGAACGGCCGACTCGTTGGCCTCGGCCGGATTCGCCTTGAAAGTATACCAGCTGCCCGCCGGGGCCGGACTGCCAAGTGTTCCCACTCTCCTGCTGTGCTATCCTCTGGCAGGGGGTAAGGATGGGGAGCGTGCGCTTCCGGTGCGATGCCTGCGGGCGGACCTTCGCGTTACCCGAGGACCGGATTCCGCCCCAGGGTCTGCGCGGCCCCTGTGGGGCGTGCGGCGCGGTCATGACCTTGTTCCCGGACGGGCGGATGCTGGGAGCGAGCCCCGTTGAGGCGCCCGGAACGGCGGTCGGGGTCCCTCCAACGCCCACGGAACCTCCGCCGCTCCCCTCCGGCAGACTCACGTTCCGCTGTCCTGCCTGCGGCCATGCCCACGAAGCGGACCCCTCTCGCCTCCCGGCATCGGGGGCGAAGGGGCCCTGCAAGGGCTGCGGCGTCCGGCTCGTTCTTCAACGGGACGGAAGCATCCGGATGGAAGCCCAAGGGCCCCCGAGTCCGAGCCGGCAGGAGCGAGGCGGGCCCATCGACACCTGGACCGTCAAGCTGGGGGACAGCGAGCTCGGCCCCTTCTCGCACGAGGAAATGCGAGAACTTGCGGCCAACGGGAGACTTTCCCTCGACCAGCCCGTAAAGCCCGCGGGAGGGGCGTGGGCAACGGTGGCCGCCATCCCGGTCCTGGCGTCGCTCGTGGCTCGGCCCTCAGGATCGTCCGCCGCGGAGGAGCCCCCGCCCGACGCCATCGGCGACGAGGATCGGTGTTACGCCCATCCCGACACCCCGCCCGCAAGGACCTGCGCCCGATGCGGGAGGTTCCTTTGCGAGGCCTGCCTCAAGCCCCTGCAGGGCCAACCCGGCGTTAAGCCCGTCTTCCTCTGCTCGGCCTGCGGAGGCACGACGGCGGCGCTTCACCGGCGGGCAAAGTGGGTCCCCTTCTACCGGGACCTCGGCCAGGTTTTTGCTTCGCCCTTCAAGGGGGGCGCCTGGATCTACTTCCTCTTCATGGCCTTCCTGGAGGTCCTCAAGGTCCCCTGCCAGTTCGCTCCCCTGGTGGGGATGGCGGCCCTGTTCGTTCTGGCCTGCGTCCAGGCCACGTTTTACATCCACCTGATCCGCGAAGTGGCCAACGGCTCCTACGACCTTCCCGAATGGCCGGACGCGACGAACTACTGGGACATGGTGGTCACCTTCCTCAAGACGATTCTCGTCGTGCTCATCAGTCTCATCCCGGTCATCCTCCTCTTCTGCGTCGGGGGGGCGAGCATCGGGGTGATGGCGGGGATGGCCGGAGCGGCCGGATCCAAGGAGGCCATCGTCGCGGCCCTGGGGCCTCTGTTTGTGCTCGTTGTCCTCGTGGGCCTGTTTTACCTCATGTACCTGCCCGTCTGCATGGCCATCGTGGCGGTCTTCGACACGGTGCTTCCGGCCCTGAATCCGATCCTCATTTTCCGGATCATCTTCCGAATCGGGGCGCCGTACTTCATCGCCGTGATCCTGTGGCTTTGCCTGCTTGTGATCGGCGGAGTGGCAGGGGCGCTGCTGGGGAAGGTGCCTGTGGCCGGGGCCCTGGCCCTCGCACCCGTGACGGTCTACCTCAACCTCGTTTCCACCTATATTCTCGGTCGCGTCTGCTACGAAAACGAGGATAAAATCGGCTGGCATTGATCCGAGGACCAATCAACCCGCCGGTGCGCCGTCAGCTCCGCCGGCGGGTTTGCAGGTACGCGGCGTATCCCTTCACGGCTGTATACGAAGCCTTCGGGGAATCGTCACCCCGCAACAGGCCGTAGCCGGGAAGTTGGGGCGAGTCTCGCCATTCGAAGATAAATACTTTATAAATCCAGGCCTTTTTGCTGGTACTCTTCAACAGAGAGATTAGGTTTCCAGCCTGCCGATCTTCGCCCACCTCCGTGGTCCGCCATCCTGTCTCGGTCAGCCAAAAGGGTTTGGAAAGCATGCGGTGCTTTTTTAGGATTTCCTTTACGGTGGGTCCCTCAAAGAACTTTTTGCGCCCGTCGAGCTCCCTCAGGACGTCTTTGGGCTTGTCTTTGTACACGTGGTGCGAGACCACGTCGATGTGAGGCCCTGCCTCCGCGCAGATCCGGTCCAGCCATTTGTCCCAATCCGAGCCCGAAAGGTGGGCCAGGTCGGGTCCCACGATTCGGCAGTCGGGATTGGCGGCTTTAGCGGCGTTGGCGCCGGGGATGAAGACCTCCCGAATGAAATGCTCGACGGTCCCATGAAAGAACGTGTCGGAATTGGGCTCGTTCCAGAGG
>JBFLVU010000037.1:0-15853 GCA_040758175.1 Acidobacteriota bacterium | reverse complement strand
AGGGTCGTGGAAGAGGTCCTGGAGGAGGCGGGCTTCCGGATCGTGCCAGGAGAGGTGATCCCCCTCGGCGGGGGCTTCTTTCCTTCCCACGGCCAGTCCTCGGAAAAGATCCACCTGTGCGCCGCGCGCGTGGACCCCGCCCTCCGGGGGGAGGCCCCCGGCGACGGCTCGGTGAATGAGACCGATGCCCCGTCCGTCCGGTTCTCGCCCATTCGGGAGATCCTCCTGGCCTCCGCGAGGGGCGAGATGGAGGATCCAAAGCTCGAGATCCTGGCCTGGCGGTTGTGCCTGTACTTGAACTACCTTCCGCTGGAGGGAAGGTACGCCCGGCCGGAGGAGCGCCCGGCCTTTGAGGAGTTCGCTTCGGCCCTGAGGTCGGGGGGATGGCTCTCTGGGCGGGGGTATTCGCCATGAAGGACAACGCCGTCTGCCGTATCCTGGGGATCCGGTTTCCCATCCTTCAGGGGGGGATGACGTGGGTATCCGAGGCCGTCCTTGCCGCCGCCGTGAGCGAGGCGGGGGGGCTGGGCTGCATCGCCACCGGAAACATGCCAGGGGAACTCCTTCGGGAGGAGATCCGCAAGGTGCGGACCCTCACGGACCGCCCCTACGCGGTCAACCTCATCCTCCTCTCGCCCAACTTCAAGGCCTGCGTGGACGTGGTTCGCGAAGAGAAAGTCCCCGTGGTCACTCTCGGGGCAGGCAACAGCGGCCCCGTCATCGCGGAACTCAAGGCCGCCGGGGTCCGGGTGGTACCCGTTGTCAATTCCGTGGCCCTGGCTCGCCGCCTCGAACGATCCGGCGCCGACGCCATCGTCGCCGAGGGCGAAGAGGCCGGCGGCCATATCGGGGACACCGCCACCCTGCCCCTGATCCCCCAGATGGTCGACGCTTTGAAGATCCCCGTCATCGCCGCCGGCGGAGTGGCCGACGGCCGCGGGATGGCGGCGGCTTTCGCACTCGGCGCGCAGGGGATCCAGTTGGGAACGGCCCTCGTCGTGGCCGACGAATCCCGGGCGCACGAAAACTACAAGCAGGCCGTCCTCAAGGCCTCGGACCGCTCCACGGCCGTCACGGGCCGCTCCATCAGCAAGCCCGTCCGCGCCCTCAAGAACATGCTGACCCAGGAATTTCACGATATGGAGGCCCAAGGAGCCCCTTGGGAGGAAATCGAAGGTCTCGCCGTGGGCCGATTGCGCGCGGCGGTCATGGAGGGGGACGTCACCCGCGGCTCGGTCATGATGGGCCAGGTGGCGGGCCTGGTCCGCACCCGCGGACCCGTGAGGGACATCCTTCGGACGATCGTGGCGGACTTCAACGCCACAATGGATAGGATCGGAACCCATCGCATTCCGGCGGGAGGCTTCGGCCCTGAGGAGCAAGGAGGAGACTCGGCGACGTGAGGAAGCTGAAGGAAGACTCGGGATCCCGGACCCCCGGGACGGGCCTCCGCGACCCCTTTTGCGAGAGCGATCCATTGACCCCGAAACCCTTTCCCTCGTACCTGGGCCTTCTGGAATCGGGCGAGTTGGACCGCCGCGTGGAGGCCCTCCTCGACCTGCTGGTCGAATGCCGCGTTTGCCCTCGTAACTGCCGCGTGAAGCGCCACCTGGACCGGCGGGCCGTCTGCCGCACCGGGCGCCGGGCGGAAGTGGCCTCCCACTGCGTCCACCGGGGGGAAGAGCCCTGCATCAGCGGGAGCCGCGGCTCAGGGACCGTTTTCTTCGCCCACTGCAACCTGGCCTGCCTCTTTTGCCAGAACTCCCAGATCAGCCAGGACTGGCGCCCGGGAGACGGCGCCCTTGCGGCGGAGGAGCTGGCCGGGATCTACCTCGAACTTCAGGACCAGGGAGTGCATAACCTTAATTGGGTGAGCCCCAGCCACGTCGCTCCCCAGGCGGTGGAGGCACTGGCCCTCGCCGCCCGCCGCGGCCTAAGGATTCCGATCGTGTACAACTCGGGCGGCTACGACTCCGCCTCGACCCTCGCGCTCCTCGAGGGAATCGTGGACGTCTACATGCCCGACATGAAGTACTTCGACGAAACCGTGGCCAGGGAACTTTCGGACGCCGTCGGGTACGTCCCGAACGCCCAGGCGGCGCTGACCGAGATGTGGCGGCAGGTGGGGCCATTGGAGATGGACGGCGACGGTCTGGCCAGGCGGGGGCTGCTGGTTCGCCATCTGGTCCTTCCCAACCGCCTGTCCCAGTCCGCCGAAGTTCTCCGGTTCCTGGCGGGGGCCTTGGGGAAGGGCGTGGCCGTGAGCCTTCTCGCCCAGTATTTTCCGCGCCACAGGGCGGTGGGTCATCCCCTCCTATCCCGCGCCCTTCACGAAGGAGAATACGCTCGCGTTCTGGATGCGCTTGAAAAGGCAGGGCTGGAGGAGGGCTACGTCCAGGAACTGCGGAGCGCCCCCCACTACCTTCCCGACTTCCACGCCGAAGGGCATCCCTTCGAACGGGAGTGAGTGCGCACCTACACGCCTCCCCTTTTCCGGGTGAATTGCCCCTAGGACCCTCATGGCTCGGATTGTTCCGCTTCTCCTGGGAACGATCAGAGTATAATCCCCCACCTGGCGGCGGCCCGCCCCGGGCGCCGACGAACAGGAGCCGCAAGAGAACACAAGCCCGCCCACCCGAACACGTCTCGCGCCCACGCTCCGGAGGACCCACACCGGCCCGGCCTTCCGAGGGAGGTTACGGGGCGGATGCCGCCGGAGCGGGCTTCAGGAGGAACACCATGCACGTGATGGATCGGATCAAGGCCAAGGTAAAAGCCCGGAGGCCGCATATCGTGCTCTCCGAAGGCATGGACAAGCGCATGGTCCAGGCCGCCGTCGAGGTGTCCCGCGAAGGATTCGCGGAGGTGACCCTCCTCGCCACCCCGCGACAGGTGGAAGAGGCCCTCGGCCCTGGCGCCCCCGGAATCGAAGGGGTCAAGGTCCTGGATCCCTGCGCTTCCCCCTGGCTGGAGGAGTTCGCGGCGGAGTTCCACGGCATGCGGAAGGCCAAGGGCATGACGCCGGAACAGGCACGCGAGGCCGTGTCGGACAACGTCTTTTTCGGCGATTTCATGGTCCGCCGTGGGCACGCCCAGGGGTGCGTCAGCGGGGCATTCAACACCACGGCCCTCGTCATGCGTGCGGCGATCCAGGTCCTCGGATGCGCGCCCGGGATCAAATCCGTGTCCTCGTGCTTCATCATGATCCACCCCGACCCGAATTTCGGCCAGGAAGGCCTCATGATCTTCGCAGATTGCGCGGCCATTCCGTTCCCCAACGCCGAACAGCTCGCCGACATCGCCGTCGCCTCGGCCCACAGCGCCAAGGCCTTCTGCGACATGGACCCGAAGGTGGCCCTCCTTTCCTTCTCGACGCGGGGAAGCGCGGAGCACGAGAACATCGACCGGATCCGCAAGGCCCTGGAAATCGTTCGAGAGCGGCGTCCCGATCTGGCCGTGGATGGCGAACTCCAAATGGACGCGGCCCTCATCCCCACCGTGGGGGAGCGGAAAGCGCCGGGCAGCCCCGTGGCGGGACGGGCCAACGTCCTCGTCTTCCCGGACTTGAACGCGGGGAACATCTGCTACAAGGCCGTGGAGCGCCTCGGCGGGGCCGAGGCCATCGGCCCCGTTCTGCAGGGCCTGGCCAAGCCCGCCAACGACCTTTCCAGGGGCTGCAAGGTCTCGGACATCGTGAACGTGGCCGCCCTCACCGGGGCCCAGGCCCTCGGATAACGAACCCGGTCGGGGTGTACGAGGCCCCATCACTCACACGGGCCCCATGGGGGACCGACGGAGACGACAGATGAACACTCTGGTCATCAATTGCGGAAGTTCCTCCCTCAAGTACCAGCTCTTCGACATGGACCACGAGAAGATCGCCGCCAAGGGCCTGGTGGAACGGATCGGCTCCGAGGCGGCGAGCCTCAAACACGAATCTGTGGGCGTCGGAAAGATCACGATCCGGTCGGGCATCCCGAACCACGCCGTGGCCGTGAGCGACATGTTCAGCGCGCTCACGGACAAGGAGTACGGTGTCCTCAAGGACGTGGGCGAGATCGTCGCCATCGGTCACCGGGTCGTCCACGGGGGCGAGCAGTTTCACGAGTCCGCCCTCCTCGAGACGAAGGTGGTGGACGCGATCCGCGACTGCATCCGCTTCGCGCCCCTCCACAACCCGCTCAACCTCATGGGGATCGAGGCCTGCCAGAAGCTGTGCCCCACCGTGCCCCAGGTGGCGGTCTTCGACACGGCCTTTCACCAGACCATGCCCAAACACGTCTTCTTGTACGCCATTCCCTACGAGTACTACGAGCGCCACGGCGTGCGCCGGTACGGCTTCCACGGAACGTCCCACCAGTTCGTGGCCCACCGGGCCGCGGAGATCCTCGGAAAGCCCCTCGAATCCCTCCGAATGATCACGGCCCACCTCGGAAACGGGTGCTCCATCACGGCCATCCAGAACGGGAAATCCCTCGAGACCTCCATGGGCCTCACGCCCCTCAACGGCCTCATGATGGGTCAGCGGTCGGGCGATATCGATCCGGCCCTGATCCCTTACATGGCCGAGGTGGAGAAGACGGACGCCGAAGGCGTCGTGGCGACCCTCAACAAGAAGAGCGGCCTCCTCGGCGTCTCGGGCGTCAGCCACGACATGCGGGACATCCACAAGGCCATGTCCGAGGGCAACGAACGCGCCGAAATGGCCTTCAAGATGTTCTGCTATCGCATTCGAAAGTACATCGGCACCTACGCCGCCTCCATGAACGGGGTGGACGCCATCGTCTTCACGGCGGGGATCGGCGAGAACGACGCCCGGGTCCGCGAGGTCGCTTGCTCCAACCTGGACTATCTCGGGATCGCGCTCGATCCGAAGAAGAACGCCTCCCCCGACCGGGAGAAGGTCATCTCTTCGAGCACGAGCAAGGTGGACGTCCTGGTGGTGCCCACCAACGAGGAACTCATGATCGCGCGCGAGACCGTCCGCGTCGTCCACAAGGGCGCCCCGGCCGCGAAGAAATCAAAGAAGAACTGACCGGCGGTTGAGAGGGCCCTCTCGGGTCGCAAGGGCTACCGGCCCGGCTTGGGGGAACTCGTTGCTGCGCGCTCCCTGAGCGCGCGGCCCCCTCGCCCGCCGCGGGCCCTCAGGCCTTTTCCACGCGGTTTCTGCCGGCCTCCTTGGCGCGGTAGAGGGCTCCGTCGGCCCGGGCGATGGTCTCCTCGATGTCGCGTCCCGCCTCGTGCTCCGCGACCCCGAAGGAGAGGGTCACCGAAACAGGAGCGCCGCCTTGGGCGTGAACGAACTGGGACGCCCTCTCGCGCAACATCTCGGCCACCTTCAGCGCGCCCTCGCCCCCGGTGCCGGGCAACAGGAGGAGAAACTCCTCCCCGCCCCACCGGGCCACCACGTCCTGCCCCCGGACCGACCTGCGGAGCATGCCCGCCAGGCCCCGAAGGATCTCATCCCCCGCCGCATGGCCGAAGGCGTCGTTGACCTTTTTGAAGTGATCAATGTCGGCCAAGACCACCGAGAGAGGCTCACGGGTTCGGCGGCTCCGAACCACAGCTCCGTCGCAGGCCTCCAGGAAGCCGCGCCGGTTCCTCAGACCCGTGAGCGAATCCGTGCGGGAGGCCTCCTCCTCCCGTCCGAACCGGTCGTTGAGGGAGCGTGCCGAGGCCAGGAACAGCACGATGAACCCGAGGGCGGGAAGTCCGCTCGGCAGGGATACGATTCGCAGTTCCTGGAGGATGTCGCCCACTAGGCAGAGTGTGAGGACCACGAATCCCCTGGCCACCATTCCCGATTCGCGGTCTCCCTCGCGCGAGGCCCCGAAGGCCCGGACCATGGCCCAAACGAGGAGGCAGAAACAGCCGAGAAGGACGGCGGGAAACAGGGGCGGAAGCAGGAGGGCCGACACGGGAGCCAGTGCGAGCACGAACGCCTGGAGGGCTCTCGCGAGACGGCCCTCCGGATTGCGATTCAGGGACGATACGAGTTCGAAGAGGAAGCAAGTAGCGAGGGCCACCCCGAGCGTATTCAGGGCTCCCAGCCACGTACCGCCGAGGTCCATCCACCTCCGGCCGGCCATGCCGGTGAGGTCCACCAACAGGGCCGAGGCGCTGGCGCCCGCCAGCCAGAGGTGCGCGAGGCGATCCCGCCGCCTCAGCCATAGGTCCAGGTGGATGACGCCGAAGAAGAAGTAGACGCCCGCGGCGAAGGCGTCCCACAGCTCGATGGGCTCCAGCGCCGCCGCCACGGATTGGATCGGCTCCACCATTCCCCTCTCCGTGGGGCCATTCTACACCGGACCGCGGCGGGGCGGGCCGAAGCCCGCCCCGCCCTCCTTGGTTCGGAACCGTCGCGCTCGGCGGTGGGCCTCAGTAGGAGTGGGCCTCCAGCTTCACCTTTCCCCGGAACACCCAATAGATGCTCGCTGTGTACGCAAGCACCAGGGGGACGCCGATGAGCGCGATGACGAGCATGATACCGAGCGTCTTCTGCGAAGAGGCCGCGTTGTAGATCGTCAGGCTGAGATCGGGATTCGGATTCGAGTACACGAGATTGGGGAGCATGCCGAGCCCGAAGAGGGCCATGAGGGCCGCCATCGCCGCGCAGGAGGAGAGGAACGCGTTGAAGTCCCGCCCGTGATAGATCTCCCTGGGGATGTTGGCCACGGCGAGCATGTTCGCCAGGGCCACCACGAAGAGCGCCGGGTGATCCTTGAAGATGGCCACCATGTGGGGCACGTAAAGGAGCGTGGCCATGGTGGTGGTGGCGTAGCAGATGATGAAAAAGATGATCGTGTTGTTGATCCAGGACCGCACCTTGTCGTGGAGGGCGCCCTCGGTCTTCAGCGTCAGGTAGATGGAGCCGTGCATCATGAAAAGGGCCACGGTGGTGAAGCCCACCAGGAGCGCGTAGGGATGGAGCAGCCCGAGGAAGGTTCCGGCGAACTCGTGATCCGGGGCGAGCGGGATTCCCCAGGCCACGTTTCCGAGGGCCACGCCGAGGAGGAGGGCGGAGACGATGCTGGAAACGCTGAAGGAGACGTCCCACATCTGCCGCCACCATCCCATCGGCTGCTTGCTCCGAAACTCGATGGCCACGGCCCGGAAGATGAGCCCGAAGAGGAGCAGGACGAGGGCCAGGTAGAAACCGGAGAAGATCGTGGCGTACACGTGGGGAAACGCGGCGAAGAGCGCGCCCCCTCCGGTGACGAGCCAGACCTCGTTGCCGTCCCAGACCGGGCCGATGGAGTTGATGGCGAGCCGGCGCTCCTCGTCGGTCTTCGTGAAAAGGTGCAGGGCGCCGACGCCCAGGTCGAAGCCGTCGAGGATCGCGTAGCCGGTAAGGAGCACGCCCACCAGGACGTACCAGACGACATTCAGGTCGAGGCTCATGCCCGGTGCCCCCCCTTCTCGGGCCCTGCCTCCACGGGGCCTTCCTTGATCTTGTGGTCCAGGAGGTAGATGAAAAGGACAAACAAGAGAACGTAAACGAGCGTGAAGAGGATGAGGGAGGTGAGGGTCTCTCCGGCGGAGACGACCTTCGAGAGTCCCTCGCTCGTCCTCAGAAGCCCCTGCACGATCCACGGCTGGCGCCCCACTTCCGCGGACATCCAGCCGAGCTGGTTAGCCAGGTGCGGGAGGACGACGGCGCCCACCCAAGCCCAGAGGAGCCACCGCGTCTCGAAGAGCTTGCCCCGCCACCAGTACAGGGCAGACGCGAGGCTGAGGAGGAGGATCGCCATTCCGATGGCGACCATGGCGTGGTAGCTCTGGAAGACGAGGTTCACCGGGGGCCGGTCCTCCGGCCGGAAGGACCGCAGGCCCGTCACGGGGGCACCCGAATTCCCATGGATGAGAAGGCTGAGGAGACCGGGCACGGCCACGCCGAACTTCACCTTCTCCTCCTTCTCGTCCACCCACCCGAAGAGGGTCAACGGGGCCCCTTCAGACGTCTCGGGATAAAGCCCCTCGAAGGCGGCCAGCTTGGCGGGCTGGTGTTCGGCCACGACCTGGGCGCTCGAGTGGCCCGACACAAGTTGCGCCAGGGACGCCGTGATGGCCAAGACGAGGGCGATTCGCATGGAGGCTTTGGCAAACTCGACGTGGCGCTTTTTCAGCAGGTAAAAAGCGGAGACGGACAGGACGAAGAAGGACCCCGTCAGGAAGGCGGCGATGAGCACGTGGACGAGGCGGTCCACCGTGGAGGGGTTGAAGACGACCTGCCAGAAATCCGTGACCTCCGCGCGGGCCATGGCCCCCTCGCCCACGACGTGGAATCCGGCCGGCGTCTGCTGCCAGGAGTTGGCGACGATGATCCACACGGCGCTGAACATGGAGCCGAGGGAAACCATGACCGTGGAGAAGAAGTGCATCCGGGGGCTCACCTTGTCCCATCCGAAAAGGAGGATGGCGAGGAACCCGGATTCGAGGAAGAAGGCGAAGATGCCCTCGGCCGCGAGCGCGCTTCCGAAGACGTCGCCCACGTAGCGGGAATAGGTGGACCAGTTCGTGCCGAACTGGAACTCCATGACGATCCCCGAGGCCACCCCCACCGCGAAGATGAGCCCGAAGACCCGCACCCAGAAGCGCGTCATGGCATGGTACAGGGGCTTCTTCGTCTTCAGGTACATTCCCTCCATGACCACGAGCAGGAGACCCAGCCCGATGGTCATGGGGGGAAAGATGTAGTGGAAAGCCACCGTCCAGGCGAACTGGATCCGCGCCAGCAACAGTCCATCCATTCACACCTCCCCGGAAACCGCGCCTCCCTTCGGAGGGTACCGTCCCCTGATCCCTTCCGGCGCCCCGGCGGCGCCGGCTCACGACATCGATTCCTCCTCGCCTCGGCGCCCCCTACCGGCTGGAGGCTTACCCCCCGAGGCCTTGGGGGTCATGGAGGCGGCCAGGTCCGAAAAACGGATCCGGCCCAGGGCCGAGGCCAGCTGGCGGCTGGCCCGGCACCACGCCCGCTGAACGGGGCAGAGGTCCGACAGGGGGCAGTCCCCCGGTTTCACCACGCAGCCGTTGAGGGCCACTTCCCCTTCCATGGCTTCGACGACTTCCCTGAGGCTGACCTTCCGGGCCGGCCGGGCGAGGGCGATCCCTCCGCCGCTTCCGCGCGCCGTCTTGAGGATGCCCGCCGAGGAGAGGCGGCTCACGATCCGTCGGATGAGGGCCGGGGGGATGAGGCGCTTGCGCGCGATCTCGCCGGCCGTCACGCGGGCTCCGGGCTCGAGGCTCGCCAGGTGCAGGACGATCCGCGCCGCGTAGTCCGTCTGCTTTCCGATTCCGATCATGGCCTCCCCGCAGGGGAATGTTACTTCTAGAGTAATATTATACTTATCGTCACGTTTGTCAAATCTTCACTTGGGGTCGGGTCTTGTATTGCCACATTCTGACGCGCCCGACGGCGTCTCCACAGGCGCGGCACCGGCGCCCATGGGCCGCTCATCACGTAGGCGGTGGGGTTCGTCTTCAGGCGCCCACGGGGGGACTTTCGCATGAGGATAGGGCGGGACTCAGAGCAGCGGGCTGAGGAGGTTCATGGCGGCCTCCTGCAGCTGTTGAAAGCGTCCCGTCCGGCGCACATCGCCTCCGGTGACCTCGCGGCTGAGGGCGAGGTCGGCGGCGAAGGCCCCAGACAGGACCGCGTTCAAGCGCCCGCTCTGCACGAAGCAGCTCACCTCGAAATTCAACCGGAAGGAGCGGTTGTCCAGGTTGGCGCTTCCCGCCACAGAGAGTTCGTCGTCGAAGAGCCAGAGCTTCGTGTGGAGCACAGAAGGTAGGAATTCGTACACCCGGATGCCGGACTCAAGCAGGGCCGGGTAGTAGGATCTCCCCGCGATCTGGGCGAGCCGGACGTCCGAGATGGCCGGCACGAGCACGCGCACGTCCACCCCCCTGTACACGGCGGTCCGCAGCGCCGTCTGGATCGCCTGGTCGGGAGCAAGGTAGGGAGTGCAAATCCAGATGCGCCTCCTGGCCTGCGTGGCGGCGACGAAGAACGCGTCGTGGGTCGCGTTGTACGCGGCGTCGGGTCCGCCCGCGATGAGCCGGCAGACGGCCTCCGCCTTCCCGGAGAGGTACTGGGGCGGAACGAAGTCCCGCTCCACGAGGGCTTTGCCCGTGGCGAAGCACCAGTCGTCGGCGAAGATTTCCTGGAGGTGAGCGACCACGGGGCCTTCCACGAGAAGCCCCAGGTCCCTCCAGTGCCGGGTGTACTCTTCCCCGATGTTCAGGCCCCCGGCGTACGCCCGGAGCCCGTCGGCGATGAGGACCTTCCGGTGGTTCCGGAAATTGATGGAGAGGGAGCGCCGGAGAAACTTCGTGGGCGCGAAGGGGATTACTCGCCCCCCTGCCCGCCGGAGGGGATCCATGAACCGGCCCAGGGCCCTCGAACTGCCCATGGCGTCGAGCAGGAGGCGCACCTGCACTCCGCTCCTCGCCTTCGCCGCGAGGAGATCGCGGAACTTCGCCCCCATGCCATCCGCCTGCCATGTGTAGAAGAGGAGGTGGAGGTGGTGGCGGGCCCCGGCGATGATCTCCTCCAGGGCGGCGTATGTGGCCTCCCCGTCCTGAAGGGCGTCCACGCCCCTCGCAGCCACCGCCGGGAAGACCCCCGCCTCCTGGCCCAGGGGAATCCGGCGCAAGGGCAGGAGGGCATCGAGTGCGGCCGCCGCTTCCGGCTCCACCTCGGGCCTCAGGTTGGCGAAACCCTCCCGGATCTCGAAGTGGACCTTGGTGCGCTTCCTCCTTTTCCGCCTTAGGTGAGTGCGTCCGATGAGCCACCAGACCAGCACCCCCAGGATGGGCGCGGCCACGAGGCCAAGGGTCCAGGCAAGAGCCGCGAGGGGCTGTCCCCGCCTCTGGAGGAGCACGGATGGAATCGTGAAGAGGGCCAGGACCTCGGATGCGAATAGGAGCGCCGTCCACCCCGTCAGGTCCCAGCCCAGGTTGTAGAGCAGGTTGGTCAGCGGCTGCACGGCAGGCCCCTCCCTGCGGTCCCCTTCCGCCGGCTTCGACGATTCGGTCCGCCTCCCGCGGCCCGCCTCCCGTCAGCGGGCCTCCCTCGGCACGATTTGTGAGAAGTCCGCCACGCGGTCGAACAGGGCCACGAGCTCCCTCAGGAGCGCGAGGCGGTTGTTCTGCAGGGCCGTCCGCGCGGGGTCCTTCCCTTCGGGGTCGCACATGACGAGAACGTCGTCGAAGAAGCGGTCAACGGCCGGCCGAACCGTCGCGAGCCTTTGGAGCCCTTCGGCGTACCGACCTTCTGCGAAGAGGTCCAGGGCCTCCTGGCGCACGGCTTCCACCGCCTCGTGCAAGGCCCGCTCCCCAGCGCCCTCCTTCTCCTCGGGAGGAAGAAAGAGGGACGGATTGAGGCCGACCTCGGGTGTCCCCTTCAGGATGTTCTTGGCGCGCTTGAAGGCCACCGCTAGGTGGTCGAAGTCCTCCGCGAACTGCTCCCGGACCGTATGGAGGTCGCGGATCTTCAAGTCGAGAAGCCGTGGGGATGCCCCCTTGGCTACGCCAAATTCAAGCACTGCATTGATCTCGTCGTAAGGATAGCCCTTCGCTTCCCAGAGGAATCGGAGGCGTCCTTCCAGGAAATCCACGAGCCCCTCCGGAACCGGACCCGTGGAATCCAGAAGGGCAATCAGGTCAAAGGGTTTCACCAGAGGGTGCTCACACAGGATCCGCATGACCCCGACGGCGCCTCTTCGCAAGGCAAAGGGGTCTTTGGACCCCGTGGGGGCTTGGCCGATTCCGAACATCTCTCGGAGGGTGTCCAGCTTGTCGGCCAGCGCCACGACCGCGCCAAGGGCTCCTCGGGGGAGCGCATCTTCGGCGGAGAGTGGGCGGTAGTGGTCGTAAATAGCCTGCCATACGCCCTCGGGGCGTCCTTGGGCCTTCGCGAAAAGCCCCCCGGCTACGCCCTGCAGAGCCGTGAATTCCTTTTCCTGGACCAGGAGCGAGACGAGGTCGCACTTGGCGTGGCGACCTGCCCATCCGGCCTCCGATGCGTCGGCCCCAACGATCTCCGCTAGAGCGAGGGCCAGGGTCTCCGTCCGCAGGGCCTTGTCGTGATAAGTCCCCAACTTGGGGTGAAAAACGACACCCTGGAGAGCTTCCAGACGGTCCTCCAGCGGCACCCTCGCGTCGTGGTCGTAAAAGAACCGGGCATCCGACAGGCGAGAGCGGGAGACGTTCTCGAGACCGGTCCGGATGAATCCCTTCGAATCGGACGGAGCATCTATCACGGCAAGGAAGTGCGGGAGGGCATCCCCACGGGCATCACGAACGACGAAGAAGTTCTGGTGCTCCCTCAGGCAGGCGACGAGGACCTCCGTGGGAAGGGTGAGGAACTCTTCCGGGATCCGACCCGAGACGACGGACGGGAACTCACAGAGGAAGGACATCTTGGCCACAAGGTCGGGATCCGGAACCAGACGACCTTGCAAGCCCTCCGCGGCCGCCCGCAGATCGCCCTCCAGCTTGCGGATCCTCTCCTCCGACTCGGCCACGACCAAGGCATCCCTGAGGACGTCGAAATACTCGCGCGCCCGGCCGATCTCCACCGGACCGTTGGCGTGGATCCGGTGGCCCCGGCTCGTGCGCCCCGCCTCAATCCCTTTGATCGTCAGCGGGACGACCCGGTCGTCGAGAAGGGCCACGACCCACCGCACGGGCCGCACGAAGACCTCGGTCCCCTCCCCCCATCGCATGGCCTTGGGAAGGTGCAGGCCGTCCACCGCCCGCGGGACGATCTCCGCCAGGACCTCGGCGGAGGGCCGCCCCGGGATGTGGCGCGCGAACCCGACGCAGGGGCCCTTCAGACCCGCGACCTCCCGCAGGTCTTTCACCTCCACGCCCTGTTTGCGGGCGAAGCCTTCGGCGGCCTTCGTCCAGGCCCCGGAGGCGTCCCGGGCCGCCGAAAGGGGCGGCCCCGCCACCGTTTCCTCCCGGTCCTCCTGCCGTTCCGGGAGACCCTCCAGAAGGAATCCGATGCGCCTGGGCGCAGCGAAGCTCTGCTGGCGCGCCGCCTCCAGTCCCAAGGACCCGAGGCCCTCGCTCACCGCCCGGGAGAGGGCTTCCGATAGCCCGCGGATCATCCCCGCCGGGATCTCCTCCGTGCCGATCTCCAGGAGAAAGTCAGCCACGGGCCGCCTCCTTCCCCCCCTCCGTGTGAAGGAGGTAGGCCTCCGCGCAGGCGCAGGCCAGGCGCCTCACGCGCTTGATGTAGTCGGCCCGGGCCGCGACGGAGATGGCCCCGCGGGCGTCCAGGATGTTGAAGGCGTGGCTGGCCTTGAGGCAGAAATCGTAGGCCGGAAGGTAGAGCCCAGCCTCCACGAGCCGGCGGCTCTCCGCCTCGAACTCCTCGAACCACCTCGCCGTAAGGTCCGTCCGCGCCTCTTCGAAGTCGAAGACGGAAAACTGGCGCGCGGCCACGCGCCGCATGTCCCCGTACGTGAAACGCTCGTTCCACGGTAGGTCGTAAATGTCCCCGATACCGTTGAGGAACATACAGAGGCGCTCGATGCCGTAGGTGATCTCCACGGTCACGGGCTTCAATTCGAAGCCGCCCGCCTGTTGGAAGTACGTGAACTGAGTGATCTCGGTCCCGTCCAGCATGACCTGCCAGCCCACGCCCCATGCCCCCAGCGTGGGCGCCTCCCAGTTGTCCTCCTCGAATTTCAAATCGTGGTCCTCGAGGACGATGCCGAAGGCCTCCAGGCTCCGGAGGTACCGCTCCTGAATGTCGTCGGGGCTGGGCTTCATGATGACCTGGAACTGGTGGTGCTTTTCCACGCGCTGGGGATTCTCGCCGTAGCGGCCGTCTCTCGGGCGGCGGCACGGCTCCACGTAGGCGCTGGCGTAGGGTTTCGGGCCCAGGACCCGCAGGAAGGTCTCGGGGTTCATGGTCCCCGCGCCCTTTTCGAGGTCGTAGGGCTCGGCGATGAGGCACCCCTCCCCGGCCCAGAAGTGCTTCATCTTCTCGATGAGGTCTTGAATGGTGAGCAAGGCGTCCTCCGGAATCGTCGCGAAGCCGCATTGTACACCAACCGGGCAGGGGGCGGGCCTTCGGGGACGGGGATGTTGAAGCCGTTGCCTCTCCGCCTTCGCTCTCCCCGCCTGGCGATCCCCCTCTTCTCTCCGGTCACCTCCCCTGGAGCGACGGGGCGGAGCGCAGGGGCGCACCCAGGTAGTCCGTGATCCCCTTTTCCAGCCGCCGGGCGAGCCGGACCGCCGACGAGCGGGAGAACGACAGCTCCTTGAGCTCCCCGGGAGGGCTTCGAAGGCAGGCCGAAAGCAGGAGGTCCTCCTCCCCATCCGGCTCCGGGGAGGCCTTCGGGCGGGCGAGGTGCCCGTGGAGGCGGGAGAACCACAGGATGAAGTACAGCCAACCCAGCGCCGGGTCCAGACCTTCCCGAAGTGAACCCTGGAGGACGGACACGAGCCGGAAGGTCTCCTCCTCGGGGCTCTGGGCCGGAAGCCCGCGTTCCAGGATTTCGCATATGCCCAGAAGGACCTCTGCTCTCGGCCAGTCCTCGAATAGGTCCATGGCGCCGGACAGGAGTTCCGCGCGACGGACCTGCCCTAGATCCTTTCCCTCGCGAAGGGAGACCTCCGCCTGGATCCTTGTCATGGGCTCGAGGGTGCCCCGGCCCCCGCTCCTGGCTTTCCGCGCACCCCTGGCCACCGCGCGGACAAGGCCGTGCTCCCGCATAAACAGGCTCACGATCCAAGAGGATTCCGTAAGGGGGTGGCGGACGAGAACGAAGGCTTCGCCGCTCAGGAGCATGGTTCCACCGTGGCCGGATCGCCCGGCCTGTCCCCGAGGCTCAGGGGTCTTTCCCCTGCACTCCCGGGGCGGGTTCCTCCCGCCCCAGCGCCAGGCCCACGAGGAAGAACAGAAGCGTGGCCACCTCCGCGTCCCCTCCGTTGAATTCGAAAATTCCGCCAACCAGGAACGCCGCCAGGGCCGCCGTGGCGCCGACGCGGAGACTCGTCACCTGCTGTCGGCCGATCTCTCGAAACGCCAGGACGATGAAGGCCAGCAGGAGAAGGAGGCCGACGGCCCCCGTCTGGACGGCGGTCATGATGTACAAGTTGTGGCAGTGGCTGCGGGACCGAAAGCCCTCGTGGTCCGGGTAATGGATGTTTCCTGCGTAGGGCGCTTTGAACGGGCCCGCCGCTCGCTCGTAAACGTTGGGGCCCCACCCAGCGACGGGCCTCGCCTTCCACATGTCCAGACCGGACCTCCAGAGGTAAAGCCGCTCCACGTTGCTGGCGTTACTCATGTCCCAAAGACTCTCCACCCGCCGCCTCAGCCCCTCGGGGCCCGCTGTAAGGAGCGCTCCGCCCGCGAGGGCGCCGGCCAAGGCGGCCCCGGCGATGATCTTCCACCCTTTTCTCCAGAGCAGGATGATGGCCGAGGGAAGGAGTCCCACCCAGTAGGTCCGGGCAAGGCTCGCCACCAGGCCAACCCCCGCCGCCGCCGAACCCACCCACCAGGGCCACCGGCGCCCCCGGCCGTACAGGGCCAACGCGCCGGTTACCAGAACCACGGTGGCCATCACCCCCGCGTAGGTGAGGTGGTGAGAGAAGAAGCCGTGGGCGTTGACCGTTCCCGCGGCCGCCTTGGATACGAGCAGGCTGCGTCGGAAGTCGGTGCCGAAGAAGAAGGCCGCCAGGCTCACCGGAACCGTCAAAGCGGCCGAGAGGGCCAGGAACCCGGCCCATTTCGGGAAGGCCTCCCTCCTGGCGGAAACCGGAAGCGAGGCGGCCACGAAGAACGCGACCCAGGCCCACGAATCCAGAATTCCCCGGAGCGCCACGGCGCGGA
>JBFLVU010000036.1:0-15869 GCA_040758175.1 Acidobacteriota bacterium | reverse complement strand
GTACTCCGCCGCTCGCGTGGCCCCTAGCGACCGTAGGTTCGAATCCCGTCGCCCGCTCCAATACCCAAGTAGGAGAGTCAGTCGGTGAGTAGGGGAGAGAGCGAGCCGGGCGGCAGATCAAGAGAATCTTCCGTGCCGGCCTGCTCACGGACTCGCCTACGAACGGCACGAGGGCCCGCGTAGCTCAGTCGGTAGAGCGCGTCCTTGGTAAGGACGAGGTCACCAGTTCAATTCTGGTCGCGGGCTCCATTCAAGATCGTACACGGGACCGGGCCGTCGCGGCGACGGAGGGTCCTTTGGGTCGAATGACATCGGCGGAGAAGCGGGCATGTCCAAGGAAAAATTCCAGCGGACCAAGCCTCACGTCAACGTGGGCACCATCGGCCACGTGGACCACGGGAAGACCACGCTCACGGCCGCCATCACCAAGGTGCTCGCCAACCGGGGTCTCGCCAGCTTCACTGCCTACGACCAGATCGACAAGGCACCGGAAGAGAAGGCCCGAGGCATCACCATCAACACGGCCCACGTGGAGTACCAGACGGACACCCGCCATTACGCCCACGTGGACTGCCCCGGGCACGCCGACTACGTGAAGAACATGATCACGGGCGCGGCGCAGATGGACGGGGCCATCCTCGTGGTGTCCGCCGCCGACGGCCCCATGCCGCAGACCCGCGAACACATCCTACTCGCCCGCCAGGTGGGGGTTCCCACCATCGTCGTCTTCATGAACAAGGTGGACATGGTGGACGACAAGGAGCTCCTGGACCTCGTGGAAATGGAGATCCGGGACCTGCTGACGACCTACGAATTTCCCGGGGACGAGGTGCCCGTCGTGAAGGGCTCGGCCCTCCAGGCCCTTCAGTGCGGGTGCGGCGGGCCCGACTGCCCCAAATGCAAGGCCGTCTTCGACCTGATGGCCGCCTGCGACGCCTACATCCCCCTCCCCGCCCGGCCGGTGGACAAGACCTTTCTCATGCCCATCGAGGACGTCTTCAGCATCTCGGGGCGGGGCACCGTGGTCACAGGCCGCGTGGAGCGGGGACGGATTCTGGTGGGACAGGAAGTGGAGGTGGTGGGGCTGAGGGACACCCAGAAGACCGTGGTTACGGGCGTGGAGATGTTCCACAAGATCCTCGAGGAGGGGCAGGCGGGCGACAACGCGGGCCTTCTCCTGAGGGGGATCAAGAAGGAAGACGTGGAGCGCGGCCAGGTCGTGGCCCAGCCGGGTTCCATCACGCCCCACCGCCGGTTCAAGGCCGAAGCCTACATCCTCACCAAAGAGGAGGGGGGCCGGCATACGCCGTTCTTCAAGGGGTACCGGCCCCAGTTCTTTTTCCGGACGACGGACGTTACGGGAGCGGTCGAACTGCCGCAGGACCGGGAGATGGTGATGCCCGGCGACAATGTATCCGTGGAGGTGGGGCTGCACACGCCCATCGCCCTCGAGCGGGGGCTGCGCTTCGCCATCCGCGAGGGGGGCAGGACCGTGGGCGCCGGCACCGTCACGGAGATCCTGGAGTAGGACATGCGCGACATCATCCATTTGCAGTGCACGGCGTGCAAGCGCCGAAACTACACGACGACGAAGAACAAGAAGAAGCAGCAGGGGAAACTGGAGGTGCGGAAGTACTGCCCGTTCTGCCGCTCCCACCAGGCCCACAAAGAGGTGAAGTAGACCCCCGCAGGCGAGTAGCTCAACTGGTAGAGCACCGGTCTCCAAAACCGGGGGTTGGGGGTTCGAGCCCCTCCTCGCCTGCCAGAAACGTAGGCAAGCGCCGCCGGATGGCCGGGGCGATGAAGGAAAGCGAGGTGACGAGGGGCGAGAAGCCCGGACGAGCGAGGAAGGCGCTGACCTTCCGGCGAAGGGGTTCTTCGCAGGAGGGGAGGGTGGGCCGCGAGGCCGAGCCCGAGGGCGTCATCGAAGCTTGTCCCGCGAGGGTGGGCTTGGCCCAGCCGAGCGTTGGGCGGGAGGGGACACCCCGCCCGCCCAAAGGGGAGCCCCTCCTCGCCTGCCAGCAACGTAGGCAAGCGCCGCCGGGAAGCCGGGGCGGATAAGGATAGAGTTGGACAGCCGGAGAAGAGAGCCAGGTCGGGCGGAAGCGTGAAGCCGAGCGCCCGGATATCCCTAAGAAGCGAGTGAGGCGGCCCGTGAAAGTTCTCGAATGGTTCCAGCGGTTTCCGACCTTTCTGAAGGACGTTCGGATGGAGGTGAAGAAGACCTCCTTTCCCAGCCGCGCGGAGGTGGTCAACACCACGGCGGTGGTGATCGTCATCGTGGCCATCTTCGGCGTCTATCTGTGGGTGGTGGACCAGGTGGTCTTCAGCGCCCTGAACCGGCTCTTCGCCCTCTTCAAGTGAGTGCCGAACCGATGGCTGAGATGCAGTGGTACATCATCCACACGTATTCGGGCTTCGAAAACCGGGTGAAGGAGAGCCTCCTGAACCGGATCGAGGCCTTCGGGCTCCAGGACTTCTTCGGCGAGGTCATGATCCCCACCGAGAACGTGGTGGAGATCCGGAACGGGAAAAAGCACGTCTCCACCAAGAAGTTCTTCCCGGGGTACGTCCTGGTCCAAATGCTGATGACCGACGAGGCGCACCAAGTGGTCGTGAACACGCCCAAGGTGACCGGTTTCGTCAGCAGCGAGGCCCTCAGCCCGGACGAGATGGACCGGGTGCTCGGCCACATGACGAAGGCCACGGAGGCGCCCAAGCCGAAATACACCTTCGAGCCGGGCGAGAAGGTCAAGATCATCGAGGGTCCCTTCGCCTCCTTCCAGGGGGTGGTAGACAAGGTCAACTCGGACCACGCCACGCTCACTGTTCTGGTGACCATCTTCGGGCGGTCCACGCCCGTGGAACTCAATTTTCTCCAGGTGGAGAAGCTGTGACGGACCTCCCGGCCGCGCGCGGCCGGTGAGGCAGGGAGAACTCCCGCTATGGCCAAGAAAGTCGTTGCCGAAGTAAAGCTCCAGATCCCGGCCGGAAACGCCAACCCGGCGCCTCCGGTGGGTCCGGCCCTGGGTCAGCACGGCGTGAACATCATGGGTTTCTGCAAGGAGTTCAACGCCAAGACGAAGGGTCAGGAGGGGTTCATCATCCCCGTGGTGATCACGGTGTACGCGGACCGCTCCTTCACCTTCATCACCAAGACGCCGCCGGCCTCGGACCTCCTCAAGAAGGCCGCGGGGCTCGCCAAGGGCTCCGGGGAGCCCAACAAGAACAAGGTGGGAAGGGTGACGCGCAAGCAGATCGAGGAGATCGCCAAGAACAAGCTCCCCGACCTGAACACCAAGACCCTGGAAAGCGCCGTCAAGACCATCGCCGGCTCGGCCCGAAGCATGGGCCTGGACATCGTGGACTGAGGAGATCGGGCCATGGCCAAGGTAGGTAAGAAATTCAAGGCGGCGGCGGCCCAGGTGGAGCCGCGCGAATACTCGCTCGCCGAGGCGCTTGACCTTCTGCGGAAGATCGCCTTCGCGGGCTTCGACGAGACCGTGGAGATCTCCCTGAACCTGGGCGTGGACCCCAAGTACGCCGACCAGATGGTCCGCGGCACGACGGTCCTCCCCCACGGCCTGGGCAAGAGCGTCCGGGTGCTGGTCGTGGCCCAGGGTGAAAAGGTTCGGGAGGCCGAGGCGGCGGGCGCCGACTTCGCTCTGGGCGAGGAGGCGGTGGCCAAGATTCAAGGCGGATGGATGGATTTCGACGCCGTCGTGGCCACGCCGGACATGATGAAAGAGGTGGGAAAGTTGGGCAAGGTGCTCGGCCCCCGTGGCCTCATGCCCAACCCCAAGCTCGGCACCGTGACCTTCGACGTCACCCAGGCCGTGAAGGACCTCAAGGCGGGCAAGGTCGAATTCCGAGTCGACAAGACGGGGATCATCCACTGTCCCGTGGGGAAGAAGTCGTTCGAAGAGGCCAAACTCCTGGAGAACGCCCAGTCGCTCATCGAGGCCGTCCTCAAGGCCAAGCCCTCGGCGGCCAAGGGCAAGTACGTCAAGAGCGCCTACCTCTCCACCACCATGAGCCCCAGCGTCCGCCTGGACGTGAGCGGTTACTAAGGAGGACGCCGTGAACCGGGCTGAGAAACAGGACACCATCCGGGAGATCCAAGAGGTCATCCAGCAGAACGGCGCGTTCTACCTGGTGGACTTCAAGGGGCTCAAGGTCAAGGACATCAGCCAGCTGCGCGACCGGATCCGGGAATCCTCCGGCCGCCTGCGCGTCGTGAAGAACACCCTCCTCCGCCAGGCCTCCCAGGGCACCAGCCTCACGGGAGCCAGCGAGTGGATGGAAGGGCCGACGGCGCTGGCCTGGTCCGAGAAGGACCCGGTTCCCCTCGCGAAGGTTCTCGTCGCCTTCGCCAAGGAGAACCCGAAACTGAAGGTCAAGGGCGGCGTGGTGGAGGGGCAGGCCGTGGACGCCCCGGGCGTCATGGCCCTCTCCCTGCTCCCAGGCCTCGACGGCGTGCGGGCCCAGCTCATCGGGCTCCTGCAGGCGCCGGCCACGAAGCTGGCCACCCTGCTTCAGACGCCTGGAAGGAATGTGGCGGTCTGCCTGTCCGAGCGCGGCAAGCAGGCCGAAGGTTGATCGGATCGAGTAAGGGGTTTCTGGGTTGAGTCGTTCAAGCCGAGAGCAGGAAGCTCGAGGCCTTTCGCCGCAAGAAGGAGTTTTCCCATGGCCGACCTGAATGTGATCGTCGAACAGCTGAGCGCCCTCACCGTGCTGGAAGCCGCCCAGCTGAGCAAGATGCTCGAAGAGAAGTGGGGCGTCTCCGCCGCCGCCGCCGCCCCCGTCATGATGGCCGCCCCCGGCGCCGCCGCCGCGGCTCCCGTGGAGGAGAAGACCGAGTTCGACGTGATTCTCAAGAACGCGGGCGAGAAGAAGATCAACGTGATCAAGGTCGTCCGCGAGATCACCAGCCTCGGGCTCAAGGAGGCGAAGGACCTGGTCGAGGGTGCGCCCAAGGCCATTAAGGAAGGCGTGAACAAGGAAGAGGCCGAGGCCATCAAGAAGAAGTTCGAGGAGCAGGGCGCGACTGTCGAGATCAAGTAGCGTTCCGCCGGCCACGTCCATTCTGGGCAGGGCGCCATCCCGGCGTGCCCTGCCCGTGTGCCTTTTCCGAGCGCGGGGTGGGCCCCGCCCGTAGAGGGCCGCGATGTCGGACCCGTTCGGTTTGGACTTGAGGAGACGGCCTGATGCCCAAGACAGTTGATGTCGGGAAACGGAAGCGGCTCGAGTTTTCCCGCATCCACACCACCATTCCCATCCCCAATCTGCTGGACCTGCAGCGGGATTCCTACCGCAGGTTCCTTCAGATGGAGTTCCTGCCCGAGGAGCGCGAGAGCGTGGGCCTCCAGGAGGCCTTCCGGTCCGTGTTCCCGATCCGGGACTTCCGGGGGGAGTGCGCCCTCACCTTCGTGGACTACTCCCTGGGCGACTGGGAATGCCGGTGCGGAGCCTTGAAGGGCCTGGAGCACCTGAGACAGACCTGCTCGCACTGCAAGGGACGCATCGTCATCACGGATACCCAGGCGCGGGAAGTGCAGTGCCAGCACTGCGGCCAGATCAACGCCCTGCAGATCCCCCACTGCCCCCACTGCGACGACGTGGTCAACCTGAGGGTCCACACCAGCGTGGAGGAATGCCAGGAGCGGGGGATGACCTTCGGGATCCCGCTCAAGATCCGGGTCCGGCTGGAGGTGTACCAGAAGGAGGCTTCGGGGGTCTCGTCGGTCCTCGACATCAAGGAGGAGGAGGTCTTCTTCGGGTCCATGCCCCTCATGACCGAGAAGGGGACTTTCATTATCAACGGGACCGAGCGGGCCGTCGTGAGCCAGCTCCACCGCTCCCCGGGCGTCTTCTTTCAGACGAACGAGAACCGGACGGAGTTCATCGGCAAGGTGATCCCCGCGCGGGGCTCCTGGGTCGAGCTCGAGATGGACGCCAAGAACGTCCTCCACGTGAGGATCGACCGGAAGCGGCGTTTCCCGGCCACCGTGTTTCTGCGGGCCTTGGGCCTGGGGGAGAACACCTCTCTCCTCCAGCGCTTCTATCCCATCGACGTCTTGGAGCTGGAGCCCGAGGCGCTGCGCCTCCGCATCTCGGATCGGCTCGCCGGCCTCGTGGCCGCCGAGAACGTGAACGAGGGCAAGGAGACCGTCGTCGAGGCCGGGAAGAAGATCCGGCGCAGCCAGGTCGCGCGCCTCAAGAAGTCCAAGAAGACCTCCGTGCGCATCAGCACGGAGGAGTTCGCAGAGGTCTACGCCTTCCGCGACGTGGCGGACCCCGAGAGCGGGGAGCTGCTCTGCGAGAGCGGCCAGCTCCTGTCCGCCGAGCGGCTTTTCGAGCTCGCCAACCTGGGCGTGAAGTCCCTGGACGTGATCCTGCCCAAGGCCACGGACATGGGCACCTCCCTCCTGGAGACCATCACCCGGGACGTGTGCAAGAACCAGGAAGAGGCCTACGTGGACTTCTTCCGGAAGGTCCGGCCCGGAGACCCCGTCACGCCCACCGGCGCGAAGAGCTTCTTCGAAATGATGTTCTTCGACGACAAGCGGTACGACTTCTCCCGCGTCGGCGCCCTCAAGTTCCTCACGAAGCTCCACCCCGACCAGTACCGCGGTCTGAGCAAGAAGGCCCTGGCCGAGGAGCTGGAGCGCCGCCGGATCCTGACCCTCGAGGATTACTGCGAAATCGTGGAGTACCTGCTCAAGCTCAAGAGCAACATCGGCACCCTTGACGACATCGACCACCTGGGGAACCGCCGCGTGCGGTGCGTGGGCGAACTGCTGGAAAACCAGATCCGCATCGGCTTGGCCCGGATGGAGCGCGCCACCAAGGAAAAGATGAGCGTGTACCACAACCTGGCCACGGCCATGCCGAGGGACCTGCTGAACGCGAAGCCCGTGGTGGCCTCCATCCTGGAGTTCTTCGGGTCCAGCCAGCTGAGCCAGTTCATGGACCAGACGAACCCGCTCTCGGAGATCACGCACAAGCGGCGCCTGAGCGCCCTCGGCCCCGGCGGCCTGAGCCGCGAGCGGGCCGGGTTCGAGGTCCGGGACGTTCACACGAGCCACTACGGCCGCCTCTGCCCCATCGAGACGCCCGAAGGGCCGAACATCGGGCTCATCAGCTCCCTTTCCACCTACGCCCGCATCAACGAGTTCGGCTTCATCGAGTCTCCCTACAAGAAGGTCGAGGGCGGCCGCGTGCTGAACCACTACGTCATCACCTTCCCGGGCGGCGGCTCCTTCTCCCTGGGGGACGTGGTCGTCGAGGAGGACCTGCTGGCCGAGGTCACCCGGTGCAAGAGGGCGCGAAAGCAGCCCCCCAAGGGGTCCCCCACGGCCTTCTACCTAACGGCCTGGGAGGAGGACATCTACACCATTGCTCAAGCCAACGCCCCCGTGGACGAAAAGGGGCGCTTCACCAACGAGAAGGTGCAGGCGCGCAAGGCCGGGGAGTTCGTTCTCTCGCCGCGGGAGGAGATCCAGTACATCGACGTCTCCCCGAAGCAGCTCGTCTCCATCGCCGCGGCCCTCATCCCGTTCCTCGAGCACGACGACGCCAACCGCGCCCTCATGGGCTCCAACATGCAGCGCCAGGCCGTCCCGCTCCTGCGGCCCAAGGCCCCGGTGGTGGGCACGGGCATGGAAATCGTGGTGGGCAAGGACTCGGAGTCCACCGTGGTCTGCAAGCGCGGGGGCATCGTGGACGTCGTGGACGCGAACCGCATCATCGTCCGCGTGGCCGGGGGCGAAGAGGGCGAAGACCTCTACGACTTCGGCGCCGAAGTCTACCCGCTCACCAAGTTCCAGCGGTCCAACCAGAACACGTGCATCAACCAGAAGCCCGTCGTGAAATCGGGGGACCGGGTGAAGGCGGGAGACGTCCTGGCCGACGGACCGTGCACCGACGGCGGCGAGCTGGCCTTGGGCCGGAACGTGCTCGTGGCCTTCATGCCCTGGCGGGGCTACAACTACGAGGATGCCATCCTCCTGAGCGAGAAGCTCGTGGAGGAGGACGTGTTCACGTCCATCCACATCGAGGAGCTCGAGATTGAGGCGCGGGACACGAAGCTGGGCAAGGAGGAGATCACCCGGGACATCCCGAACATCTCCGAGTCCTACCTGCGCGATCTCGACGACAGCGGGATCATCCGGATCGGCGCCCACGTGAAGCCGGGCGACATCCTTGTGGGCAAGGTGACGCCCAAGGGCGAAACCCAGATGACCCCCGAGGAAAAGCTCCTCAGGGCCATCTTTGGCGAGAAGTCCGCCGAGTACCGTGATGCCTCGCTCCGCTGCCCGCCCGGAATCTCGGGCGTCATCGTGGACGTCAAGATCTTCACCCGAAAGGGCGTGGAGAAGGACGCCCGCACCCGTTCCATCGAAGAGGCTTACGTGGCCCGGATGGAAAAGAACCTCCGCGACCAGATCCGGATCCTTCGGGAGGAGAACCGGAAGAAGATCACCGACCTCCTCGACGGGACCGTCACGTCCCACCCTCTCTACGACGACCTCACGGGCGAGGAGCTCATCGGCAAGGGAAAGAAGCTGGAGGCCAAGCCCCTCTCCGCCATCCGCGCGGACCTCCTCCCCAAGATCCAGATCCAGGCCAAGTTCAAGGAGGCCATCCAGCGGATCCGGGAGATCGAAGATCGCACGCGGCGGAAGATCGAGGTCCTGGAGGAGCAGTATCGGGAAAAGATCGCGAACCTGGAACGCGGGGACGAGCTCCTCCCCGGCGTGATCAAGATGGTCAAAGTCTACGTGGCCATCAAGCGCAAGGTCCAGGTGGGCGACAAGATGGCCGGACGCCACGGAAACAAGGGCGTGGTGAGCCGGATCCTCCCGGCCGAGGACATGCCCTTCCTCCCCGATGGGACGCCGGTGCAGATCGTGCTCAACCCCCTGGGCGTCCCGAGCCGCATGAACGTGGGCCAGATCCTCGAGACCCACCTCGGCTGGGCGGCCAAGTCCCTGGGCCTCCACGTCTCCAGCCCGGTCTTTGACGGGTCCACCGAGGGCGACATCAAGGCCCTCCTGGACAAGGCGGGCCTTCCCGGCGAGGGCAAGATCCACCTTCGGGACGGACGCACGGGCGTGCCCATGGACCAGAAGGTCACCGTGGGCTACATCTACATCATGAAACTCGCCCACCTGGTGGAGGACAAGATCCACGCGCGCTCCATCGGCCCCTACTCGCTCATCACCCAGCAGCCCCTGGGCGGCAAGGCCCAGTTCGGAGGCCAGCGGTTCGGCGAGATGGAGGTCTGGGCGCTCGAAGCCTACGGCGCGGCGAACATCCTTCAGGAAATCCTCACGGTCAAGTCCGACGACGTCTACGGCCGCACGAAGATGTACGAGAGCATCGTCAAGGGCCAGTACCCGGAGGAGCCGGGAATCCCCGAGTCCTTCAACGTCCTCGTCAAGGAGCTCCAGGGGCTGGCCATCGACGTGAAGGTCCTGGAAACGGAAGAGGCACCGGCGTCCACGGACGTCTGACCCTAAGGGGGTGTGAAGTTGAGACGCGCACCTTTCCTCGAAAAGAAACTCAGCATCAACCGGATCCGCGGGATCCAGCTGATGCTGGCCTCCCCCGAAAAGGTCCGTGAGTGGTCCCACGGCGAAGTCACGAAGCCGGAGACCATCAACTACAGGACCTTCAAGCCCGAGCGCGACGGCCTCTTCTGCGCGAAGATCTTCGGCCCCGTGAACGATTGGGAGTGCCTCTGCGGCAAGTACAAGCGCATCAAATACAGGGGCATCACCTGCGAGAAGTGCGGCGTCGAGGTCATCCAGTCGCGGGTCCGCCGGGAGCGGATGGGCCACATCGAACTCGCCGCCCCCGTTTCGCACATCTGGTTCCTCAAGGGGACCCCGTCGCGCATCTCCATCATGCTCGGCATGAAGCTCAAGGACGTGGAGAGCGTGAACTACTACGAGCAGTGGGTCGTCACGGACCCCGGCTTCGTGGTCGTGAACGTGGACGAAGTGAAGGAGGCCTACCTCTCCCGGCACTCCGGCGACTCCCCGCAAGAGCGCAACCGCATCCTGAGGAACATCGAGGAGGCCGTCTGGACCTACGAGAGCGCCGACGAGGCGGGGGACGAGGAGACCGCCGCCGCCTTCGAGGAGCTGCTGAAGCTCAACGAGCACACGCGCTTTTACAACGAGGAGCTCTCCGGGCAGACGGTCCTTCGCCACAAGGCCCTGCTGTACGACAAGACCCTCGACGCCCTGCGGGTCGTTTACGGGGCCGAAGGATTTACGGCCGGGATCGGCGCGGCGGGGCTCCAGGAGCTCCTGAGGAACTTCTCGGAGGACTGCCAGTGCGCCTCGTGCCAGCTCGCCCGCGGCCAGCGGCTCACCCGGCTCCAGTGCGAGCAGAACCTCCTTCGCTCCTACATCAAGATCCTCGGGAACAACCAGAAGCGCGCCAACCTCAACAAGCGTTTGAAGCTGGTGGAATCCTTCCTCAAGAGCGGAAACAAGCCCGAGTGGATGGTCCTCGACGTTCTTCCGGCGATCCCGCCCGAGCTTCGGCCCCTCGTTCCGCTCGACGGAGGCCGCTTCGCCACGTCGGACCTGAACGACCTCTACCGGCGCGTCATCAACCGGAACAACCGCCTCAAGAAGCTCATGGAAATGCGCGCTCCGGACGTCATCGTGCGCAACGAGAAGCGCATGCTCCAGGAGGCCGTGGACGCCCTCTTCGACAACGGCCGCAGAGGCAGGATCCTCAAGGGGACCAACAACCGCCCCCTCAAGTCCCTCTCGGACACGCTGAAGGGCAAGCAGGGCCGGTTCAGGCAGAACCTGCTCGGCAAGCGCGTGGACTACTCGGGGCGCTCCGTAATCGTCGTGGGCCCGGAGCTGAAGCTGAACCAGTGCGGTCTCCCCAAGCTCATGGCCATCGAGCTCTTCAAGCCGTTCATCTTCAACAAGCTGGAGGAGAGGGGGCTCGCCCCCACCATCAAGCAGGCCAAGGAGATGGTGGAGCTCGGCCTGCCCGCCGTCTACGACGTCCTCGACGAGATCATCCAGAAGCACCCCGTCCTGCTCAACCGTGCGCCCACGCTTCACCGCCTGGGCATCCAGGCCTTTGAGCCCACCCTGGTGGAGGGCAAGGCCATCAAGCTGAGCCCCTTGGTCTGCACCGCCTTCAACGCCGACTTCGACGGCGACCAGATGGCCGTCCACGTGCCCCTGAGCCCGGCGTCCCAGATCGAGGCGTCGGTGCTCATGATGTCCACCAACAACCTCCTCTACCCGGCCAACGGCTCGCCCATCATCGTTCCGACCCAGGACGTGGTCCTCGGGATCTACTACCTGACCCATTCGCTCAAGGGCGCCAAGGGCGAGGGGCTGGCCTTCTCCTCCGTGGAGGAGGTCCTCATGGCCCTGGATACGGGCTGGGTGGATCTCCACGCCCGGGTCCGAGTCAGGTATTCGGGCGAGGTCATCGACCTGACCGCGGCCTCGGACGACCAGGACATTTCGCACACGCCGCCCAAGCCCGTCGAGGGCGGGCTCCTGGAAACGACCCCGGGGCGCGTGCTCTTCAACGACATCCTGCCCGAGGGGGTGCCCTTCATCAACGGGCTCCTCAAGAAGGGCGGGCTGAGGGACCTCTTCACGTGGACCTTCCAGAACTACGGACGGGAAGCCCTGGTGCACCTGGCCGACGCCGTGAAGGAGACGGGGTTCCTCTACGCAACGAGGGCGGGCATCTCCTTCGGCGTGGAGGACATGCAGGTGCCCGAGGAGAAGACGGCCCTGGTGGACGGCGCCCTGGACGAGGTGGAGAGCGTGGAGCAGCAGTACCGCGACGGCGCCATCACCAACCTCGAGCGCAAGAACAAGGTCGTGGACATCTGGAACCGAGTCACGGACCAGGTGGCCGACGCCATGTTCAAGCAGATGAAGAAGACCGAAGCGGCGGAGCAGGGCTTCAACCCCATCTTCATCATGGCCGATTCGGGAGCCCGCGGCAGCAAGCAGCAGATCCGTCAGCTGGCCGGCATGCGCGGCCTCATGGCCAAGCCTTCGGGCGAGATCATCGAACAGCCGATCACGGCGAACTTCAGGGAGGGCCTGAACGTTCTCCAGTACTTCATCTCCTCCCACGGCGCCCGCAAGGGCCTGGCGGACACGGCCCTCAAGACCGCCGACGCCGGCTACCTCACCCGGCGCCTCGTGGACGTGGCCCAGGACGTCATCATCACCGAGGAGGACTGCCACACCCTCGACGGAATCTGGATCACCCCGCTCATGGAGGGCGGCCGCATCATCCAACCCATCCGGGACCGCGCTTACGGGCGGGTGGCCCTTGACGACGTGCGCGACCCCTACTCCAACGAGGTGATCGTTCCCGCCAACGAGGAGATCACCCTCGAGAAGTCCCAGGCCATCCAGGACGCGGGTATCGAGCGCGTGAAGATCCGGTCCGTGCTGACGTGCGAGACGAAGCGCGGCGTGTGCGCCAAGTGCTACGGCAGGAACCTGGCGACCGGCCAGATGGTCGAGATGGGCGAGGTCATCGGTGTCATGGCCGCGCAGTCCATCGGCGAACCCGGGACCCAGCTGACCATGCGGACCTTCCACATCGGCGGCACGGCGAGTAAAGAGGCCGTCGAAACCAGCCACGTGGCCCGCAACAGCGGCGTCGTCCGCCACCTAAACGTGAAGACCGTCACGAGCCCCGAGGGCGACCTCATCGCCATCAACCGGAACGGCTCCGTCGCCGTCGTGGACGAACAGGGCCGGGAGCGCGAGAAGTACCCCGTGGCCTACGGAGCCCACATCAAGATCAAGGACGGGGACAAGGTCAAGGCCAAGACCGTCCTCGTGGAGTGGGATCCCTACACCAACCCCATCCTCGCCGACGTCAGCGGGAACGTGGTCTTCAAGGACATCGTGGACGGAACCACGGTCCTCGAAGAGACGGATTCGATGACGGGGCTGACCCAGATGGTCGTCATCGAGTCCAAGGACCCCACGAGGGAGGCCCGGATCATCCTGCGGGAGGAGGGGAAGAAGTCCGGCGGACGGACCTTCTCGCTCCCCTCCGGCGCCCACATCATCGTGAAAGAGGGGGACAAGGTCACGCAGGGCACGATCATCGCAAAGATCCCCCGAGAGACCTCCAAAACAAAGGACATCGTGGGCGGTCTGCCTCGCGTTGTGGAGCTCTTCGAGGCGCGGCATCCAAAGACCCCGGCCGTCATCGCCGAGATCGACGGCGAGGTGCACTACGGTGACGTCGTCCGAGGAATGCGGAAGATCTTCGTGGACAACCCTCGCACCGGCGAGCGCAAGGAGTACGCCGTGGCCAAGGGCATCCACATTTCGGTCCTCGAGGGCGAGTGGGTCCACTCCGGCGACCCGCTCTGCGAGGGTGCCGTGGATCCCCACGACATTCTTCGCGTCTTGGGCATCAAGGAACTTCAGCGGTACCTCGTGAACGAGATCCAGGAGGTCTACCGGCTTCAGGGCGTCAGCATCAACGACAAGCACATCGAGGTCATCTCCCGGCAGATGATCCGCTGGATGAAGGTGGACGAGGTGGGGGACAGCCGATTCCTCCTCGGCCAACAGGTGGACCGCTTCGAATTCATGCGAGAGAACCAGCGGGTCATGGAGGAGGGCGGAATCCCCGCCGTGGGCCGTCCCCAACTCCTGGGCATCACGAAGGCCGCCCTCGCCACCGACAGCTGGATTTCGGCGGCCTCCTTCCAGGAAACGACCCGGGTCCTCACCGAGGCTTCCATCAACGGCGCCACGGATTACCTGCGCGGCCTCAAGGAGAACGTCATCCTGGGCCGCCTGATCCCCGCCGGTACGGGCTTCTATACGTACCACGACGTAAACGTGGAATACGACCCGACGGTGAAAGTGGCCGAGGAGGTCATGAGGGACCAGTTCGTGACCGACCTGACGGCCGACCTTTCCGTCCAGAAGCTCCTCGAGGAGCGCAGCGCCAGCCTCACGATCCCCGAGGAGAGCCTCGCCGGCGACCCGGACGAGGGCAACGAGGGCTGACCTGCACTTCATCGCCACCCAAGGGGGCGGGCTTGGGCCCGCCCCCTTCGCGTTTTCTGGATCCCACCCACCGGGAGGGGCCGCAAGAGCCCCTCTTCGTTGACGCGCAGGCTCGGTCCCGCCTATAATGGAAGCGGCCACCCTTTCCGCGGAGAGGTGCTGGAGTGGCCGAACAGGACTGCCTGCTAAGCAGTTGTCCGGGCTTAAACCTGGACCGGGGGTTCGAATCCCCCCCTCTCCGCCAAGAAGCAAGGGGGGAGGCCGTCCCGTCCTCCCCCCTATGCGCTTCGCTCCCTTCGGTCGCTCCGCTGACCCCCCACCCGGAACGGTTGGCGCTCCAGGCGACGTGAAGTCACCTTCGCGCCGTTTTCGGAATGGCTTCCCGCAAAGGACGCTTTGTGGGGGGGATGAGAAGGGTGGGGACGCCCGCGGTTTTCAAGGCGAGGCGTGAACGGCTTCACACCAAGCCGCAGAAAACGAGGGAGGGGCCCCGCCCCGGGAAGCGACGGCGGCCTTTCTCCGCCGGGAAGTGCGAGCCCACGCGCCCAGGAACCCAGGTTCACAGGAGCCCATGACCTCCCGGTTTCACGGGGTCTCTGGCCCTCTGGCTCGGTCCTTATGGGTTCGGCCCCAGATCTCGTCCATTCTTCTCGCCACGGGGGCCGTAACGTCGAGCTCCCTCTTGGACCAGGCGACCCCATCCTGTTTCCGGAGAGCCAGGTCCCACCCGTTCTCGGAGGCGAGTTCTTCTACGGCATGGCGAAGGACGTCTTCCATCTCCGCGGCGGCCGCCTCGCGGCGGGCTCCCACCTGAGATTCGGCCTCCTGTCTCAGCGCGATCCACTGCCTCTTCATGGCCTCAAGGTCGGCGGGCCGGATGCGCCCGGCCTCCTCTGCCGCCTGAATCTCCCGGGCCATCCCGGACAAATGGTCCTGGGCCGCCTCCGACAGCGCCTGCACTTCGGCGAAGGCACCCTTCGCCGCGGCGGATTCGGAGGCGATTCGCTCCATGTCGATGACCGCGACGCGGGTTCCCCCGCCCTCTCGGCAGGCGAGGAGGGGAGCGAGGCAGGCTAGGACGAAAGGAAGGAGCCGGGCTTGAAGCGTTCTCATGATGGTCTCCTCTGGGTGTGGGGAAGAGTGGAGCACTGCGGGGCAGGTACGGGCTGGAAGGTTGCGCGAGCCCTCGGGTTGGCTGCCGGTCTGGAGGTTTCGACTGCAGCAGGCGAGGTCGATGCCCATCCCTCCATGGGGCCTCCTTCCATGGGCCGGCCCCCCTTCGGGGTCAGCCGGCGGCATGGAGGGCCACGGCCGGTTCCAGCCGGGCGGCCTTCATGGCGGGATAGAGGCCGAAGGCGACTCCCATGGCGACCGACAGCCCGAGGGCAAAGGCGGTGGCGCTCCAGGGCCAAACGAGGGGCCATCGCATGAGGTGCACGGTGAGCCAAGTGCCCCCCAGGCCCACCAGGCCCCCCGAGAGTCCTCCCATGGCGGCGAGGCTGCCCGCCTCCAGAAGGAACTGCCCCAGGATGTCCCTCCTCCGGCCTCCAAGGGCCCTCCGAAGGCCGATCTCCCGGGTCCTTTCCCGGATAGAGATCAGCATGACGGCGAGGATGCCGACGCCTCCCGTGAAAAGGGAGACGCCTGCCACGCTCCCCACGAGGACCGTAAAGGCTTGGCTGGTGTCCTGCTCGGACCGCATGAGTTGGGCCTGGTCCTGGATCGTGAAGTCGTTCTCCTTTCCCGGCTTGAGCCGGTGGGTTTTCCGGAGCACGGGAGCGATCTGGTCGGGAAGGGTGGCCATGGCTTCCG
>JBFLVU010000035.1:0-16735 GCA_040758175.1 Acidobacteriota bacterium | reverse complement strand
GCGTGACGTCCAATTCCTCGAGTCGGTCCAGGACGGCGCCGTTCAAGAGGAGGCCGTTGGTCGCGAGGATGCACTCGGATTGGGTGTCGGCGAAGCTCCGGAATCGTCTCGCGCAAGCAAGGGCGAGCTCCCAGGACAGGAGGGGCTCGCCCCCCGTCAGCTCGAGCCGAAGGGGGCGCGTCCCCCGCTCCTCCAGCACGCGCAGGGACAAGTCTGCGACGCGCGGTTCCATGTCTCGGGACGCGCCCCGGCGCTGGTAGCAGTAAGCACAATTGAGGTTGCAGCGTGCCGTCAGGGCGAGAGAGAGCCCGCGGAATGCACACCGCCCCGACCCGCTGACCCCGGCCCGTTCGAATGCCGCCCCCGAGGGAGTCGCCGGAACCTCCATCCGTTCTCAGCCCTCCGGACGGGGAGGTATGACGAGAACGGAACAGCAACTGAAGGGCATGCCCGGAAGGGGGTTCGGAATCGGAGTGGTCACCATGACGGCCCGGAGAAACTCCGCGAACATCTCCGAGGCGGTCTTGTCCAGGGGCTCCTCCATTCTCCCCTCCTCCGCGAGGCGGAAGAGGATGTCTCGCAAGGCCCGGTAAAGAGGAAGGTCCTCGATCGGGGGATGGGCTTCCCGAAAGAAGAAGAGCGTACCGGCCACGTTGCAGGGCAGGACGGCGGACGGCATGGTCACCTCCTTGGGACCGTCCCCCCGCACGGCGGGGGGCGCGTCCCGAAACGTCAGAACGATCGGTCTGCGGCCTCCAAGACCCAAATGTCCCCCGAGGCGGCCGCCTCGAAGTACACCAGCAGGCGGCCGTCGGCGGAAACGGCGCAATCCTGCGGCTCCCCCCCGAGTTCCGAAGGCCGGGTTTCCGGGACGGGCGCCTGGGCGCCCGTGGCCGGTGAGACCGCCCGGATGGAGGACTTCGCCCCGCCCCAGGTGCCCGTCACGAGGATCCGACGGCGCGGGGCGTCCCAGGCGACGAACCGCGCGCCCGCCTCGGAGGTCAGCCGCCTGGACTCGCCGCCGCCGATCGGACAGAGCCAGACGTCGCTGCTCCCGGCCGCTCCGGCGACACAGGCCAGGGCGTTCCCCTCGGGGCTCCATGCGAACCCGAAGAGGCCGACGCCCAACCGCGTGAGGCGCTCCCAGGAATCCCCCACCCGCCCTTCCCGCACCGGGACGGCCCAGACCTCGTGGGACCCTGAACGGTCCGACAGGAAGGCGAGGGAGCGGCCGTCCGGCGACCACTCCGGAAGAAACTCGGAGGAGCCCTTCCCCTTCACCCGGCTCGGTTCGCCCCCTCCGGCGGGCATGAGCCAGACGTCCCGCTCCCCTTCTTCGAGACGGTGGTACGCGATCCACTTGCCGTCGGGAGAAAACGTCGGGTGGGAGCAACTGCCCTTCGTTTCCGTCAGGCGCTCGGGCTCCCCCCCAGGGCGCCCCCCTGTCAGGGGCACGCGCCAGAGATCGAAGCGGCCGCCCCGGTTGCCGGTGAAAACCAGGGCCGCACCATCCGGCGAAAGGTCAGGCTCATACGCCTCACGGCCGGGGCGGACGGAGGTTCGCTCCCCGGTGGCGAGGTCCACCAGGACGAGGGCCCCCCGGTTGATGGAGGTGGAGTAGGCCAGTCGACGGCCGTCGCGGGACAGGCTCGAAGCGGCCTCGGGGCCGGCGCCCAGGGTGATGCGCTCCAGCCGTGCCGACTCCGGCTCCACCCTCCAGATCGCAGAGGTCCCCTCCCGGAGGGAGGTGAAGTAGATGTGACGCCCGTCGGGCGCCCAGCGGGGAAAGGTGTCCGGCGGATCGTCCCGGGTCAGGGCGCGGGCCGGGCCGCCTTCCGAGGGTAGGAGCCAGAGGTCGTTGTGATCCTCGTAGCAGAGGGTCCTTCCATCCGGCGACCAGGACGGGTGGCGGTGGTCCCAAATCCCTCCGCTTCCGTCCGAGAGGAGGCGCGCTTCCCCCGGGGAGTCCAAGGAAGCCACTCCGATCCGGAGAAAACCCTCTCCCGCTGCCCGCGCAAAGGCCAGGCGCGTCCCGTCCGGAGAAACCGCCGGATCCTCCGCGTCCTTCAACAGGGGGACGGGAGCCCCCCCGAGGCGACCCACCTTCCAGATCCCAGGCCGCCCGCCCCTCCACGAGACGAAAGCCAGGGCCGCCCCGTCCGGGAACCAGGACGGCGAACCGTTGGATTCTCCTTCGGTGGTGAGACGCAGGGCGGGACCTCCCCCGACGTCGGAGATCCAAACGTCCCTCCTTCCGCCCGCATCGGCGGCGTAGGCCACCGTCCGGCCGTCGGGAGAAAGGGCCGGCTCGGATTCTACGGGGGTCCCGGCCGTCACCTGCCGGGGATGGACCGCCGGCGGTCCGCCGTCGCCACGCCGGAGGACGATCCAGAGAAGCACGGCCAAGACACCCGAGAGGAGAAGGAGAAGAAACGGCGACCGGAGATGAGTCGGAATCGATTCCCGAACTCCTCGTCGGACGTCGGAGCCTACTCCCCCCACAAGCCGTTCCGCGAGGTCCCGTGCGTTCGGAGGGCGGTCCTCGGGGCGCTTCTGGAGACACTGTAGGACCGCCAGGGCCAAGAACTCGGGGAGAGAGGACTCCAAGGCGCGGGGATCCGGGGACGGCTCGCGGAGCAGGGCGGCGACGACCTCGGCCGGGGAGGGGCGAGCGAAGGCGTGACGGCCGGTGAGCATCTCGAAGAGGAGGAGCCCTACCGCAAAGAGGTCCGTCCTTGGCTCGGCGGGCTCTCCCCGGAGCTGTTCGGGCGCCATGTATCGGTAGGTGCCCAGGAGGCCCCCGGGGGATGTCCTCGCCCCAAGAGGCGAGGTTGCCTCAGACGAAGTCCCGGGGCGCGGGGACGGCTGGGTCGCGAGGCCGAAGTCGAGGATCTTCACGTGGCCCTCGGCACCCACGAAGACGTTCTCGGGCTTCAGGTCGCGGTGAACGACGCCACGCGCGTGCGCCGCCCCAAGTCCTTTCAGGATCTGGACCGCCACGTGAATCGCACGGTCGCGACCGAGGGACCCTTCGTCAAGGACCTCCCGGAGGGTTTGACCCTCCAAGAGCTCGGTGACCGTAAAGCGAAAGCACCCTTCCTCCCCCACGTCGTGGATCACCAGGAGGTTCGGGTGATTCAGGGAGGCCAGGACCCTCGCCTCACGCTCGAAGCGAGCCACCCGCTCCGCGTCCTGGGAGAAGGCCCTCGGGAGGACCTTGATCGCCACGTCGCGACCCAGGCGAAGGTCCCGGGCGCGGAACACTTCCCCCATTCCCCCGGCGCCGAGGGGCGATTCGATGCGATAGTGCCCCAGGAGCATACCCGGGCCAAGGCCCGATGCTTCTTCCGACACGACGCCTCCTGCGCGCCGCCGATGGCGAGCCTGTCCGCATCTTTCCCCGACGCAGGTCCTAATCAGACCATGCGCCCAACCATTCAGGGTTGTCAACAGCGGAACCGGGCGGCCACCGGGGTGGTGCCCGGGATGCGGACTTTGATATGCTTTCAGCTTCCGCCGGAGGACCCCATGGGCGACACCCTAGCGATCGCGGGCAAAACATTCCGAAGCCGCCTGTTCCTCGGTACGGGCAAGTACCCGGACTACGAGACCATGGCAAAGGCCCTGGAGGCGAGCGGGGCCGAGGTCATTACGGTGGCCGTGCGGCGCGTCGAGCTGGACCGGACCAAGGCCTCCCTCCTGGACTTCATCGACACCAGGAAGTACTTCCTCCTCCCGAATACGGCGGGGTGCTACACGGCCGACGAGGCGATCCGCGCCGCCCGGCTGGGCCGAGAGGCGGGCATGTCGGAGTGGATCAAGCTGGAGGTCATCGGGGACGAAATGACCCTCTTCCCCGACAACGCGGGCCTCCTCGAAGCCACGAAGGTCCTCGTCAAGGAGGGCTTCGTGGTCCTTCCGTACACCAACGACGACCTCGTCAACGCCAAGCGTCTGCGGGACGCCGGCGCCGCCGCGGTGATGCCCCTGGGGGCGCCCATCGGTTCGGGGATGGGCATCCAGAATCCGCACAACATCTCCATCATCAAGGAGTTCTTGGACGTTCCAGTGATCGTGGACGCCGGGGTGGGCACGGCGGGCGACGCGGTCCGGGCCATGGAACTGGGCGTGGACGGAGTGCTGATGAACACGGGCGTGGCGGGGGCGCAGGACCCCGTCCTCATGGCCTCGGCCATGCGCAAGGCGGTGGAGGCGGGACGCGAGGCCTTCCGGGCGGGGCGCATCCCCATGAAGCGATACGCGACGGCGTCTTCGCCCCTGGAGGGGCTCGTGAAATGAAAGGAAAGGGACTAAGGGACCAAGGGACTAGGGGACTGGGAATAGGCCGCGCGAACGGGTGCTGTATCCCAGTCCCTCCGTCACATAGTCCCCTAGTCCTTCCCGACTTTGGAGGGAGATCATGGTGAATTTCGAACTGTCCAAGGAGCACCGGGAACTCGTGGAGAAGGCCAAGGACTTCGCGGACCGTGAAGTCCGGCCGGTGGCGAGGCAGTACGACGAGTCCTGCGAGTTCCCGTGGCCGGTGGTGCAGAAGGCCTACGACGAGGGCATCATCAACGGGGCCATCCCCAAGGAGTACGGCGGCGCCGGTCATTCCTCCTTCGAGGGGTGCCTTGCGAGCGAGGAATTGGGCGCCGCCTGTTCGGGGATCGGCATCTGCATCGACGCCAACAACCTGGCCCTCACGCCCCTGCTCGTGGGGGGGAGCGACGCCCTCAAGAAGGAGATCTTCGGGCGTCTCGTGGAGGCCCGGGGCCTCGCCGCCTTCTGCCTCACGGAACCCGAGGCGGGCTCGGATGCCGGCGCCGTAAAGACGACGGCCGTCCGGAGCGGCGACTCCTACGTCATCAACGGCCAGAAGCGCTTCATCACCAACGGCAAGCAGGCCATGTTCCACACGGTCTTCTGCAACACCGATCCGGGCCGCGGAGCCCGCGGGATGTCGGCCATCGTGGTCCCCGCCGACGCCCCGGGAGTGATCATCGGCCGCGAACTCCCCAAGATGGGCCAGCGCGCTTCCTGCCAGGTGGAGATCGAGTACCGGGACGTCGCCGTCCCCGCCGACAACGTCATCGGCAAGGAGAACATGGGCTTCCTCATCGCCATGAAGACCTTCAACCGCACCCGCGCGGGGGTCGCCTCGGCGGCCGTGGGGATGGCCCGCGAGGCCTACGACGTGGCCAAGAAGTGGGCCCTCAACCGCCGCCAGTTCGGACAGCCCATCGCCTCCTTCCAGGCCATCGGGTTCATGTTCGCGGAGATGCTGACGGAGATCACCGCCTCCCGCTTCCTCGTCTGGAACGCCGCCCTTCTGACGGACGCCGACAAGGAGGTGGGGACCTACTCGGCCATGGCCAAGTACTACGCCACCGACGTGGCCATGAAGGTGGCCACCGACTGCGTCCAAATCATGGGGGGCGACGGCTACTCCAAGGACTTCATCGTGGAGAAGATCATGCGGGACGCCAAGCTGTCCCAGATTTACGAGGGGACCAACCAGGTCCAGCGGCTGGTCATTTCGAAGAACACCCTCAAGTGAGCCGCGGGGTGCGAGAAACGGCAGGCAAGGAGGCGAGGGGGACGGAAAGGGAAGGAGAACCATGAACTACCCGGTCTGGGACGTGGCCTTCGCGCGCTGGATCATCGCGGTGATCGCGGTCGTCCACGTCTTCATCTCCCAATTCGCCATCGGCGGCGGGCTCTTCATGGTCTGGATGGAGCACCGGGGCCGGGCCGCCGAGGATCCGGCCCTGAGGCAGTGGCTGAAGCGCTTCGCCCGATTCTTCGCCTTCTGGACCCTGGTGGTGGGCGCGGTTACCGGCGTGGGCATCTGGTTCACCATCGGCCTCATCAGCCCCGAGGCCACATCGGCGCTCATCCGCACCTTCGTGTGGGTCTGGGCCATCGAGTGGGTCTTTTTCCTGGTGGAGATCGTCAGCCTCCTGGTCTACGTGTACGGATGGGACGTTCTGCCTCGAAAGACGCACCTCGCCGTGGGCTGGATCTACTTCGCCTCGGCCTACCTTTCCCTCGTGGCCATCGACGGGATTCTTGCATTCCAGCTCACGCCGGGCTCCTGGCTGGAGAGCCCCTCCCTGGCGGCGGCCTTTTTCAACCCCCACTTCCTGCCCTCGCTGGGCTTCCGGACGCTCCTGTGCCTCCTGCTCGCGGGGGCGTATGCTCTCGCCGCCGCCTCCCCCCTCCCGGACCGCATTCTCAAGGCCGAGGTGGCGAGGCCCGCGGCCCTCTGGGTGGCCCTTCCGGCCCTGCTCCTGCTGCCCTCGGCCTGGGGGGTCTTCCGCCTGCTCCCCGCGGACCGGAGGGACATCCTCTGGGCGTCTCCCTCCGTCCTTCACGCGGCCATCCTTCTAGGGGCCGCCCTCGTGCACCTTTTTCTCCTCTCCCTCCTTCTTGTGTATCGGCGACCGCGCACCTTCGGGAGACCCTCCGCCCTGGTCCTCCTGCTCTTCGCGTTCGTGGCCGTGGGCGCGACGGAGTGGGCCCGTGAGGGTTTGAGGAAGCCCTTCCTCGTTCCGGGCTACGTCTACGCCAACCACGTGAGCGCCCCCGACCTGCCCCTCCTGAGGGAAAAGGGCCTCCTCGCCTCGTGGCCCTACGCCCGCCAGACGACCGTCGCCGGCCGGGAGGCAGAGGCCGGGGCGGAGGTCTTCCGCATCGCTTGCTCGGCGTGCCACGGGGTCTCCAGCGGCCCCCGGGCCCTGCGGCCCCGGCTTTCGGGACTCGACCTCGACTACGCAGGGGCGCTCGTCTACCGGTCCGACTCCATGCGCGCGCCCATGCCGCCCTTTCCGGGCACGCAGGAGGAAGCCCGGGCCGTCGCCGCCTTCCTCCTGGGGGAGGCCCCCCCCGCCGATCCCGCCGGGGGCGAACAGGCCTTCGCCAGGCGCTGCGCCCCGTGCCACACCCTCGGGGGCGCCTTCCGGCCCCTCGCGCCCGCCTTCAAGGACATGAGTCCCCGGGACGCCGCCGACCTTGTCGCCGCCATGGATTCCATCAACGAGAAGATGCCGCCGTGGACCGGAACCGACGCCGAATTGCAGATGCTCGCGGCGTACCTCACGGGTCCCGGTGCGGGAGGCGCGCCGTGATGCCCATCCCCTCACCCGACCTGTTGCCCGCCCCCGGACCCTATGGACTCTTCAAGGCTCTCCTGTGGGCGACTTTCCTCCTCCACCTTCTGTTCATGAACGCCACATGGGGCGGCAGCCTGCTCCTCTCCGTATTTCTCTTCAAGGGGCGCGAGAAGCACATCGAGGTGGCCCGGAGCCTCGCCGCACTCCTCCCCTACGCCACGGCGCTGGCCATCGTTTTCGGGGTGGCGCCCCTCCTGTTCGTCCAGGTGATCCACGGTCGCCTGTTCTACTCGGCCAGCATCCTCCTGGGCGCGCCCTTCCTGATGGTCGTCCCCGTCCTCCTGACGGCCTATTCCCTCCTCTACCTCCTTCGCCGGAAGCTTGCGCAGGCGTGGAGGCCAGGTCCGTACGTGGCCCTGCTCGTCACGGCCCTCCTCGGGTACGTGGGCTTCGTTCAGGCCAACGTGTTCGCCCTCCTGACGGATCCGGAGAGGTTCCGCCAGAAATACCTGGACCACCCGGCTGGATTCCAGTTCAACCTGGCGGATTTCACGGTCCTGCCTCGGTTCCTCCACGTCCTGTTGGCCTCCGTGGCCCTGGCCGGCCTCTACGTGGCCATCCGCGGAGCCAAGCGCCTGCCCGCGGACCCGGAGGCGGGACGCTGGCAGTTCCGGAGCGGAATCACCTGGTTCGCGGGGGCGACCCTCGTGAACTTCGCCGTGGGGATCTGGTGGCTCCTCGCCCTTTCGCCGGAGTCCATCCGGTCCCTCATGGGCGGCAGCCTCCTGGGCACCGCCGCCTTCGCGGTGGGACTGGCGGCCGGACTCGGCGCCCTCGTTCTTTCCCTCCTCGGGATCAACTCGGTGAAAGCCGGTGCCTATCTCCACGCCGCAGGTGGCTGCCTCGTCCTGACCATCCTCGCCATGGTTCTCACGCGAGACGTCACGCGGGACGCCGCCCTCGCCGGTCAGTCCGCCGGCCGCTCCGTCGAGGCCCCACAGTGGGGCGCCATCCTCCTGTTCCTCCTTCTCTTCGCGGGGGGGGTGGCCCTTTGCGCGTGGATGCTGGCGCGCCTGGCACGGGCCTCGGCAGAAGGCCATCCGGAAACCGCCCCCCGGCCAGGCCTCGGCGACTCGGGCCTCCACCGGGTGGACCCGGCCGAATCAGGCGTACGCAAGCTCATTCCTTCGGACTCCCAGCCCCTCAAGATACCCGGCCCGCCCTCCTCGGGCGTCCGGCGCCTGGACGACGAGGAGTAGAGAACGCGGGAGGGACCCTTGGCGAACGGCAGAAAAGGGCGACAATCAGCGGAGCATCCGATGAAGAACGACGTCTTCTCCGACATCCGGAAGAACTCCATCGAGTTCGTGGACCTCATGTACACCGACCTCCTGGGGGGCTGGCACCACCTCTCCCTCCCCGCCGAGCGCTTCACGCCGGCCACCGCGAAGGCGGGCGTGGGCGTGGACGGCTCGTCGGTCACGGGCTTCCGGAAGGTGAAGTCGGGCGACATGGTCCTCGTTCCCGACCTCTCCTCCACATTCCTCCACCCCTTCGCCGACCGGCCCACCCTCTGCGTCATCGGGGACCTGGTGGACGTGGACGCGCGCGAGGGCTTCTCACGGGACCCGCGCCACGTGGCGCACAAGGCCGAGCGCCACCTCGCGGGAGCCCGGAGGGGCGAACACAGCCTCTGGCTTCCCGAACTGGAGTTCTACCTGTTCGACGAAGTGCGGGTCTTCGGCCGCCCCGGATACAGCGGGTACAAGATCCTCTCCCGGGAGGCCGGCGCGCCCGACGGCTCCCCCCGGGTGCCCGAGCATGAGCCCCGGCGGAAGGGCTACCACGCCGCCTCTCCCGAGGACCGCTTCGAGGACGTGCGCGCGGAGATGTGCGCCCGCCTCGCCGCCGTAGGAATCCCCGTGAAGTACCACCACCACGAGGTGGGCCCGGCGGGCCAGGTGGAAATCGAGCTCAACTTCATGCCCCTGCTCAAGGCCGGCGACTCGGTGGCCCTCGCCAAGTGGATCGTCCGCAACGTGGCCCTCCGCTACGGCCTGGTGGCCACCTTCATGCCCAAGCCGCTTTACGGAGAGGCGGGCTCCGGCCTCCACTACCACCAGTACCTCACCGACGGGAAGACCTCCGCCTTCTACGCCGCCTCGGGGAGGGGCCCCCTTAGCCGCACGGGCCTGCATTACGTGGGCGGCCTCCTCGAGCACGGCAAGGCTCTTGCGGCCTTCACGAATCCCAGCACCAACTCCTACAAGCGGCTCGTGCCGGGCTTCGAGGCACCCGTCCGCCTCACCTACTCCGTGGGCAACCGCACCGCCGCCATCCGGATCCCGGGGTACGCCAAGGCCCCCGACAGCGTGCGCATCGAGTACAGGCCTCCGGACGCGACCAGCAATAGCCACCTCGTGATCGCGGCCATGCTCATGGCCGGTCTGGACGGCATCAAGAGAAAGCTGGACCCCGGATCGCCCCTCGGGAAGGACCTGTTCCACATGCCCCCCGAGGAGCTCAACGCCATTCCGGCCCTGCCCACCTCCCTCAATTGGGCCCTGGACGCCCTCGAGCGAGACCACGCCTTTCTGCTTGAGGGCGGGGTCTTCACCGAGGACCTCCTCGAAGCCTGGGTGGCCCTCAAGCGCCAGGAGGCTCGCGACTTCGCCGAGCGACCCCACCCGCGCGAGTTCGAACTGTACCTGAACGCGTAGGCCCGAACGGAGTTCCGAAGGCTGCGCTCCCCGGGCCGTCGGGACCGGCGCCGAGCCGATCCGCCCATCCTTCCTGGGCGCTGGATGGCGGGGGATGCCGCCCGTTGACACCTCCTGCGCGGCGACCTACCGTTTCTCCGGGGAGGATGCGCATGGACCGGGAAATCGCGTCCCGACGCCGGTTCCTGGAGCGTCTGGCCGGACTGGGCGGAGCCGCCTGCGGCGCAGGCCTGCTCTTCTCCTCGCCCGCCCTGAGGGGGAAGGCCCTCTCCCTCTGGGTCGAAGCGGCCGGACGCACGGATCTCGCCGATCTCCTGCGCCGCGCCCCGGTGGCCCGTTATTGGGCTCCGGCGGGAGCCGTCTGCGCCGACTGCCATTCCACGGTGCCCAAGGGAGCCTCCGTGAAGGGGCACCGAAACGTGGCCCCCGTGCGGTGCCTTCTCTGCGCCCATCTGTGCGTCCTGAAGGACGGCGAGCGCGGGCGGTGCCGGGTGCGCCTCAACGTCCGGGGCGAGATGCGGACGCTGAGCTACGGCCACCCCGTCGCGGAGCACGTGGACCCCATCGAGAAAAAGCCGTTCTACCACTTCCTGCCCGGGGCCCAGGCCTACTCCCTCGCCACCGCGGGCTGCCCCCTCCGGTGCCGCTTCTGTCAGAACTGGGAGATCTCCCAGGCCTCCCCCGAGGACTACGGCGCCGATTTCGTTCCGGCGGGCGCCCTGGCGAAGCGCGCCCGGGAGATCGGGACGCCCGTGCTGGCCTTCACCTACAACGAGCCCACGGTCTTCGTAGAGTACCTCAGCGACACGGCCAGGGAGGCGCAAAAGCACGGCATCCGCTCGGTCCTCGTATCCTGCGGCTTCATGAACGAGGAACCCTTGAAGGAGATGATCGAGGTCCTGGGAGCCATCAAGATCGATCTCAAGGGCTTTTCGGAGGATTTCTACCGCCGGGTCTCGGAGGCCGAACTGCGGCCCGTCCTTCGCAGCATCCGCCAGGTGGCCAAGGCCGGGCGGCACCTGGAGATCGTGAACCTTGTGGTCCCCACCTTGAACGACTCGTCCCGGGACCTGGACGAACTCTGCCGATGGATCGCCGGGGAGGCAGGGCCCGACGTGCCGGTGCACTTCACGCGCTTCCATCCCGATTACCAGATGCTCCATCTCCCGCCCACCCCCGTGGCCACGCTCGAACGCGCCCGCGAGGCGGCCCTCCGTCACGGCCTGCGCTACCCTTACGTGGGAAACGTGCCGGGCCACCCGGGGAACCACACGTATTGTCCGGGGTGCGGGATGATCGTGATCGAACGAAACGGGTTCTTCGTCACCTCGAAGAGCCTCAAGAACGGCGCGTGCGCCCACTGCGGGCGTGTCATCGCGGGAGTGTGGTCATGAGAGCGTTCACGGTGCTGACCCCGGTGGTCTTCCTCCTGGCCGGCCTCCTCTGGAGCGCATCCGTCCCCGCCGCGCTGCGCGAACCCGCCCACGCCGGCCGCTTCTACCCCGGCGATTCGAAGAAGCTCGAGGCCGCCGTCCGGGCCTTTCTCGACGACGCCGTGGCTCCGTGCGGAGAGCGCCCAGTGGGCCTTGTGGCCCCCCACGCGGGCTACGTCTTCTCGGGTCAGATCGCCGCCGACGCCTACCGCCAAGCCGCCGGCTTCGAGTACGACGTGGCGGTCATCCTGGCCACCAACCACACGGTGGAGCCCTTCTCCGGCGTGTCCGTATTCGGCGGCGACGGATACCGCACCCCCCTGGGCCTCGCGAAGGCCGACCGGGACCTGGCCCGCGCCCTCCACGGGGCGGACCCTTCCTTCGCCTACCGCCCGGAAGCCCACGCCCGCGAGCACTCGGAGGAGGTGCAGGTCCCCTTCCTCCAGGTTCTCTTCCCCAAGGTGCCCATCCTCTCCGCCGTCGTGGGATCCGCCGAACCGGCCCTGTGCCGGCGCTTCGGCCAAGCCCTGGCCCGCGCCCTCGCCGGACGGAAGGCCCTCCTCGTGGCCTCCACCGACCTCTCCCACTACCCCGGATTGGGGGACGCGGTGGAGGCCGACCGCCGGACCCTTGAGGCCGTGGCCAGCCTCGACGCCGAAGCCCTGCGCTCGGCGCTGGACAGGGAGGAAAGGCGCGGCCGGCCGGGACTGCAGACCTGCGCCTGCGGCGAAGGCCCGCTCCTGTCCCTGATGGAGGCCGCCAAGGCCCTCGGCGCCCGGCGCGGAACCGTCGCCAGCTATGCCAACTCGGGGGACACGGTCTTCGGCGAGGTGGACCGGGTCGTCGGATACGGCGCGGTGGCCCTGACCGCCGGGGCCGGACCCTCGGACACCACGGCCCTGAATCCCCCCGCCGCCGCGTCCGCGGTCGGCCCCCTCCCGGCCGCCGACCGGGAGAGCCTCCTCCGCCTGGCCCGGCGGACCCTCGAGCGGTACTACGCCACCGACACGGTGCCCCTTCCGCGGCCTGCCTCGCCCGCCCTGCGGGCCGAGCGGGGCGCCTTCGTGACCCTCCATGAGAAGGGCGAACTGCGCGGGTGCATCGGGCACATGGCCCAGGACACACCCCTGGCCCTCACGGTGAGCCGGATGGCGATCCAGGCGGCCCTCCACGACACGCGCTTCGAGCCCGTGCGCGCCGAGGAACTGCCCCTTTTGGAGATCGAGATTTCGGCCCTCACGCCCTTCGCGCGCGTTCCCGGCCCCGGATCCGTCGCCGTGGGCAGGGACGGGGTCCTCCTCCGGAAGGGGGGGCGCAGCGCCGTCTTTCTTCCCCAGGTGGCCCCGGAGCAAGGGTGGGGGCGGGAAGAGCTCCTCACCCACCTCTGCCGAAAGGCCGGCCTTCCCGATGATGCTTGGCGGGGCCCCTGCGAACTCTTCACCTTTCAGGCCGAGGTGTTCGGGGAGAGAAAGCGCGAAGGATAATAGGAATCCGGCCGGGAGATCCCGTGTAAACGCCCGGCTTCCTACCGGGACAGGACCATCCCCAACCAGACCGTGCGGCCCGGCCCTTCGCCGCCAAAGAAGTTTCTCTCCGGGCGGTCGTTCAGGTTCCGTCCTTCCATCTCCAGGGTCAGCCTCCGCCCCGCCGCGGGCCACGAGTAAGCCAGCCTGGCATCCACCTCCCCGTGGCCGGTGCGGTTGGCCCTCTGCCACGCCCGCACGAAGAGCCCCGCCTCCAGACCCTCGGCCCTGTAGGTCAGCCCCGCAACCTCGTGGTGCCTGAGCTGGGTGCCCACGTACCGGCTCTCGGCGCCGCGCGGAATGCGGGCCTCCTGCCGAAGGAGCGTCGTCGCGAAGCTCCAGGCAAGGCCATTCCCAAGGGATCCGGAGATCTCGGCACAGATCCCGGCCACCTCCTGCTCCGCGATGTTTCGGGCCTGCAAGGGCTGATGCGTCCCCTGGGGTCGGACAAAGTCCACGAGGTTTCTCCCCTCCCGGCAAAAGGCGAGCAGGGAGGCCCTGGAGGACTCCCCCGCGCGCTCCAGCCCCGTTTCGAAGCCCCAGGCGGACTCGCTTCGGAGGGCGTTGTTGCCGCGCGTGGCGGGACTTCGCGTGTAGAGCTCGGTGAAAGAGGGCAACCGGTAAGCCCTTCCCGCCGAGACGTGCGCGCTCCATCCTCGTCCCAGCGCCCGGCCCGCCGTGAGGTGGGGCGTGCCGCGGAGCGTGCCCTCGAGGGATTCCAGCCGAAGCCCGCCGAGGATCGTCCAGGGTCCGAGGGCCCACGCCCCCTCGCCGAACGCGTCGCCCCGTTTCCTCCCGTGTGTGCCGAGCCGATCCGAGGAGATCCGGTCTCCAGCGATTTCCAAACCGAAAAGTCCCGCGCCTCCCGGGACGGCCCCCCGGACTGAGGCGCGGCCCCAGTAGCCCTCGGTCGTGTGTTTGGCCTCGTACCACTCCGGGTGGGCGCGGTCGAGGATGAAGTGGTCGCGCTTCCTGCGGACGCCCGCGGCCACCTCCCAACCGCCCCGCATGTAGGCGCCGTGGACGTACCCTCCGCGGATCGCCTCCCGGCCGTTGGGAAACTGGTCCGAATAGGCCTGCCAGGCGCCGAAGCGCTTGTCCTGGTACCCGGCCGACAGGTCCAGCCCATGTCCACTGTAGCGCGCGAAGAGGTCCGCGCGGTTCTGTTCCGTATCCGGGGCGTACCCGGGGTCCGAGAGGAGACCCGCCGCGCCGAGGAAGCCCTTTCCCGAAAGAAGCACGGAGCCCCGGCTGAGCCCCCTCGCGCCCCGGAGAACTCCTACCTGGAAGGCCGTCTCCCGGGTGGGTCGCCGGGTCACGACATGGACCACGCCTCCGAAGGCCCCGGGGCCGTGGGCCGCCGACGCGGGTCCTTTGAGGACCTCCACGCGCTCGATGGCCTCCGCGGGAGGGAGGAATTCCATCAGGTGATGCCCCGTCTGGGGGTCGGTGACCGGGAACCCGTCCACGAGGAGGAGGGCCTGCTCGAAGGTCGCCCCCAGCAGGTTCAGATCCGCCTGACCGCCGAAGGGGGAGCGCTGGTAGAGGTCCACGGAGGGAAGGTAGAGGAGCGCGGAAACCGGGTCGAAGACGGACAGGGCGCCCGCCTCCTCCCAGGTCAGCATCGACGTGGGCCTCAGGCCCAGGCCCAGGAGGGACCCCGTTACCGTCACCTCCGTGGAGCCGGCCGGTGCCGCGTGTGCCGCCGCGTCGGTTTCCTGGGCAGGGGCTGGAGGCGCGACGAGCGTCAGGAGAGCGGCGAGGACGAGCCCAGAAGCCGGATACGCCCCCCGAAGGAACCGGGGAGGCCCGAAATCCGCCCCAGAGCGCCCGCCGTTCATCCGCCCCCCTCTCCCCCAAGACGTGCCGCGCTCCGGATTCCGGAATGCGCTCGGGGCCCAGGATCGTCGGGAATTTTGCTCCGGACGGCCGGTGCCGTCAAGGAAAAGCGGCCGCCCCACTCCCGCGATCGGGGCGAAACGGCGCTTCCAAGGTCGATGCCCGAGCCTCCACTTCCCGTCCCCCTCGCGCCTTAGCCTGTTCACCCGATTCCCGATGGGTTCTAATGTCTCCATGGGAGCGGCGCTCTTCGCGGTGGGGCTCGTGTCGCTGTTGGGCCAGGTGGTTCTCCTGAGGGAGGCCCTCGTGGCGGCCTACGGAGCGGAGTTGGCGGCGCTCGTGGGGCTGGGGTTTTGGCTCGTGGGGACGGCCCTCGGGGCGGCGGCTGGAGCATGGCTCAAGGCCCCTACCATGCGCGGGGCAAGAGGTCTTCTCCTGACCCTGGGCTTCGCGATCCCCCTCCTCGCCCTCTTCCTTCGGCTCTCCCGTCCCCTCCTCGGCGGGGTCCCCGGCGCCTTCCTCCCCGTCGTGCTTCAGGGTGGCGTGGCGGCCGCCGCCTTCCTTCCCCCGGGCTTCCTTTCGGGACTCCTGTTCCAGCGGTGTGCGGCCCTCGCGTCGTGGGAGGGAGGGACCTTTTCCAAGGCCTACGCGGTGGAGTGCGCCGGCTCCGCGGCAGGAGGCCTCCTGGTGACGGGCCTTCTCGGTCTGGGCGCCTCCAATCTGGCGGCCGCCTTTATGGCGGCGCTCCTGGCCGCGGCCGCAGGCCTCGCGGCCCTCCCCGGCGGAGCGGGCTCGCGGTGGGCCCCGGCTGGATTGGCCGCGGCCTCCCTCACGTGCCTTCTCCTGTCGCCTCGACTCGACTTCCTCGCGATGCGGGTAGTGCATCCCGACCTGGCCGCCGTGCTCGACACCCCCTACGGTCGTCTCGCGGTCACGCGGAGGGAGGGGCAGGCGGTTTTCTACTGGAACGACGCACTGACCTCCGAGACCCAGGGCGCCTCGGGGGAGGCCTTCGCGCATCCCGCGGCACTCTCCGTGGCGACTCCGCGCCGGGCCCTCGTCCTGGGAGGGGTGGCCGAGGGCGTGGCCCTCCAGGTGCTGGCCCACGGCTTCGCTTCGGTGGAGGCCGTCGAGATCCACGAAGGGGCGGCGGCTCTCGCGCGGCCGTACCTGGCCGAGAGCGACCGCCTCGCGATGGAGAGCCCGGCCTTCACACTCCGCTTCGGGGACCCTCGCCGCGCCGTGGTCCGAGGCGGGCCTTACGACCTGCTCCTGGTGGCGACGGGGGAGCCCGACTCCGGCCAGTCGAACCGCTTCTTCACCGAGGAGTTCTTCGACGAATGCCGCCGGGCCTTAACCCCCGACGGCGTCCTCGCGCTGAGGCTGCGCTCTGCCGAGAACCTGTGGAGCCCCGCGCTCCTCTCGCGAAACGGGAGCGTGTACCGCGCCCTCTCCTCGGTCTTCCGGGACGTCCTCGTCCTTCCCGGGACCTCGGCCCTCTTCCTGGCCTCCTCCAAACCCCTTTCACGCGACCCCGAGGTCCTGGTCGCCAGGCTGGAAAGGCGGGGCATCCGATCCGCCCTCGTGACCCCCCCCTATTTGCGCTACCTCCTGACCAACGCCCGGCTCGCCAAAACCGCGTCCCTCCTGGATTCCGCCTCCGCCCCTGCCAATCGCGATTCCAGGCCCATCTGCTATTCCACGACTCTCCTAATCTGGGCCTCGCGCTTCTTTCCAAGCCTGGGACTGGAAGCGCCCGGGGCTTTCGCCTGGACGGCGGGACGCGCCGCCGGGGCGGCGATCTTCTTCCTCGCAGCGGCCGGGGCGGGGATGGCGCTGTCGCATCGTCGGCCCCTGCGCGGGGCGGTCGTCGCGTTCGGGGCCGGGTTCGCGGGAATGGTCCTCCAATCCGCCTTCCTGCTCCATTACCAGGCGGGACGCGGGGCCCTCTTCGGCCACCTCGGCGTCCTGCTGGCGGCGTTCATGGGCGGGCTGGCGGCGGGCGCGTGGGCGGCCGGGTCGGGGCCAGCGGGAGCCGCGTCCGCCCGCCGGCCGATCCTGGTGACCCTGGCGGGAGGACTTCTGTGCGCGGGGGCCTCGGGCCT
>JBFLVU010000034.1:0-17164 GCA_040758175.1 Acidobacteriota bacterium | reverse complement strand
TGGGCACGGGTCCCACGGGCGATCTCATGCGGATCAAGGGAGGCCGCGCGGAGACGCTCCATCGCTTTTCGGAGCCCCTCGTCACGGCGCTGGCCCGCTCCTCCGACGGCTCCCTCCTCGTGGGCACCTCCTCCCCCGCCCGGGTCTACCGTTTCCGCGCCGAGACCGGGGAGACCTCACTGGTCGCCTCGCTCCCCGCCGATTACGTGTGGGTGCTCCTTGAGGAGGGCTCCAGGATCCTCGCGGCGACGGGGCTCCCCGGGGGGATCTACGAGGTGGATTCCGGGGGAGGGCCCACCCCCGTTCTCGTGCCCCCCGCCAAGCACGTGCGCTGCATGGTTCTCTGGAACGGGCACCTGTGGGCCGGCACCAGCGGGCCCGCCGCCCTCTATTCGGCGGACGGCGCCTCTCCCTATTGCTTCCAGAGCTTCCCGCAGGAGGAGGTGGCGGCCCTGTCTCCGTCGCGGGACGCCCTGTTCCTGGCGGTGAACTCGAAGGCCGCCGCCGCCCCCGACGGCGAGGGAGCCAAGCCCGAGGCGGGAGGCGCCTCCGGGATCTACCGCATGACCCAGGACCGCGCGGCGGAGCCGGTCTGCTCCCTCGGTTCCCTTGCCCTCTCCCTCTGCCCCTCCGAAAGAGGCGCCTTCGTGGGGCTCGCGGACGGCCGTCTCTTCGAGGTTGCCCACCAGGGCGATTCCTGCCTGTGGCGCTGGCAGGAATCCCCCGTCACTGCGCTCGTCCCTTCGGGGCCTTGGCCCACGGTGCTGACCGCCTTTCCGCCCGCCCTGAGCGTCCCCAAAGCGAAGGCCGGAGGCGCTTACCTCTCGCCCGTCCTCGACCTGGGAACCCCCTCCCGCCCCGTCCGCCTGGAGACATCGGGCGGGGGATTCGCGGCGGTCCGAGGCGGAAACACGCCCAAACCCGACGCCTTCTGGTCCGGTTGGAGGGAGGCCTCCAAAGTGACGGAGGCGCCCGCGGGCCGCTACTTTCAATGGCGCCTCACGCTGGCGCCGGGCGAGGAGTCCCGCGGCGTCTCGCTCTTCTGCAGGCCCGTCAATCGCCCTCCCCTCCTCAAGTCGGCCCTCGTCCACCCGCCGGGACAGGTTTCCGTCCAGATGCCCAGCCAGCTGGGTGATCGCCTCGCCCGCGAGGTACACCAGGTTGACTCGCCCTTTCCTTCCCTCGTGCAAGCCCCCGCCCAGGACATACCCGCGCAAACCTACTACATCCACGGATTCCGCATGATCTCCTGGAAGTCCGATGACCCCGACGGGGACCAGGTCAGGGCCTCCCTCTTCCTGCGCCCCGCCCCGGGTGGTTCGTGGATCCGTCTGGTCGAGGACGTGGCCGATTCCTTTTACGCCTTCGACACGCGCGGCCTTCCCGATGGGGCCTATTCCGTGCGCGTGCGCCTGGACGACGCGGCATCGAATCCGGAGGAGGAATCGGGGACGTCGGAACGGGAGTTGCCCGAGTTCGCCGTGGACAACACACCCCCCGACTTGCGCCTCTCGGGCGCGGGTCCCCGACGGGTACGGGCGACCTTCTCGGACGCGGGCGGCGTCGCGGCCGTGCGGGCCAGCGTGGACGGAAATCCCTGGCGGGTGCTCCCGTGGACGGAAGGCGTGGAGGGATCCGAATCGGGCGCGTGCGAGGTGGAGGTCCCCTCCGGCGAGGCCCACTGGGTCGCGGTGCAGGCCGCGGATCCCGACCGAAACGTGGCGACCTCGGGGTGGTGGTCTCAGCCGCCCCGGTAGAAGGGCGTCTCGTACTCGGTCCCTGCCAGGATCTCGAGGAAGCTGCCGGCCCGCGCCGTCCGCTCCAACCGGAAGAACAGGCTCACCGCCATGCGAGGGAGCGTGCGGCTCATGGGACGGGCGAGCGCCGCGGGAAAGGGGTAGAAGTTTCCGCCCCGGATCTCCCTATGCTCCAAGAACCCCCCCGCCGTCGCAAACCGGAGGAAGCCGTCCGCCGTCGCCCCCCGGACGTGGGGCCCGAGCCACTCGATGGAGGAGGGCTGGGCTCCGAACACGAGAAGGATTCGGTTGTGGAGGGACGCCAGGTTGGGGAGCCCGACGAGAAAGCAGCCCCCGGGGCGAAGGACCCTCGCCGTTTCGGCCAGGATCCAGAAGATCTCCTTCGTGTGCTCCAGGACCTGGTTGGCGAGGACCAGGTCCACCTCGGCGTCCGCAAAAGGGAACCGTTCCCTCTCCAGATCGAGCGCGTGGACCTCGACCCCTTTGGCCGAAAGCGCGCGCGCCGACTGCGGGTGCTGCTCGATTCCGGCCAGTCGGCATCGCTCTGGCCCGAGCGCCTGGGCCACGTTGAAGAGGTCGGCCCCCGTGCCCGCGCCCAAATCCAGCACGCGCAGGCCCCTCAAGGTGCCCGGCTCGAAGTGCCGGCGCGCCATCGCCGCCACGGTCTCCCGCCCGTAGTTGAGCGGCTCCGTCCCTTTCTTTAGGCGGGCGAAGAAATCGCGCATGGGAAGAGGGTAGCACGGCCCCGGCCGCTTGGAGGCTACCGGAAGCCCCGCCATGCGACATGGGTGCCGGCCCTGGAACCGCTCTCGGTGCCGGACTGCGCCATGGGGACCCTCGCTCCACCTCCGCTCATTCGATCCCTCGGTCCTTCGATCCCTCTTCACCCCGCACCCAGCGCAGGACCCGCGCGGCAGCGGCCTTGCCCACAGCGGAGGCCAGGGCCTCCTCGGAGGCGCCGCGGACGGCGTCGGTCGTCAGGAAAGCCTTGAGCAGTTTTCGGGCCGTGATGGGTCCTACGCCCGGTATGGTCATCAGGGGAGAGGCCAGGCGGGCCCGGCTTCTCCGGGCCCGATGGCCCGCGAGGGCGAACCGGTGGGCCTCGTCGCGGACGGACTGGAGAAGGTGAAGCGCCGGCGAAGTCTTCGGCAGCACGAGGGGCTCCGCCGTTCCCGGCCGGTAGACCCACTCCTCCCGCTTGGCCAGCCCCACAAGGGCGGGGCATTCGGGGACGATGGACTCCAGCGCGGAGCGCGCCGCGTTCACCTGGCCCTGGCCCCCATCGACGACGACCAGATCCGGAAACGGTGCCCCCTCGCGCAGGAGCCGTGCGTACCTGCGGGCTACGACCTCGGCGATGGATGCGAAGTCGTCCACGCCCCGAACGCCCTTCACGTTGAATCGGCGGTAGTCCTCCCGCCGCATGCGCCCATCCTCCCAGACGACGCAGGAAGCCACCGTCTCGCCGCCGTGGGTATGGGAGATGTCGAAGCACTCGATCCGCGACGGCGTCCCGTCCAGCCCCAGGCGGAGGGCCAGTTCCCTCGGCGCTGCCGATCGGTCCGCGCGCGCCTCGAAGTCGATTCGCGCGTTCTCCACTAGGTTGGCGACGAGGGCCGCCTTGGGGCCCCGCCGCGGCACGGCCACCGGAACGCGGCGGCCCTTCCTTTCCGAAAGGAACCTGGACAGCAGCGCCGCATCCGCGAAATCCCGCGGGACGCACACGCCGTCCGGGATCCCGGGCGAGTTTCCGTAGAGTCGCATGAGGGAGGAGGAGAGGATTTCCTCCTCCGTTCCCTCCACGTCCTCCAGCCTCCACACCCTGCGGTCCACGACGCGGCCATCGAGAAGGGTGAACGAATGAAGGCGGTAGTCGCTGCCGCCGCCGTAGAGACCGAAGAGCTCCCAGTGCCCCTCCCCCGGCCGGGAGACGGCCTGCTTCGCTCCGAGGGCTTCCGTCGCCTGGAGAAGGTCCCGATAGTGGGCGGCGCTCTCGTACTCCCGATTCGATGCCGCTTCGCGCATCTTCTTCTCCAGTTCCTCCCTCAGCGCGGACGTGTGGCCCTCCAGGAAGAGACGCGCCGCGCCCACGGCCTGCCCGTAGGATCGGGGGTCCGCCTTCCCCTTCACGCAGGGCGCGAAGCACTGGCCCATCTCGTAGAAGAGGCAGGGGCGGGGCCGGGTTCCGTCCAGCGGATCTTTGCAGGTCGCGATCTTGAAGGACTCCTGGAGGAGCCGGAGGTTTTGCCGCGCCTTCCACCCTGGAACGAAGGGGCCAAAGTACAACGAACCGTCGCGCAGGGGCCTCCTCGTGAAGAGGGCCTTCGGAAAGCGGTCCTTCATCGTGAGCTTGATGTAGGGATAGGTCTTGTCGTCCTTGAGGAGGGTATTGAACCTCGGGCGAAACTGCTTGATGAGGTTGTTCTCGAGAAGGAAGGCCTCCCACTCGTTGGGCGTGACGATGACCTCGAGGGAGGATGCGGCCCTGCGCAGGCGCTCCACCTTCGGAGACGGGCGCTCATGGAAATAGGACCCCACGCGGGCCCTGAGGTTCTTGGCCTTGCCCACGTAAAGGGGACGGCCCTTCGGGTCACGGAAGACATAGCACCCGGGCCGGGTCGGAAGCGGTTCGGATGGCCGTTCGATCATGGCTTCCTCCCGCCGAGCTTTGCGGCAGGAGCCATCTTCGGTCAGGCGAGCCGCAAAAAAAAGTGGCCCACGCTTCGGGCTTGAGGCCCCTTACTTCTTGACGACCGCCTTCTTGGCGGCGGGCTTCTTCACGGCCGGCTTCGCCGCGGGCTTCTTCGCCGCGGGCTTCTTGGCCGCGGGCTTCTTCGCCGCAGGCTTCTTGGCGGCAGGCTTGGCCGCCTTCTTCACCGCGGGCTTCTTCGCCGCAGGCTTCTTGGCCGCGGGCTTCTTCGCCACCTTCTTCTCGACTTTCTCCGCCATTCGAACCTCCTTAAGGAAGGAAACGCGCCAACATGTCCTAGCCTCACTCACGGATGCACAACACCTGGTGTTGTGAATAATATAGCGTTCCTTCCTTCGAGTGTCAAGAAGTTGTGCTGAAAAAAAGTGCAGCGCAAATTTTTGTGGGGCGCGCTTCGGGTTCGGAAGAGGTTCGCACGGTGATCAACGACCACATCTGACGGCCCGTCATTGGGCACCTACTACATATGGGTCGTCTCCACGGGAAAAGCGAGCGAGGCCCCGCCGACTCGATTCGAGACTTGGCGGTCGCCCTCGGGTCGGAGCGGCTCGTCGTGCGGTTCCCACGGACCGCGGGGCGCGTTGGACTTCGCGCGTGAGGCCGGAACCAAGGCTCGGGTGGCCCCATCTCCGATGCCGAGGAACACACCTGTCGGGGTTAGAAGATGCGGTTCTCGCGACCCTCGAGGAGGCGCAGGATGTTCTTCCAATGGAACAGGACCAGGGCAAGGCTCCAGGGGAAGAGAAGGAGAAACTCGGCGCGGTGATCCTGGGCCCAGCCCCCTCCGCGAAGGAGGATCACGAGAAGGGGGAAGGCCAGGCTCGCGGAGATGGAGCCCGCCGAGACGCTCCGCGTACCGGCCAGGGCCGCCGCGAAGGGAAGGACGGCGGCGGCGGCGGCGGCGGGATGGAGGGCGAGCAGGGCGCCGGCGGACGTGCCGATTCCCTTTCCGCCGCGGAACCCGGCCCAGATGGGGAAGACGTGCCCGAGTACGGCGGCCGCGCCGCACAGGTTGGCGGCGAGGGCGCGCGAGACCTCCATGTCCCAAGGTCCCCACAGCGCCACGGCGGCGGGGCCGAATCCCTTCAGGACATCCACCAGGGCGACGGGAAGGGCGGCCTTCCAGCCAGCCACGCGAAGGACGTTCGTCGCCCCGGCGTTGCCGCTTCCGTGCTGGCGCACGTCGAACCCGAGGAAGATCCGCGTCACGACGATGGACGTGGGAAACGACCCGGCCAGATAAGAGGCGATGAGCAGGAGTGCCAGAGCCGCGGTCACTCGAGCCCCAGGACGGCGATCCCGGCGGCCCCGGGACCCACGTGGGCGCCGAGGACCGCCGTCGCTTCGACGACGGGAATGTCCTTGAGGCCCGTGAGCTTCTCGATCCGGCTCACGTAGTAGTCCGCCTCTTTGGGCGCATCCACGTGGGCGACGGCCACCTGGAATTGCTTGTACTTCTCCCACTCCTGCCGGGCCATCTGCAGGACCTTGCGCCGCACCCCGAACCGCCCCCAGGCCTTCGTGGGGCTGAAGACCTTTCCGTCCTCGCTCAGGGAGATCACGGGCCGGATGTGGAGGAAGGTGGCCACGAGGCTGCGGGACGAGCTGATGCGACCACCCCGGCGGAGGAACTCGAGGGTCTTCAGGGACACGAAGACCTTCGCCCGCCTCTTGATCACCTCGAGCTTCGCGGCGATGGAGGCGGCGTCCTCGCCCGCCAGCGCCAGGGTCCTTGCATGCTGGACCAGCAGTCCCTGGGCCACCGTCACCGTCCGGCTGTCGAAGACGTGGACGGGAGCGCCCGAGTACTGGTTGGCCGCCGTCTGGGCGGCCTGAAAGGTCCCGCTGATGGCCCCCGAAAGGCACACGGCGAGGATCTCGCGCTTGCGCGAGCCCGCCTCCTCGTAGGACTTGAGGTAGTCCTGCACGGACGGCTGGCTGGTCGTGGGGTGGTGAGGGCTCCTGCGGCACTTCCTCAGGAACTCCGCCGGGGAGATCTCGACCTTGTCCAGGAACACCTCGTCCCCGAACAGCAATTTCAGGGGGACGATGGAAATGAAATTCCTCCGGATGTACTCCATGGGCAGATCGCAGGCGGAGTCCGTGACGATGGCGACTCCGGCCGGGTCGGCGAGGGCCCCCTCGTGCTGGACCTGCATGTCGTCGCACTTCTTCGAAGTGAGGGTCCCGAGCGTCGCGAGCGCCTCGTACATCCGGAGAGGTTCGTTGGTGTGGAGGTGGACCTTGAAGAGGGAATCGCCCGAGACCACCACGAGGCTGTCCCCCATCGTCTCCAGGAGTTCCCTGACCCGGTCGGGGGGGACCTCCCCTCGGGTCCTTACGACGCACTCGGTGCAGAAGCGGTAGGCGAGGTCCACCTTGCCGTGGGAGTAAACGAAGGGCTCGGACGGCGCGGCCTCGGCCATCACCTCTCGGGATCCCTCCGGGGCGCGCAGGTCGCCGGTCTCCACGAAATCCGTGATCCCCTCGAGGAGGTGCACGAAACCCTGCGCTCCCGCGTCCACTACCCCGTGCTCCTTCAAGACCTCGAGCTGCTCGGGCGTGTGGCGGAGGGACTCCTTGGCCCGGGCCAGGGCGCTTCTCAAGAGCACCGCAAAGTCCCCCGAATCCTGCGGGGACGCGTGGATGTGCTCGGACCAATCCTTGATCACGGTAAGGATGGTCCCTTCGCGGGGCTTCGCGATGGCCGAGTAGGCGGAAGTCCGGGCCCTTGAAACGGCCTCGGCGAAATCCTGTGTGCTGACCCGGACCCGCCCCCGGAGGCCGTCGGCGAGGCCCTTGAGGAACTGGGCGAGGATGGCCCCCGAATTTCCCTGGGAGCCGAGGATGGCGCTCTCGGCCAGGGTCCGGCTCGTGTCCGCCACGGAACGGTGGGGCTGGCGCCGCAGCCTCTCGGCGGCGCTGGCCATGGTCAGGGCCATGTTCGTCCCCGTGTCCGCGTCGGGGACGGGATAGACGTTGATGCTGTTGAGCTGCTCCCTGCGCTCCTGGAGGCGGCGGATGCCCGCCAGAACGGCCCGGCGCAGCCGAAGCCCGTCGAGGTAGCGAATCTGAACGGCGCCGTCCTTGGCCCGAGCGGCGGAGCGCGAGGTCATTCTCCCTCCCGATGGAACGCGGCGTTGACAAACCCCTTGGGGGTCGCAAGGGTTTTCAGCCGCCTGCTAGAGGAGAGTGTACACCAACAGGGCCTTTCCTGCCAAGGTTTGCACGGATTCAGCGCAGAGACTTCTCCCACCGCAGGCGGCGCCCATCGGCGTCGAAGGCGCATACTCTCACAGAGCTTCCGGCGAGGGGGAAGGTGCCCATGAAGGCGCCGTCCTCGCCCACGGGAATCTCCACATCGTTCACCGTGACCGAAAGGACCGGACGGACGACCCCCCGCACGACCACCGCATCCCCCAGTCCCGTCGCGTCGGCCTCCAGGAACCACCCGGGGGGAGGCGGAGACGAAGACTCTTCCACGACCCTGAAGGGATGTGGGCAGGACCAAGCGCCGGGGGGGTCTCCTCCGGCCCGCACCCTCCAGTAGTAGGTCCCCGGCTCGAAGGCCCCGGCTTCCAGGGAGACCCCGGGGACGCCCCGATCCACCACCAACTGGCGGGCGAAGAGCCGCGAGCGGGACACCTGAACCCGAACTTCAGCGGCGCGGGAGGCCTCCCATTCCAAGCGCACGGGCGCCCTTCCCCCCGGAGGCGCCCACAGCACCGCGCCATCCGGGGGCCCGGCTACGGCGGGCGCGGCGGCCACGCGGCCGCCCTCTTCGATCCCGCCCGCTCCGGCGCGGACCCTTTCCGCGTGAAGGCCCGCCGAGATTGAGCGCGACTCCTCGCCAGAGGCGACCTCGCAGGTTCCCGCCCGGATCTCGACGGCCAAAGAGCCACCCTCCCGGCGCACTTCCGCGAAGGCCCCCGGAGACAGCCGGACCTCCACATCCGCGCACTCCACCACGGCGGCCCTTTTCTCGGACAGGGCGTGCGGCGCCTGCAACAGGGCCGCACCGGATTCGAGGGCAAGCCGCACGGGAGAGTCCGGGGCGCCGAGTGCCTCCACGCGCAACGCACCGCCCGCGCGCAAGTCTACGGTCTGGCGGTCTGGAAAGACGAGGAGCAAGGGCCCGCCCCGATCCGCCGTCACGAAATCCCCCTCGCCGACTCCGGCGCCATCGCCGATTTCTTCGGAGGCTCCGGAGGATCCGCGTCTCGTGCCGGTCCCTTCGGACAGGAGAGCGACCGCGCGCGGGGCATCCATTTTTCCGGCCTCCGGTTCGAGCAGTGACAGGGCCTCCTCGGCCGCTCGAAGGCTCTCGGTCCGGCGCCCCGAATCGAGGTCCGACTGGGCCTGGGCCAGGAGCGTTGCGGCCCTCTCCAGAAATTCGCTGTGGCCGTCCCGCGCCCCCCTGGCGCGGAGGTCGTCGAGCAGGGCCCGCCCCCGCTCCACGGCCGAGGACGCGGCGGCCCGGTCCGCCTCCACACGCAATCTGTAGAGGTGGATGCCCCAGCCCGCGGCGGCCAGGAGCACGAGCACCGCGAGCCCCCAGAAGAGAAGGTTGATCCGATGGGCGAGTCGCGACATCTGTTCCTCCAGCCCGCGGGGGGCTCCACCGGTGCCGATGCTCGGCTCGATCCGCCTGAAGGTAAGATAGTCCAGCCCGAAGCCCAACTCAACGCTTGCCTCCGGCGCGGCGACCGGGTACGCTACTTCCTCGCCGCGCGCGCCATGGGCCGGCGGACCCAGGAAGGGGGAATCATGAGCGCCAAGGAAAGCCGCGCATCCCAACCGCTCCAACTGCCCGAGAACGCTTACCGCCCTCTGAATCCGGGAGAGACGTACACCCCGGTCATGAACCAGGAGACGGGCCTCCCCGAGGTCACCCGCCGGTCCGTGATCTTCGGCCTCCTGATGATCGTGATCTTCTCGGCGGCGGCAAGCTATATCGCCCTGAAACTGGGACAGGGGATCGAGACGGCCATCCCGATCAGCATACTCGCCGTCGGATTCTCGGCCGTGGCCCGCCGGAAGAGCCTCCTCATCGAGAACGTGAACATCCTCGCCATCAGCGCCACCTCCGGGATCGTGGTGGGCGGGTCGGTTTTCGTGATGCCGGCCATCTTCATGCTGGGTCTCGACAAGGGCCAGACGTCCCTGGAACTCTTCCTCCAGATCTTTCTGGTCCCCTTTCTGGGAGCGGTCCTCGGCGTCCTCTTCCTGATCCCCTTCCGCAAGTACTTCACGCAGGAGATGCACGGCAAACTTCCCTTCCCCGAGGGCACGGCCACGACGGAGATTCTCGTGGCTGGGGAGAAGGGCGGTAGCCAGGCCAAGGTCCTCGTCTACGCGCTGGGCCTGGGAATTGTCCTCGATTACCTTGCGCTGGCCTTCAAGACCTGGAGCGACGTGTTCACGACGGCTTCCATTCCCGCCCTCCAGGGCTTCACGCAAAAGGTCAAGGGAGTCTTCGCCATGAACACCTCGGCGGCCGTGCTGGGCCTCGGGGTGATCATCGGCGTGAAGTACGCCTCCATCATCATGGCCGGCTCCCTTCTCTCCTACTTCGTCCTCGTTCCCCTCTTCGGCTCCATCAGCCCCGACTATGCCGCCGCGACCTACCGGGACATCTTCTTCAATTTCACGGACGCATCCGGCGTGCTGCACCCCGGTGTCCGCAACATCGGCATCGGCGGGATCTTCGCCGCGGGGGTCATCTCCATCCTCAAGATGTCGGGCGTGATCAAGCAGGCCCTCCAGCAGGTGCTCGCCCAGCTCTTCAAGAGGCACGAGGGCGCCGAGGGCGGTTCCCGCCTCGACCGCGACATCAAGATGTCCACCGTTTTCGCCCTTATCGTGGCCCTGGCCGTCGCCATCTTCCTCTACTTCTGGCTGGTGGTGGTGAAGGGACAGCCGGGGGCCTTCGGCCTCGCGCTGGTGTCCCTCGGGCTGACCTTCCTCATCGTCTTCCTCTTCTCCGCCGTCTCGGCGTGGGCCGTGGCCATGATCTCCGTCACGCCCATTTCGGGCATGACCCTCACCACGCTCATCATCGGTGCGGTGACGCTCGCCGCCCTCGGGCTCAAGGGCGGGGCGGGCATGCTGGCCATCCTCCTCATCGGCGGGGTGGTCTGCACGGCCCTCTCCATGTCGGGCTCCCTGGTCACGCAGTTCAAGATCGGCCACTGGCTCGGGTCCACGCCGAAGTCCATCCAGTGGAGCAACATCGCGGGTTCCGCCCTGGCCAGTCTCACCGTGACGGCCGTCATCATGCTCTTCGCCAGGGTGTACGGCTTCGGAACCCCCACACCCGAGCACGCTTCTCCGCTTCCGGCTCCGCAGGCCGGGGCCATGGCCGCCGTGGCCAACGCTTTCATGGGCGGGCAGGATGTCCCTTGGCTGTTTTACGGCATCGGCGGCGTCATCGCCGTCATCGTCTCCATGCTCGGCATCTCCGCCCTCGCCTTCGCCCTCGGGATGTACCTGCCCATCGAACTCAACAGCCCCATCCTCCTCGGGGCCTGCGTGGGGTGGCTCATCCAGCACTCGACGAAGGACGAGAAGCGGGCCAAGGCGTGGAATGACAAGTCCATCTTGCTCGCCTCGGGGTTCATCGCGGGGGGAGCGCTCGCGGGCGTTTTCGACGGCGTTACCAAGATGTTCGTGAACGACGAGACCTTCGGCTTCGCGGCCTGGATGCCCGGCCTCTTCACCGAGAGCTTCCGAAACTGGGTGGGGCTCGCGGTATTTCTGGCCCTCGCCGGCTTCCTATTTTGGGACGCCCGACGGGAGAAGAGGAACTCGGCCTGAGGCGCTACCCTTTTTTCAAACCGCGCCTTTCCAGAATTTTCGAGGTCTCGGCCAAGACGTCTCGGACCTCGGGAACGTGGAACCCGAGCCTCTCCTCCGGCAGGTCCTCGCGCCCGTCCAGGGCCCGGAGAGCGAGCCCCGCCAGGTAGGAGCCGTCGGCCGTCCAGCCCCGCTCCATGGATTCCAGAGCACCGCGAACGGCGTCGAGGTTCTCGGGACCCGCGTCCGCGATCTTGCCTGCCAGAATCCGAAGGTTCTCCGTTCCGTAGTCGTTTCCAAAGGCCCCGACGGGGGGCCAGAGCACCGCTTCGTAAAGGTCCTCGAGAATCCGGCGGCCCACCCCGTCGGAGGGCTCCACGTCTCTCGCGCAGGACCGGGCCAGCAGGTCCACGCAGAAGCGGAGGTGGGTCGCGCCAAGGGGCCCTTCGCCCGGGGCGGCCTGGGGATAGGTCCCCTCGGCGAGCGGCTGACTGAGAAGGGCCGCGCCCAGCAGGTACCGGGGGAGGAGCGGATCCCCCTCCCGCCGCGTCATCCAGCTCCCGGCGAACTGGGGAAAGGGGTTGGGCGGGTCCTGGACAAATCCCATTACGTGGGAGGGGCAGGCCACGAAGAAGTCCTGGCCCTCCCCTCCTGGGGGCATGACGGCGGTGCCCATGCCGCATTCGGTAAGGTCCCCCTCCCGCCAGTAGGGCGCGAGCTCGGCGGAGGCCCAGAACCGGCCCAACCAGAGGGCCAGGTAGACGCCCGCGCTCAGCGCGAAATCTTTGAGTTCCGGGGATGGGTCCTCCGTGCCGTAGTGGGGCTGGAGGAGGTGGTCGAGGACGTAGACGTCGGGGAACTCCCCGGTCAACGTCGCCTTTCCCCCCGTCATGCCGGCCACGTGAGCCACGAACTCCCTTCCCACGGCCGCGGCGGATTCCAGCGACAGGCTTCGATTCACGTTCGCTCCTCTCCCCCAAGACGGCCGGACGCGCGCGGTCTGTCCTCCTCCGCCAGGGGCAGGGAGATACAGACGGTCGCGCCCGGGCTTTCCTCGTTGTCTTGAATCCACACCCTTCCCCCGTGGTCCTCCACGGTCCGCAAGACGATGGCCAGGCCCAGCCCCGCCCTCTTGCCGGAGGAGGATACGAAGGGGTCGAAGGCGCGCCCCAGGATTCCCTCCGGGAAGCCGGTCCCTCGGTCCTCCACGCGGAGGACGACCTCTTCCCCCAGCCCATCCGCCTCTACCCGGACCGGCGATCCCGCGGGGGAAAACCTGAGGGCGTTTGCAATCACGTGGACGAGGGCCCTCACGATCCTGGGCCCGTTCACCCGCGCCCGGAGACCCGCGCCGAGGGCGCCGAGGCTGACCCGGCAGCCCTCCCCCGGGATCTCCCACTCCACCGCGTCGAGGGCTTCGCGGATCAGGAGGTCTACCCGTCGGGCCTCCCTCTGGGCGGCCCCGTCCTCACGGCCAAGGTCCGTCAGGTTGCGGAGGAAGTCCGACAGCCGGTGGACTTGCTCCGACATCACATCGAGGTAGGGATCCGCGGGCGTTCCGCCCCCCAGTTTCCGCTGGAGGGCCTGTACGGTCACACCCAGGGCGATGATCGGCTCCTCCGCCTCCCGCGCCACCTTCGACGTCAGTTTGCCCGCGAGTTCCATTTCCCGGTAGCGCGCGAGCCGCTCCTCCATCTGGAGACGGCGCGTAATGTCCTGGCACAGGCCGTAGACCTCCACCACTTTTCCGTCCCTCAGCACCGGCTTCTCGTAGGCCTCGATGATCAGGCGCCGGCCCTCCTTGTGACGGATCTCCCACCGGAGAGGGGGAGGGGCGACACCTTCCCGGAGGCACCTCTCGGAGATGCGGTCGCTCTCGGCGTTCATGGGATGGTCCGTCACCAGGGGCTCGCGGGAGCCATGAAAGTACTCGGGAGGGTATCCAGTCAGGGCCTCAAAGTTCGGGGAAATGTAGGTGAAACGGCCCTCCGCGTCGTGAACGTAGAAGTAACAGTTCGGGACGCTCTCCACGATGTGGCGGAAGCGGGCCTCGCTCTCCCTGAGGGCCTCCTGCTCCCTCCTCCGGTCCGTGACGTCGCGCGCGATGCCGCACAGGCCCACGACCCTGCCGTCCGCGTCGCGGATGGGGACCTTCACCGTGTGAAAGGCGTGGAGGCCGTCGGCCATGGGCTTCACGGGTTCCTCCTCCACCGCCTCGCCCGCGAGGACCCGGCGGTCCACCTCCTGGATGTGGGCCCCCGCATCGGGGCCGAAAAGATCCGCGTCGCTCTTGCCCGGGATCTCCTCCACGGGGATCCCCAGGAGGCGCGCCATGGCCGGGTTGCCCTGGACGTAGCGCAGGTTCTCGTCTTTGAGGAAGATGGAGTCGGGCGCCCCCTCGAAGAAGGCCCGGAGGCGCCGCTCCGACATTTCGAGGTCGGACAGCGCCCGCACTTCGGCCGTGACGTCTCGCAAGGTCAAAAGGAGCGCCCCCCGATTCCGGTAGACGGTCCAGGAACCGTTGCAGTCGATCTGGATGATGGAGCCGTCGGCCCGGAGGGCCGAGCAGCGATGCACAGCGCCTTCGCCTCCCGAACGGATTTGGGCGGCGCGATCAGCCACCCCCTGACGGTCCTCCGGGACCAGCAGGTCCACCAGGGGTCTCCCTAAAAGCGGGTCCGGCGAACCGTACCCGAAGATCGCTCCCAGGGCCGTGTTCGCGGCCACGACCCTCAGACCGTCCGGCTCCACCACGGCGATCCCGTCCAAGACGCCCTCGAAGATCGCGCGGAAGGCCTCCTCGCTCGACTTCAGGGCCTCCTCGTGCGCTTTCTGGGCGGACACGTCGCGGACCGAACAGATGAGGAGGCGGCCCCGATCCACGTAAGTGAGGGACAGGGACTGGAAGAGCTCCTCCCCGTCCTGCTTTCGCCCCTTCAACTCCCCGGACCAGTACCCCACCCTCTTGAGGTGGGGGAACACCAATTCCTGCAGTTTCGAGTACTCGTCGGGCGGGTAGAGGTCGGACCACCTCCTGCCGGCCAGGTCCACGGGAGCTTCGAAGCCGTGGATGTGGGCGAAGGCGGGATTCACGTAGAGGAACTCCCCCGATGGATTCAGGAGCGCGAGCCCGTCAATGCTCGCATCCAGGGCCCTGTACAGGGTCTGAAGCTCTTGCTGGTTGAGCTTTCGCTCCGTGATTTCCCTGCGAATCAGGAGGGTGCCCGCTTCCGGCCCGCCCTCCCTCAAGGGATGGGCGATGATCGATTGCCAGGATGGAGAGTCCTTCCAGGAGCACAGGTATTCCAAGGAGTATCCGGAACGGCGCCCCGCCGCGACCGCCCGCAGGCCCTCCTCCAGGTCCGATGCGGAGGGGCGCCCGGACCGGTGGGAGCGCATCAGGGCCTCCAGGAAGTTCCCGCCCTCTTCTGCTTCACACAGTCCTGCCCCCGCGGCGTCTTCCTTTCTCCAGGCCGCGTTGGCGAAGGTGACTCGTCCTTCGCCATCCAGAAGGCAGACCTGGAGAGCGGGGCTATGAAGAGCGGACAGCATGGCTTGTGCGGGCTCGGGGACCACCTCCCTCACCATCCCCCGCACGGCCAGCACGTCTCCGGATTCCCCGCAGGCAACCGATGCGTTGACCTCCAGGACCTTGGTGGCCCCTTGCGCGAGGATCACGTTCAGAGCCTTCACGACCACGGGGGAGCCGGACCGGTAGGCACCCCGGAAGATTCCGTAGAAGTCCCGGGCGGAATCCGGCGCGAGGACCTCCGTGTAGTGACGGCCGACGAGGCCCGGGGAACCGGCTCCGAAAATCGATTCGGCGATCGGAGAGGCCCACGTCACGACGCCGCGTGGGCCCAGTTCGAGAAGACCCCACCCGGCCGCTTCCACCCACTCGGGTCCAAACGCCGAGGGCGGGCCCGCGCGGGCCACGGGATCACTGCCCCTCCCGTTGGCATTTTCGCCCATGGATCTCCCGTCCACCGCCCCATTTTCCGCCCCCCGGCGGCATCTCCGACACGGCGGCTGGTTTGCGGCAATTCTAGCACGACCCCGAGGGAATGGGCACGGGCAGCCAGAGGGCGGGAACCGGCTCTCCGTCTCATATTTGCGCCGGACTTCACCCTTCTGTTCTCAATTCCGAGACGCGCGGGCGCGGCCGGGCTCATCCGGGGCCAGACATCGCCCTTGTTTTCACACAGTCACGGGGTTTCTCCTCGAATGCCGTCCTTGGCACGTTCCCTGCACTCGATGGACCGGGAGGATAGGACCATGAGCCAAGCACTCGCCAGCCTCATCGCGGAAAAGGACGCGCGCGCGGGCGCATACGACGTCTTCTGCACGCGCTGCGGCGCCCTGTACGACGCCACGGCATCCGATTGGTGCGCGTGCATCACCGACAATCCCACCTTCGTCTGCCCCCACTGCGGCAGCTGTTTCTGCAGCGACGGTCCGGAATTCCGAAGGCGTTTCTGGGAATCGGCGCCCGAGGAACTCCTGCGAAGGCGCTTCGCCAAGAAAGGGTTTCGGTCGACGCTGGAGCCGCCCCTGGAGGACGGGAATCCCCTGCGAAGGCCCCTGATCCTCGTGGCGGACGACGAGCTCGACACGCGGCTCGTCGCCTACCGGGTCCTCGTGGCCCTTGGGTACGGAGTGGTCCTGGCGAAGAACGGGATGGAGGCCATCCACCTCGCGCGGAAGTACCGGCCGGACCTCGTCCTGACGGACCAGATGATGCCCGTCCTGGACGGCAAGCACATGTGCAAGAGGCTGAAGGAGGACCCGGAAACCCGGGAGATCCCGATCATCCTGATGACCGGCCTGTACAAGAGGGAAAGCCAACGGATCGAGGTCCTCAGGGAGTTCAAAGCCGACGATTTCCTGACCAAGCCCATCCCCTTCGAGCGGCTCGGCGAGGTGATGGAGGGCTGGCTGACCCCCGTAGGCCGCTGATCCCTTGAGACGCGAGAATCCCATGGGATCCAAGTCGGGACCGCGGCGGGAGGGCCGGGCCTCCAAAACCGGTGAGGAGGTCCGCCTCGACCCGCTGTCAACGGATCTCGCGGAGGCGGACTCGCCCCAGGCCGTGGCGGAGGCGCTCGGTCGCCACATCCGGAGCAGCCGCACTTGGGAGGCCGCCGCCCTGGTCTGGCCCGAGGCTGCGGGCCTCTGTCGCGCCTGGGCCCTGTGTGCGTCGAATCCGGAACGCTGTTGGAGGGGGCCTAGGCGAGATCTCGAAGAGTCCACCGAAATAGGACCGGCTTTCGCCGTCCCCCTGATGGCGGCCCTCCGGGAGAAACGCGCCGTGAGGGTGGACTCGGGCCCGGAGGACCACTTCCCCTATCTGATCCTCCAACCGGCCCCGGAAAACCGGAATCGGGGCGGCACATCCCATCCTCCGGTCCCTTTCGGGTCGCTCTTTCGCATGGCCGCCCGCCTCCATTCCATCAATTCTCTCCTTTCGAACGCCAAGGCGCAGTGGGAGAAGGCCTTTGACGCGGCCTCCGAGGTGTTCGTCCTCCACGGACCGGACGGGAGGATCTTCAGGGCCAATACGGCACTTTCCGCCCTCACGGGACAGCCCATCCGCCAGTGCATCGGGAAGACGTGCTCTGAGCTCCTCCCCGGGCTGTGCGGGGGACACGACGTCGCGGGGCTGGAGTGGAGGTACTCCGAGGAGGGGCCGCAGTTCCTGGCCACGACCCAGGCGGTCAACCTGGGTGGGGAGGCGGCCACCCTGCACGTCCTTAGGGACGTGACCGAGGAGAGGCGGCTGGCGGCGGCCCAGGAGGATCGCAGGACCCGGGACCTCGTCCGAAACATTCTCCAAGGCATCGCCCACGAGATCCGCAATCCCCTCTTCGGAATCCAGACTCTTCTTCAAGCCCTGGACCTGAGG
>JBFLVU010000033.1:0-17525 GCA_040758175.1 Acidobacteriota bacterium | reverse complement strand
CAGGGGGATGTTCACCACCGTCGGCATCTCCATGGGATCGATCTGGTAGCGGCGGAGCATGTCCCGAGAAACTTCCGAGTACGCGATCCGGCCGGTGCCGTCGAGGCGGAGGTTCTGGATCACCTCCCCTTCGAGTTTCACCTCGTCCAGGCGGCGCTGCCAATTCAGGCCGCGGTGGATGGCGTAGGGCTCCGCGCCCGCCTCCACCAGCCGGGCCGCCACGTGGAAGGTCTCGGGCGTGCACCGCTCGAAGGCGAAGGAACCCGAGTCGATGCTGATGGCCGCGAAGAGCGGCGAGGCCATGGAAGCGTCCAACTGCACGCCCATGGCCCGCAGGAGGCGGTACAGAATCTCCCCCGTGGACCCCATTCCCGTGTCGGAGAGCACGTGGTCGAAGCCGTGGTCGCATTCCGAATGGTGGTCGAGGCATACCTTGACGGCGCGGCTTCGGCTGAAGGCCGGCTCCAGACGGCCCAGGCGGTAGGTCAGTCCCACGTCCAGGACGACCACCGTGTCCGCCTCGTCCAGGTATCCGTCGTGGGCGGCGGGGTCGTAGACCTGGATTTCGTCCGGAGAGGCGAGCAGGAACCCGAGTGACTTGGGAACCACGGTGTCGTTGACGACTCTCGCCTCCTTCCCCATCGCCCTCAGGGCCCTTAGGAGGCAAAGCTCGCAGCCGATGCCGTCGCCGTCGCTCTTGACGTGGGTCGTGAGCCAGAGACGCCGGGCGGCGAGGAGCGCGGCGGCGGCGGAATCCAGGGAGTTCTTAGGGATCTTCACGGGGCCTCACTTTCAATAGAGAATAGGCCTCTCGCCGGCTCATGCCGCGCCTTCGGGCCGCCTCCCGGATGGCCTCCTTCTCCCGGTGGCCGGCGGCCACCAGCGCCTCCACCTCCTCCGAAAGCCCCGGCTCGTCCAAGCCCGCCCTCCGTACCGGGGCGGGCGGCCCGAAAAGCAAGGCGAATTCGCCCTTCTCCGGCACGTCCTCGGGCGATGCGGCGGGGGCGATCGACTCGAATCGCTTGGTGAGCTCCCGTGCCACGACGCACTCGCGGCCCGGCAACAGGGCCGCCGCCTCCCGCAGGAAGGCGCGCACCCGGTGGGGGGCTTCGTAGAATACGAGGGTGGAGGGATCGGACGCCAGCGAGCCGAGAAGACGCTCGCGTTCGCCCTTCCGCCGGGGGGGGAACCCGAGAAAGAGGACCCTGTCCGCAGGAATCCCCGCAACGCTGAGGGCCGCGGCGAGCGCCGAGGGACCGGGAACGGGAACCACGGGGATCCCCCTTTCCCGGCAGGCCCGGACCAAAAGGTAGCCCGGGTCGGAAATCCCGGGAGTCCCCGCGTCGCTCACGAGGGCGATGGACTCCCCCCCCTCGAGCCGGGAGAGAACTTCTCCGGTCCGTCCGCCTTCGTTTCCCGCAAAGTAGGAGGTCGTGGGCTTGGAGATCCCGAAGTGGGTGAGAAGCTTTCGGGTGTGACGCGTGTCCTCGCAGCAGACCCGGTCCACCGCTTTGAGCACCTCCAGGGCGCGCAACGTGATGTCGGATAGATTCCCGATGGGCGTGGCCACCACGTACAGAGTCCCCATCTCCCCCGCCTTAAGGGACGCGGATTATAGCACACAAACCCTTTGGGAAAAGGAAAGGGGCCGGGATCGCTCCCGGCCCCGTTCCGGAGGACCGCCGGTCAATGGGCCCAGGGAATGGTGAAGGGCACCTCGATCCGCGTCCCGCTCTCGGGGTCGTCGTAGGTCAGCGTATAGGTGCCCGAGGCCTTTCCCTGCGGGTTGGGGAAGTAGAGGAGCGCGATGAAGAAGGTGCGGTTGGGCAGTTCGACCTTGTCGTACAGGATACGCGGGGGGCCGGAGGGGTTGGCGAAGAAGGCCACCTTGGGTATCTGGACGTTGGCCAGGAAAAGCATGGAGCCGTAGTCCGGCAGGCGGCCCAGGTACGTGTAGTCGTTGGAGAGGAGGTTGGGGCCGTACCCTTCGGTGACCACTTCAGGTGCCGGAAGGGGGTGCTTCACGCCGGAGGGATCCGTTAGGGTGAAGGTGGTCCGGTGGGCGTGGAGGGTCTTCCGTTCGGTGTGGCCCAGGTAGATCAGGAGAGGGATGTATTTTTCCCCCCCGCGGTACCGCGCCGCATCCATGTCCACGAGCAGCGTGGCGTCTCCGCTGCGGCCTGCGAACCCGTACGTGGATACCTTCGAGACCGACGGGCCCGCCGCCAGGAGGGCGGTGGCAAATGCCGCGGCCGCGAGGCCCAAGGTGAAGAGCTTGTAGCGCATGGTCGACCTCCGTTCTTAGGACATGGTTCATTGTAGCAACGTCCATACCAGGATCTCGCTTCCCGGCCTCCCCCCTCCAGAGACAACGGGAACCGGGAGGGGAGGCGGTCCCCGGCCCCGGGCGCTCTCCCGCTGTCCGTTGGATTCCGTTCCCTTTTCCGGCCCTTGTCCTGCCCGGAGGACGGCGGCCCTTGCGGGCGCCACCGGGCATTGAGTAATGTGGGGGGGTCCGCAGGAGGGGTCCATGGCCCAGGAGCCGGGGGAAGACCAGGCCACGTTGACGATCGGCCAGGTCGCCCGCGCCACGGGCCTCACCGTCAGCACCGTCCGCTTCTACGAAAAGGAATTCGCGGGGTACCTCCGCCCCCGGAAGACGACGGGGGGCCACCGGAGGTATCGGCCGGACGACGTGGAGCGGCTCCGGCGCATTCACCACCTCACCCACGAGTTGGGCCGCCCGCTCAAGGAGGTCCGGGAGACGCTCATTTCCGAGCTGGACCCGGTCTGCCTGAGGAGGGACCTGGACCTGCTCCTGGAGGTCTTTGAAAGCCTCGTCCAGGAAAACGTGAGGCTCCACCAGGCGATCCAGGAACTGACGGAGCGGGTCGTGGCGCTGGAGGAGGAGCGGCGAAAAAGGCGGTTTAAGCTTTTTTAGCCACCAGCTTGACCCGGAGGACCCAGCCTTCGGGCGTTTCCTGAAAGAGATCCCGGGCGGCCACGGCGGTCACCGACATGGGCTTCCCCGCGGCGTCCTTCCCGAAATCCAGCAGGAGGCTGACCTCGTCGGACCCTCCCAGGGCCGACTCGGGCACGTCGAGAACGAGATCCGCCGTCGGGGCGCTCCGCCCCGCCCTTGCCAGTTCGTTGAGGGCCGGCGCCAGGTCCCTGACCCGGGGCTTCGTGGCCGTCAGGATCGGGGTCAGGAGGCTGTCCCGGATCCGGTCCAGTTCCACGGAAATCCGCCGGCTGGTCGTGGCCACCGTCTTTACCTTGGGTGCGGTGCGCGCCAGTTCCGTATCGCTGGCCCGGGTCTTCAACGTGGCGAACTCCACCTCCGGAACCGGCGCCGCGGAAGGCGCGGAGGCGGCGCGGGCGGGGCCCGCTGGGGGTGGGGTGGCGGCTGGGGGAGCCGCGGTCCTGGGCGCCGGAGCGGCAGGGGGAATCTCCCGGGGTTGGGCTACGGGAGCCTCCGACGGCCTGACGAGTTTCGCTTTCAGGGACTGGAGGGTGAGGCGGCTGATGCCCTTGAGGGTGTCGAAGACCCCGGCCCCGTTCACGGCGCTCGCCTCGAAGGAGGGACGGTGGATCGGGTTGAGATCCGCTTCCAGTTGCTCGATGGGCAGGAGGTTGGACAGGTCCCGCTTGTTGTATTGAAAGACCATGGGGATGTCCTTGAGGTTGATCCCCATTTCCTGGAGGTTTTTCTCCAGGTCCCGGAGGCTTTCGATGTTGGCCTCTCGGACCGGGACCTGGGAGTCGGCCACGAAGACCACCCCGTCCACCCCCTTGAGCACCATCCTCCGGGTCTCGCCGTAGAAGACCTGGCCGGGGACGGTGTAGAGCTGGAACCGGGTCCGGAATCCCGCGATGACTCCCACTTCGAGAGGAAGCAGGTCGAAGAAGAGAGTGCGGTCCGATTCCGTCTCGAGGGAGACCATCTCGCCGCGGCTCTTCGGGGAAGTCTTGTTGTAGATGTACTGGAGGTTGGTCGTCTTTCCGCAGAGGCCGGGGCCGTAGTAGACGATTTTGGCCGCCATCTGCATGGTCGCGTAGTTGAAAAAGGCCATGGCCTAGTCCCTCACGGGCTACTGTGCCACCCGGACAGCGCCTTTTCAAGGGCGTCGAGGGCCTCCCGCCGCTCGGGATGCCTCTCCCGCACGAGGTCCAAGGCTCCCAGAGCCATGGCCCTGTAGCGGTCGCTCAAGTGCGGCCAGCGCTTGAGGGCCTGGAGGTGGTTGCGGATGATCTCCTGGTCGGACCGCTCGATGGGCCCGGTGATCGCCGCCACGGGACCGCTGGCAAAGACATTCGATACGGTCCCCTCCATGAGGCTCTGAAAAGCGGGCAGGGAGACCGACGGGTCCGCTCCCGCCAGGCGAAGCATTTCCTGGCTGTCCGCGATGAGGGCCACGAGGTGGTTCGCCGCCACGACGGCCGCCGCATGGTAGAGCGTCTTTCCTCTCGGCGAAAGGGAGAAGGATTTCCCCGACATGGACCGGACCATGGCCTTCATGGCGGCCATGGCGTCGGGGCGGCCCTCGAGGGCGAAGGTGGCCTGGCGGAGGTTCTTGGCCCCCGTGAGCGGATCGGGAAGGGTCATCACGGGGTGGATGGAACCCACGCTCGCCCCACGGAGCCGGCACGCCTCCAGAATCCGGGCGGGCAAGGCCCCGCTCAGGTGCAGGACCACCCTCCCGCGAAGGTTGGGATCCGCGGAGGCCACGGCGCGGTCCACGTCCTTCAGGGCCGTGTCGGGCACTCCCAGCAGGAGGAGCCCTTCCCGCGGAAGATCCTCCAGGGACTCCAGGACCGGGCACGCAAGCCATTCGGCCCCCGTGCGCGCCGATTCGGGAGTTCGCGAGGCGCACGCGGCCACCGTCCAGCCCGCCCCCCGGAGCGCGAGGGCCACCGAGAGTCCCGCTTTGCCGCAGCCGATGAGCGTGAGGGTCTTATCCATGGCGCCTGAAGGCCTCCAGCAGGTCTCGAAACTCTTGGGGAAGGGGCGAGAGGACCGCAATCCTGCCTCCGGAGGGGCTGTCGAAGGTGAGGCGGTGGGCATGAAGGAAGAACCGGCCGGCCTCCCGAACGCGATTGCGGAGAAGAACCGAGGGGAGGCCGTTCTCGGGGTGGCCCCCGTAGACCGCGTCGCCCACCACCGGGTGCTTGAGGTGGGAGAGGTGGACCCGGATTTGATGGGTGCGGCCCGTCCGGGGACTCGCCTCCACGAGGCTGACGTGGCTCAGGACCTCCAGGGTCCGGAAGGTGGTGCTCGCCTCTCTTCCTTCGGACACGACGGCCATGCGCGTCCGGCGGCGCGGGTCCCTCCCTATGGGCAGCGCGACTTCCATCTGCTCCTCGGGAAGGCGGCCCCACACCAGGGCCCAATAGGTCTTTTCGGTCCTCCGGGTCCTGAACTGATCCATCAAGAACAGGCGGGCCGCTTCGGTCTTGGCCAGCAGGAGCACGCCCGACGTTTCCTTGTCCAGGCGGTGGACGATCCCGGGGCGGCCCTCCCCTCCCCCCGCGGAAAGGCGGAGCCCGCAGCCCGCGAGAACGTTGACGAGGGTGTCGTCCCAGTGGCCCTTGGCCGGATGCGTCACAAGCCCCGACGGCTTGTCCACGGCGAGGCAGGATTCGTCCTCGTAGAGGATCGTCAGAGCGCCTTCCATCGGGACCAGTTCGAAGGGCCGGTCCTCGGGAAGGTCCAGGTCCACCCGTTGACCTGCCCGAATCTCCGCCGAGGGCTTGGCCGCCTTGCCGTCCAGGAGGATTCTGCCCGCTTCCAGCAGGCGGCCCAGGGCAGACCGGCTGAGGCCCCTATCCTTCAGCCGGGAAGCCAGGTAGGCATCCAATCGCCGGGCCGGACCATCCACCGTGAGCGACAGGCGCGGCACGTCAAGCCTCCCGGGTTCTCACCCGGCGGAACGTCCACGCCGCCCCCGCGGCCGCCACGGCGCCCAGGGCCACGATCTGCGAGAGGGACAGCGCGTCCCCGAAGTAGAGACCGCGGAGGCTGTCTCCCCTCAGGAACTCGAGGAAGAAGCGCGCCGTCCCGTACAGAAGCACGTAGGTGAGAAAGACGCGGCCCGAAAAGCCCTTGCCGTGGAAGAGCCTCCACAGGACGGCAAAGATGGCCAGGTCCGCCAGGCTCTCGTAAATCGGCCAAGGGTGGATGGGGGTTCCGTCGGAGCACGCGGGTACGGCGGGAAACACGAGCCCCCAGGGAAGACCGGTGGGCTTCCCGTAGCAGCAGCCCCAGCGGCCCATGGCCTGCCCCAGGGACAGGAAGACCGCCGTCACGTCCGCCGCCGGCCAAAAGGGGATCCCGTGGCGCCGCAGGTAGAAGGCCGCCACTCCGGCGGCGCACAGGAAGCCGCCGTAAAACGCCCCGAAGGAGCGCAGGTTCTCGAGGAGGTACCCGACGGGATCGGCGGAGAAGGCGCGGAAATCCCCGATCACCAGGGCCACCTTCGCGCCCACGAAGGCGGAGAGGAGGCTGTAGACGAACAGGTCCGTTATGCGCTCGGGGTCCAATCCCGCCTTCGGCGAAAGCATCCTGCCGAGCCCCAGGGCCGCGAGGGCCGAAAGCGCGAGGAGAATCCCGTACGTGCCGACGGCGAAGTCACCGACGTGAAAGAGGATCGGATGCACGGTCCTTCTCCTTTTCCGGGCGCAGAAACGTGAGGGCCACGAATACCAGGATCCCCGTGGAGAGGGCGGCGTCCGCCACGTTGAAGGCGGGCCAGCCCGGTCCCTCGGGAATGTGGAAATACAGGAAATCCACCACCGCGCCGAGCCGGATCCTGTCCAAGAGGTTCCCCGCCGCGCCGCCCAAAATGGCCGCGAGCAACCATCGATCCAGGGCGCGGGCGCTCTTGGCGTACAGGTAGCCGAGCAGGGACACGCCCAGAAGCGGGATGGCCAGGAATACGGCCAGGCGACCCCACTCGGGCAAACGGTCCAGCATCCCGAAAAGCCCCCCCGGATTGTGCCAGTGCACCAGGGAGAACCACGGCGTTACGATCCGCTCCCCTCCGAAAGGAAGGGAAGCGGCCAGCCAACCCTTGGTGGCCTGATCGAGGACCAGGATGGCCGCCGCCGCGGTGAGGGGAAGAGACCGGGCCATGTCAGGCGCGGCGGCCGGTGACCGCGGAGCACCGGGGACAAAGCGCGGCCTCCTCGCACCTGACGGGTGCGGAGGTGATGGTCCAGCACCGTGCACATTTCTCCCCGCCGGCCTTCGATACGGTCACCGGCGGGGCCTGGGTATCGAGGATCTCCAGGCGCACGGAAGAGACGATGAACAGCTCCGGAAGCACGCCGGCGTATCGTTGCAGGAATTCGGCCTCCTCCACCGTACTCGGACGGAGGGTCACCTCCGCTTCCAGGGATTTCCCGATTTCCCCTCGCTGCCTGGCCTCTTCCAGGGCCTTGTTCACGGCCTCCCGAACGCCCCTCAGCCTTTCCCAACGTTCGGCCAGGGCCTCGTCGCCGCGGCTGGAGGCGTCCGGAAACCGGGCCATGTGGACGGAGGGCGCCTCGCGGTCCGGGAGGTACGACCAGACCTCCTCTGCCGTGAAGGGCAGGATGGGCGCCATGAGACGCACCAGAGCATCCGCCAGCCGATAGAGAACCGTCTGGGCGGCGCGGCGCTCCGGGGACGCGGCGGCGCTGCAGTAGAGCCGGTCCTTGAGCACGTCCAGGTAGAAGGCCGAGAGGGCCACCGTGCAGAACTGCAGGAGTTCGTGGTAGACGAGATGGAAGGCGAATTCACGGTAGGCCTTGAGAACCCGGTGGATGACCCGGTCGAGCATGCCCAGCGCATACCGGTCCATTTCCGGAAGGTCCGGAAGGGCCACCGCGTCCGCGGGGACGAAGTCCGAGAGATTGCCCAGCAGGTACCGGAGCGTGTTCCGGATCTTCAGATAGGCGTCGGCGTTCCTTTGGAGCATGTCCCAGGAGAAACGGACGTCGTCCCGGTAGTCCACCATGGACACCCACAGGCGGAGGATTTCCGCCCCGTGCCTTTTCAGGGCCTCCTCCGGGGAGATGACGTTTCCCATGGACTTGGACATGGCCCGGCCCTCGCCGTCGAGCACGAAGCCGTGGGTGATCACCTTTTTGTAAGGCGGCGCCCCCTTGAGCATGAGGGCCGTGAGGAGGGACGTGTGGAACCAGCCCCGGTGCTGGTCGCTGCCCTCCAGGTACACTTCCGAGGGCCAAGGCGTGTCCAGGTCGTGTCCGAGGATGGCCCTGTGGCTAACGCCCGAATCGAACCAGACGTCCAGGATGTCGGTCTCGGGCCGGAAGGCCGTGCCCCCGCACTGGGCACAGGCGTACCCATTCGGGAGGAATCTGCGGGCGTCCCCTTCGTACCAGACCCCCGCTCCCCGGGCGGCGATCTCGCGCCGGACGGCGTCGAAGAACCGGGCATCCCGGACCGGCTCCCCGCAGGACTCGCAGAAGATCACGGCGATGGGAACCCCCCAGCGACGCTGACGGGAGAGGCACCAGTCCGGCCGGCCTTCCATCATCGAGTGGATCCGGTTCCGGCCCCAGGCGGGCACCCAGTCCACGGCATCAATCGCCTTGAGCGCCTTCGCCCGAAGATCGTCGTGTCCCATGGAGATGAACCACTGCTCGGTGGCCCGGAAAATAAGGGGGTTCTTACAGCGCCAGCAGTGGGGGTAGGAGTGGGTGATGGTCCCGGTCTTGAGAAGGGCCCCCCGGGACTCCAGGAGTCGGACGACCTCGGGGTTGGCGTCGAAGACGTTCATCCCGGCAACGTGCTCCACGTCGGCCGAGAACCGTCCGCGGCGGTCCACGGGGCTGAGGATGGGAAGGCCGTAGCGGACCCCCGATAGGTAGTCGTCCTGGCCGTGACCCGGGGCCGTATGCACGCACCCTGTCCCCGTGTCGGAGGTCACGTAGTCCGCGACGATGCAGAGCGAGTCCCGGTTCAGGAAGGGATGCCTCAGCCGCAGGCCCTCCATCCGGACGCCCTTGAACCTCCCCGCGACCTTCCCCTCCCGGCCGACCTCCCGGAGGAACGACTCGGCCAGGGATTCGGCCACGACGAAGGTTTCCCCCCCGCACTCCATCGCAACATACGTGAACTCGGGATGGAACGCCACGGCCAGGTTGGCCGGGAGGGTCCAGGGGGTGGTGGTCCAGATGACCACCGATGCGCCGGGGCGGTCCAGGCCCTCCGGCAGGGAGCCCTCCTGGCCGGGCGCCACGGGAAACTTGACGAAAACCGTGGGAGACCGGTGCTCGGCGTATTCCACCTCCGCCTCGGCGAGGGCCGTCTCGCAGTGGATGCACCACTGGACGGATTTCATCCCCTTGTACGCGTACCCCTTTTGGAAACACTCGTGAAAGGCCGACGCGATGGAGGCCTCGTAGGAATAGTCCATGGTCCTGTACGGGTTGTCCCAGTCCCCGAAGATCCCCAACCGAATGAATTCCTCACGCTGGATGGCGATGAACTTCTCCGCGTATTCCCGGCAGTGGCGGCGGAAGGTGTGGATGTCCTCCTCGCGCACCTTCCGGCCCTTCTCCTTTTCGATCTGGAGTTCGATGGGCAGGCCGTGGCAGTCCCAACCCGGCCGGTAGGTCACCCGATAGCCTTCCATGGTCTTGGACTTGAGAATGAAGTCCTTGAGCACCTTGTTGAGGGCGTGGCCAAGGTGAATGCGCCCGTTGGCGTAAGGGGGACCGTCGTGGAAGGAGTACACCGGGCACCCCCGGCGGGCGGACTGAATCTGGGCATAGATCCCCGCCTTTCTCCAAGCCTCGAGCTGCTGCGGCTCCCGCTGGGCCAGGTTGGCCTTCATGGGGAAGTCGGTCTTGGGAAGGTTGAGGGTAGTCTTCCAGTCCGCGCCCACGGCGTCCTCCTGAAACCGTTGATTTTACAACAGGACTCCTCCGGCATCAACGAAAAGGGCCCCCGGCTCGGGCGTCCCGTTCCTGCCCTCCGTGGCGGTCGCGAATGGGCGAGGCCCGGACCAGGCGTCGAGGAGGCCCGGTCAACAGGAGCGGTGAGATGGAATGGCGGAGGAGGCAAAGACCACAAGTGCCGACGACGCGCAAGGCGGAGAGCAAGCTGGGGAAGCGCATCACGCTCGAGGCCGAGTCGGGCCGAACCGTTTCCCGCCTCGGGGGGTTTCCTTCCCCCTCTGCCCCCCTTGCGCGGTTCGCCGACTTCCTTTCCCCCTTGCCGGATGGGCGGCATCTGGGTCCGAAAAAGGTGGGCCCCCCGGCCGGAGTTCCGGCCGGGGAGTGATGGTTGAGGTAGGGTTCGAGTTTAGGTGGGGATGAGGTTGAGGAAGGAGGTCGCCCGTGGCGCCCTTTTTTTCAGGTAAGAGAATCTCAGGTGGGGTTTAAGCATGGCTGCCTCCGGCGGCCTCGGCCGGCTTGGCCGCAGGGGCCGAGCCGGTGCCTTCGGAGGACGCGCCCCCTCCCGCGGGGCGCGCGTAATCGGTCACGTAGAATCCCGAGCCCTTGAACTGGAGTGCCGGAACGGAGAACATCTTGTGCACCGATCCGCCGCAGTTCGGACAGGACGTGACCAAGGGATCCGAGAGCTTCTGGATTCTCTCGAATCGCCGGCGGCACAGTTCGCATTCGTACTCGTAAATCGGCATTCCTCGCACCGTTTTCTTTTTCCGGAAGCAAGTGTAGTCCGCCGGCCCCTTCTTGTCAAGTCCAACCCACCCGGCCGAATACCGCGTTCACGCCTTATTGGGGGATATCGCACCTCGCCCCCTTTCCCCCTTTCCTTGCACAGACATACATCGATTTCCACTGGGAACCGTATCCGAAAACGCCGTTCCACTCCCCATGCACCCTTCGGCGTCTCCCGGGCTGCGCTCTCCCAAGGGTCCGGGAAGTGTAGAATGGCCGTGCGGAGGTGGTTCACCATGGAAGACGCGGTCCGACGCCTGCTGGCGGCCCTGGGGGAGGATCCCGACCGTCCCGGCCTGAAAAGGACTCCGGTGCGGGTGGCCGAGAGCCTCCTGGAGCTTACCCGGGGGCACCGGGAACCCCTGGAGCCGATCCTGGAGGGCGCCGTTTTCGGGGATCCATCCGAGGCCATGGTCCTGGTGAAGGACATCCCCTTCTACAGCCTCTGCGAACACCACCTCTTGCCTTTTTTCGGCAAGGCCCACGTCGCGTACGTCCCTGCCGGACGCCTGATGGGACTCTCCAAGATTCCCAGGATCCTGGACCACTTCGCCCGCCGCCTCCAGGTCCAGGAGCGGCTCACGGAGCAGGTGGCGGACACCCTCCATCAGGCCCTGAGGCCCCGGGGCCTGGGGGTCGTGCTCGAGGCGACCCATCTCTGCATGGTCATGCGGGGCGTGGAAAAGGAGGGAAGCTTGGCCACCACGTCCGCGCTGCGGGGCTCCTTTCTTCAGGATGCGAGGACGCGCGCCGAGTATCTCGCGCTGATCCGTCCCGCGGGGCGAACGGAGTAGACCGGCCGGGGACGTGGCCCGAGGGAAGTCACGGTCCCTGCAGGACGGCGGTTCCCGGTGGGGGCTCGAAGGCGAAGAGGGACGGGTCCACCCGGTCCAGTAGTTCGACGTCCAGCAGCTCAAGCGTAATCTCGTTCCCTAGCGCATCTCGGAAGAAGACCCGGCTCAACCTGCCGGTGGACGCATCCGCGGCCACCTCCAGATCCCTCACGCCGGAGGAGGCGTCCCGTAGGACCAGCTTCAGAACAAGGAGCCGGCCGAGGCGCTGCACTCCTTCGCAGGCCACCTCCCGCTCGAGGTCGCGCTCGCCCGAGAGGAGTCTCAGCGCCACGGGGGCGTCGCCCGCGTCCATCCGCCGAACGAAGGCTTGTCGCTCCGCCGGCAAATAGAGGACGGATCGCCTGCCGTCCGCAACGGCCAGCTTGCCGGGCGGCCTGGAATACTCCCAGCGCGTCCGCCCCCCCTCGGCCAGGACCAGCGTGCCCTCCTCCGCCTCGCTTTGGTTCAGGGCGGGGGATCGGAGGACGTGGCGGAATCCGGCTCGGAGGCCCGCCGCTCCCCGGGTGGCGGAGAGAACCTTCCGGAACGCCTCCTCGCACGGTGCAGGCGGCTCCTCCCCCTTCGCCCCCGGAAAAAGGGCGACGAGGACCAAGACGCCGGGAAAAAGGAGGAGGAACCTCAACCAGAGCCGAAAACGCGTCATCTGAAATCCCTACTTCAAGGGGGCCGCGGGTTCGGTCCCGGAGGAGTCGAGTCCCTCCCACCTGGGGATCACCCAGACGACGTAGCCCATGGGGCCCTCGGCGCCCTCCCGCGTGAGGTAGAAGGGGGCGGGCTCCCCGGCGAGAAGGCTCTTCTCGTCCTCGATGGAGAGGGGGGGGAGCGGCTCCTTGGCCGTGGAGAGCATCCGGCCCGCCACTTCAACCTTCAGGCGGAGGCGACCCGATTCGATGGACAGAGGCTTCAGCGTAAGGTCGTAGGCCTCGGTCTCCCACACCACTCTCCGTGGGGGGGCTTCCGGGGCGGGGAGGTCCAGCGCCTCGGCGGCTTTCTTCCTGTCCCTTTCCTTCTTCCGGCTCTCGGGCCCGGGGTCCACGGCGATGGAGAAGCTCTGGCCGGCCTTGAGCTGGGGCGTCTCCTCCCCCGGCTGTATCACCGGAAGGCCCTCGGTCCAATCGGCCTCCCCCCCGGTGGACGCACCGTCGCTCCACCGCGGCACGCGCCGCTCGTAGTGGTGGCTCACCGCCTGACCTTCCAAGGACTGGAGCTGAAGCGCCTCCAACTCCACCCGGTGGGCGCCGATCCATTTCTCCACGCGCAAGAGAAACCCCATGGGCGGAAGGGGGGTTCGAGCCGGGGGCGGCGCCTCGTCGAGGGACGCGGAGACGGAATACACCACGCGGGTTCCGGTCCCCGGATCCACGAAGGCCTCCATCACCTGCTCGCCCGGGTGGGAAAAGGCCATCTCCCGGGCCCGGCTGACCACCTCCCCGTCCTTCGGCGTGGACTCCGAAAGCAGGAGGAGCCTCAATGTACCGTCCTCTCCCACGACGGGCCTGACCAACAGGCGGAGGCCCAGGTCGAGCCGGGCCTTCCGGGAGGCGTTTTCCACCTGGAGGCGGCGGAGCAACTCGGCCGGTTTCCCCAGGGGAAGGTGCGCCGAGAAGGACCCGGCCTCCCGCAGGGCTTGGCTTTCGCCCATGGTGAGGACACGGATGGTGGTCTCGGCGAAGCGGGCATCTCCCTCGGCGGCGCTGGCCCCGGAGACCCGGGCCGCCGCGAAGAGTGCCGCACCAATCCAAATCCAAGCAGGGGCCGCAGAGCGCCGCATGGGGGCAGGATACGGCCGCCGAGCGAAAAGGGTCAACGCGCTACCTCTCCGGCCTTGAATGTGCTATATTTAGCCCATGGCGGCCGAGGGAAAGGTGTGGTTTTCGGTGGGGGACACCCTGGTGTACCCCGGTTACGGCGTGGGCCAGGTCCAGGAGATCCAGGAGCGGACCATGGACGGCCGGACGCGCGTGTTTTGCGTCCTTCTCGTCCGAGAGGCGGACAGCGAGTCCAAGGTCATGATTCCCATGGACAACGTCCAGGAAGTCCGCCTGCGCCGCCCGTCCACGCCCCGGGAGGCCGAGGAGGCCCTGGCCTATTTGTCGGGGACTCCGGCGGACATCGTCTCATCCTGGCGGGAGCGTTTCTCCGCCCACGGGGAGATGCTCGCCCAGGGGGACCTGGCATCCATCGCCAAGGTCCTCAAGGCACTTTACGTCCTCAACGCCCGGAAGCCCCTCTCCTTCCGCGAAAAGAAGATGTACCAGAAGGCCCTGCTCCTCCTTTCGGCGGAAGTGGGGCACGCCCTGTCCCGCCCGCGGGCCCAGATGGAAGCGGAGGTCCTCGAACGCCTCGCGGGGCTGGGCCGAGTCTGACCCCCCCCATTGCTTCGAATCCGCAAAGCCATCGCCAAGCCGCAGACACCGGCTCCCCCGAAAATGGCCTTCCATGAGGATGGTCCTGTGAGGAGGAGACGATGAAGAAGCTGTGGATCGCGGGAGTGTTGGCGGCTCTGGCCATGGGGACCCTCGCCCAGGGCAGCCGAACCTTGAACGGCGCCGGGGCGACCTTCCCCTACCCCATCTACGCCAAATGGTCCTACGAGTACAAGAACCTCTCGGGGGTGGGCTTGAACTATCAGTCCATCGGGTCGGGGGGCGGCATCCAGCAGATCAACAACCGGACGGTGGACTTCGGGGCCAGCGACGCCCCGGTGAAGGACGCGGACCTCGCCCAGCGGGGCCAACTCCAGTTTCCCACGGTGATGGGCGGCGTCGTGGCCATCGTCAACCTGGAGGGGATCGCCTCGAACCAGATCCGCCTGACCCCGGACGCTCTCGCGGACATCTTTCTGGGCAAGATCACCAAGTGGAACGATCCCCGCCTCGCCGGCCTGAACGCGGGAGTCAAGCTCCCCGCCAAGGACATCGTCGTGGTCCATCGCGCCGACGGATCGGGAACCACCTGGATCTTCACCAATTACCTCTCCAAGGTGTCCAAGGAGTGGAAGGACAAGGTGGGCAACGACAAGTCCGTCAGCTGGCCCGTTGGCCTCGGCGGCAAGGGCAACGAGGGCGTGGCCGCCTACGTGAAGCAGGTGAACGGCGGAATCGGCTATGTGGAATACGCCTACGCGAAGCAGAACGACTTGACCACCGTCCTCCTGAAGAACCGGGACGGCCAGTTCGTGGCCCCCAACATGGCCTCCTTCCTGGCCGCCGCCGCCGGCGCCGACTGGAAGAACACACCGAACTACGCCGTGATCCTGACGGACCAGCCCGGCAAGGACACATGGCCCATCGTCGGCGCCACCTGGATCCTCATCTACAAGGACCAGCCGGACATGGACCGGGCCCAGACCATGCTGAAGTTCTTCGATTGGTCCCTGCGCAAGGGCGGCAAGCTGGCGGAGGAAATGGACTACTGCCCCCTCCCCGCTTCGGTCGTCGACCAGATCTCCCAGACGTGGGCCGCCGAGGTGAAGTGCAAAGGGAAGCCCGTTTGGAACGCCTCCATGCAGGTCAAGTAATCCCTGCCATCCGCTGGGATTCGCGAACGGGGAGGCCGGGGCGACAGCCCCGGCCTCCTCTTCGTTTCGCCCGCCGCATCCGCCTCCTTACATGACCCAGGCGTAGCCGACTTTGAAAAAGACCGTCCTGTCCGTCTGGGTCAGCCCCACCCGGGCGGTCCCGAGGTACCGGTCCGAGTACCCCATGTAGAGGCCGGTCTGCGCGTTCACGCGATAGCTGAACAGGACCTGGCTCAGGAGTGAGCGCTGGCGAGGCGGGGGAGGCGAGGCGTAGAGCGACTCGCTGAAGGCATAATCCGCTCTCTGGAGGATGATCCGGAGGAAGGCCCGGGCATCGAACTGATAAACGGCGCGCAACTCCGTCAGGTGGGCCCGGTAGAGGAGGCCCTCCCGAACCCACAGCCGTTCGTAAACGTGACCGAGGGCCATCCTGAAGCGCTTCCCCGCCGTCACGCGGACCTCGGGGTTCAGGCGGAGGCGCTTGGCCTGGCGCACGTTCGAGTAGTCCACATCGTCGCCGTAAAAGGTGTTCCACTCCAGAATCAGGTTCCCCGTGGGCCGGAACCCCCCGTTCACCCGCAGGTTGTCGTGGTCGAACTCCCTGCCCCGGTAGGCCTGTCGACCCGTGTACAGGAGCCCGTAGAGCCAGGACTGGCGGGGTCCCTGATACTCGATGAAGGATCCGTACACTTCTCTCAGGCGGCGCCCCGCCGAGTCTCGGGTGAGCTCGTACCCCACCCACATCTTGGCCTCGTTGAACCAGTGGCGGGGGTCGTCGCTGTACCAGTTCCGGAGGACCCCCGTGTCCAAGAAGGAGAAGCCGACCTGGGGAATGAAGCCCACGTCGGACCGAAATCCGTTCGAGAACCGCTGGACATGAACGTACTGCTCCCAGTCCCTCGTCTCGTGCATGTACATGACGTCGAAGGCCGAGCCGCCGAAGGCGCCCGAAGGCTGACCGAGGGATCGCGCGGTTCTATCCGGATAGCGGGTGCGCGAGTCAACCGCGGTGATCCTCAGGGTGTGCTCGGGCGTGAACCGGAGCGCCGCGTCGGCGCCGAGAAGCCGGTTGGAGTAGCCGCCGTCCCCCGAACGGTCCGTGGCGACGACGCCCAGGGTGGAGGACCGCCCCAGGTCGTAGCGATACCGGAGCGCCCCCGCCCGGCTCCCTCCGTCCAGCGCGGTCTCCCGGGAGAACTGGCTCGAGGGGAGGAGGAGGTTGGTTTCCTCGTCCTGCACCACAAAGGCGCCCAACACCCCTCTGCCCACTTTTCCGGAGACCTTGGCTCCCCAGGCGGGATCGGCCAGTGTCCGCGTGTACACCACGTCCAGGGGGAGCTGGAAGTAGTCCATCCCCTCCAGGAAGAAGGGCCTCTTTTCTGGAAAGTAGAGGGCGAATCGGGTGTTGACATCGAGCTGTGCGGCGTCGGCTTCCACCTGGGAGAAATCCGGATTGACGGTCCCGTTGAGGGTCAGGTTGGGGGTGACGCTCCACCTTGCCGTGATTCCGGGATCCACCTTCGATTCCGTCCGCTCGAAAGGCCCGTCGGGAAACGCACGCATGCGCTCCGAGAGCGTGCCCGTAAGGGTCGGATCCAGTTCAATGTTGCGTCCCGGATCGGCCCCCGCGAAGCCCTGAATGAGGAGCGCCTGGCACAGGTAGCAGTTGTTTCCTCGGTCCCTGGGGAAGGCACCGATGTGGTGACGCACCCCCCTGGGGTAACTGCGCACGGCGTCGAAGCACCAAATCTGGTCCGTTCCGCTCGGTGGAAACCGCAGGGAACTGAAGGGGATGGACATCTCCACGACGTAGCCCTCGGGAGTGATCCGGCCCGCCGAATCCCAGATGGCGTCCCACGCGCCGCTCTCCCCTCCCCCCGTGACCTCGATGGAATCCCCCTGGATTCCGAGCGGATTGCAGACGAAGTCGTAGGCCCTGCGGGCGTCGTTGAACGTATCCAGAACCAGGGCCACCCAGTCGTCGTCGTAGATGTCGTCCCGGTCCGAGAACCTGGCCAGGATCTTCGAAGGATCCGGGTCCTTTGCCAGGAAGGCCGCGTACAAATGGCGGGAATCAAAGGCCAGAAAAACCGTCGTGTCCACGGGTGCGGCGATGTTCTCCCCGGGCCGGACCTCGGTGTTCACGGGTATGGCGAGGGCTTCACGCCAGGCCGCCTCATCGAGGACTCCGTCCACCTTCACGGGGCTCTCGACCCGGGGCACGCGGAGCGGATCTGATGGGGAGGGAGTCGCGAAGGTGCGCTCGGGAGCCCCGGCGCCCAGAAATCCCGCCAGGAGACAGGCCAGCCCGGTTCGCCTCATGGGACACGCCCCCTGGAGCCTGTCTCGGAACGACGACGGCCCCTGCTCCAGATGGATTGAATACGCATCATCGGAACCGAGGGTTCTCTCCCCTCCGCTCTGTCCGGGCCGGAAATCCTGACCGCCTCCCTGGCTGG
>JBFLVU010000032.1:0-18006 GCA_040758175.1 Acidobacteriota bacterium | reverse complement strand
TTTCCAGGGCCGATTCAAGGCCGTGCTCGTAGAGAAGGAGAGCCATCTCCTGGAAGTCTGCCGGTACGTCGTCCTCAATCCCATTCGGGCACGCGGCCTGCGGGTGGCTTCTCCAGGCGACTGGCGGTGGAGCAGTTATCGAGCAACGGCGGGGAAGGAATCGCCTCCTGCATGGCTCACGGTGACCTGGATTCTGTCTCGCTTTGGCGGGGAGGGGAAGGAGGCCCGGAAAGGCTACCGGGGCTTCGTGGCCGCGGGAATGAAAGAAAGGCCCCAGCTGGAGGTGCGGGCGGGGATGTGGATCGGGTCAGGGGCCTTCGGAGAGAGCCTTCGCGGACTTGTAGAGGGGAAGGCACAGGTCCGCGAACACCCCCGCCGCCAGCGGGTCCCGGACAAGCCGGAACTGGCCTCGATCCTCCCCATCGATCTGTGCGAAGACCGAGCCCAGAGGAACGAAGCGATCTGCAAGGCTTATGCTGAAGGTCGGTTCAGCCAGCGGGAAATCGCCGATCACCTGGGATTGCACTACGTCACCGTCAGCGGCATCGTCCGGGCCAAGGAGCGCCAGAAGCGGGAGCGGGCCGCGAAGAGCGGTGTGACGAAGAGACACTAACACTAAAGACCTGACCCCAGCTATTTTGTCCAGGTGGTTTCGGCCCAGCCGCCGTCGGGGTTGACGAAGCGGAACAGGGTGGGGACGCCCTTGGGGACGAGGTTTTTGAGCGTCGAGCCCTTGAGGACCACCTTGGCGGAACTCTTGTAGGTCACGGTGGCGTGGGGGGTTCCTCCGATGAAGACCTGCATCCCGCTCTGTAGGTTGGTCCCGGTGACGACGATTCGGAAGGGGTTGGTTCTTTTGGCGAAGGCGGTGACGGCGGGCGGGTCCACCACCGAGACGCTCCCGGTGCGGGTGCAGATCAGCGCGCCTGAGGTGACGGTGAGGGTCCACGTGCGCGCTCCGGGCCCCGCGTAGGCGTGGGCCGAAGCGGAGGTGGCGGCGCCCGTGCCGTCCCCGAAGTCCCAGGCGAAGGCGGGCGTCGCGCAGCCGGCGGCGACCTGGGCGTTGGCGGAGAAGGCGCCCGGCTCCCCGGTGTTGAGCAGCGACGGCGCCGAGGCGGTGCAGGCGAGGGTGCAGGAGGCCACGGCAACGGATCCGCTGCGCTGGCAGGTCACTCCGTCTGCCGAGGCCGTCAGGGTCCAGGTGTAGGTCCCCTCCAGGGAATAGGAATGGGATACGTCGGCCCCGAAGGCCGGGGGCGATCCGTCCCCGAAGTCCCAGGCGAAGGAGGGGGCGGCGGCGCACTGACTCAGAGAGGCGGAGGCCGAAAAGTCCACGGGCGAACCGAAGAGGACGGAGGCCGGGACGAGGGCCGAGCAGGAGATCGAGCACCCTCCCTTGAGGAGGAGGCTGTGATAGGCTCCCGCGGCGGCCTGGGAGGCGGGCGCGAAGCCGGCCACCTGGATCGGAGCGTGGGCGTCGGTCCGAGAGCCTTGGCCCAGCTGGCCCGAGGCGTTCCAGCCCCACGTCCAGAGGCTCCCGTCGTCGAGGACGGCCAGGGCGTGGGCGTAGCCGAGGGCCACCGACGCGACGGGGTGGGGAAGGCCCGTTACCTCCACGGGGAGGGTGCGGTTGGCGGTGGTTCCGTCCCCCATCTGGCCCTTCTCGTTGTCGCCCCATAGCCACAGGCTCCCGTCGCTGAGAAGGGCGGCGCTGAAGTGGCCCCCCGCGGCCACCGCCACCGCAGGGAGGGGAAGGCCGAGGACGGGGCCGGGAGTGGTCCGGCCGGTGGTGGTCCCGTCGCCCAACTGCCCGCGGGGATTGTAGCCCCACGACCAGACGGACCCGTCCTGCCTCAGGGCCAGGGAGTGGTAGGTTCCAGCCGCCACGGCGGTGGCCTGGGTGAGCCCGGCGGACTGGACGGGCGAAGAGGTGGAGGCCGTGGTCCCGTCGCCCAGCTGGCCCTGAGAGTTGGATCCCCATCCCCACACCGTCCCGTCGGACCGGACGACGAGGCTGAACACCGCTCCCCCGGCCACGCCGACGATCTGGGTGAGCCCCGTCTTCTGGACCGGGAAACGGGAGCTGTCGTACTCGTAGCCCCATACCCACACCGTGCCGTCGGACTTCAGGGCCAGCGTGTGGTAGGCGCCCGCGGAAACCTGCGCGACTCCCGCGAGACCGGAAATCGGGATGGGCGCGCCGCTGGGGGTGTACTCGGCGGTGGCCAGTTCTCCGTAGTAGTTGTCGCCCCAGGAGGCGACGGTGCCGTCGGAGAGGAGGGCCACCGAGTGGGAGGTCCCGCCCGCCGCCTGGACGACGGCTCCAAGGCCCGAGACCTGAGCGAGGGAGTCCCTGAAGGTGGCGCGGCCCGCGCCGAGCTGGCCGTCCGAATCGGAACCCCAGGTCCACACTTCGCCGTCGGCGTCCACGGCCGCGGCGGAATCCCACCCCGCCGCCACGCGGCCCGCCTCGGCGACGGCCAGGACCGTGCCGAGGGAGGATCCGGAGGTGCAGGTCCCGTTTCCGAGCTGGCCGTAGAAATTCACCCCTTGGCCCCGGATCGTGCCATCGGCGTCAAGGAAAAGGCTGTACTTGTTTCCGGCGGAGACGGCCTGCACCGAAGTGAGCCCGCCCACGGGAACGGGCGTGGAGCCCCCGCCGTAGCCCCACTGCACGGCCGTCCCGTCGGCCCGCGCGGCCAGGGCGTGGTCGTAGCCCGCCGCCACGGAAACGATGTTCGTCAGGCCGCTCACCTGCACGGGGCTCGTCCGGCTTAGGGTGGTTCCGTCGCCCAGTTGGCCCGAGGCGTTGGCGCCCCAGGCCCATACCGTTCCGTCCACCTTCCGCGCCAGGGTGAAGAACCCTCCCGCGGCGATGTCCACGACGTCCGTGAGTCCGGGGACGGGAGCGGGGAGGAGGCGGCCCGTGGTGGTCCCGTCGCCCAGCTCACCGAAGGAATTGCCGCCCCAGGTGTAGACCGTGCCGTTCTGATGCAGGGCCACGCTGTGGCCCAGGCCGGCGGCCACCTTCGTAATGGTGTTCAACGACAGCGTGTGAATGGGGGTGGAGCGCGAGACCGTTGTCCCGTCTCCGAGGCGGCCCGCGCCGTTGTAGCCCCAGGCCCACACGGAGCCGTCGGCGCCGAGGGCGAGGACGTGCTGCCGGCCCGCCGAGATCTGCTTGATGCCCGAGGTCCCGGAAACCTGAACGGGCGTGCTGCTGGAGAGGAAGGTCCCGTCGCCCAGCTGGCCGTCGGCGTTTCGGCCGAAGGCCCAGACCGTCTCGTCCTCCTTCAGGATCGCCGTGAACCCGTCTCCGGTGCTCACGCCCTTGGCGGGGCCGAGTCCCGGAAGGAGGAGGGGGGTCGCCGCCACGGGGGCCGCGCCGTCGCCGAGCTGCCCCCGGTCGTTGCCCCCGGTGCTGTGGAGCGACTGCGCGAGAGGCGCGTGCCCCACCAGGAAGGCCGCCGCGAGCGCCGCGGAGGCCCCCAACCGAAGCGCGCCAGAAACCAACGAAAACGACCGTACCATGCCGCCTCTCGCCCGAATCCCGAATCTCGTCATGCGGTTCTCCATGATTTCCCTTAACCCCGCCCTTGGGTCCTCTATTCGCGGACGAAAGGATGGCTCGAGGGGGTATGAGGCGGGGCCAATGGGTCCGCGGAAGCGCGCCGAGAAAAAAACGCTAACACTAAAGACCTGACCCCAATAGGACTTTCTCTAGATAATCCAGGTGGATGCGGACGCAGCGCCGGGCTTGGGAGGGGGCGCCGGCCGCCACGGCGTCGAGGACGGAGAGGAGCTGGGTGCGGATGGCTTCCCCGGCCTCGGGGTGGCCCTGGAGGCGCAGGCGGCTCGCGGGGAGTGCGTTCTGCACGAGGCGGTCGATGGACCTCCTGAGGTGGTCGAAGAGGGTGTTGTGGGTGGCGGCGGCGAGGAGGGAGAAGAAGGCCACGTAAGCCTTGCCTCCCGTTTCGCGCCGGAGGAGGCTCTCGGCGGAGTGGCCGAGGGCCTCATCTGCCAGGGCGCGCAGGGACGCGATGTCCTCGGGTGTCCGCCGTTCGGCGGCGAGGGCGGCGCCCTCGGCGTCAATGATCTTCCGGATTTCCAAGAGGTCCCAGAGGCGGGCCGGGTCCACCGCGATCATCTCCTGGATCCCTTTGGGGTCGTCCAGGGAGATCGCGGCGGCCACGAAGACCCCGGAGCGCGGCCTTACTTCGACGAGTCCTCGCGCCTCAAGGGCGCCGATGGCCTCCCGCACGGTGGGACGGCTGACGCCGAGCTGGCGCGCCAGGGCCGACTCCGAGGGGAGCCGGTCGCCGGCCTTGAGGGCCCCCTCGCTGATGAGCCGTGCGAGGTATTCGCCTGCCTGGCGGCTCAGTTTCGGTCGGCGCTCCAGGGGACGGATCTGCATGGGCGGCTCCATCTGGTAAGACCACAGCTCTGACGTCATCCTATGTCATAGTGCTATGAAATGCAACCAGTTGGCTTGACAGTGAGGGTGCGGGTTCCTATAGTTTTCTATGTGGTCTGACCAGACTCGTTTCCGCGGGACTCCCAGCGCCCGCTCCAGGAGGGGAGGATGAAGAGCGGAAGGCTTCCGGGGCGGAGGGTGGTCGTCGTGGACGGCTGCCGGACCCCCTTTCTCCGGTCGGGGACCGACTTCCTCGACCTCTCGGCCTACGACCTCGGACGGGCGGCGGTGGCGGGCCTCCTTCATCGGAACCCCATCGATCCCAAACAAGTGGACGCGCTCGTGATGGGAACGGTCATCTCCGATCCGGACACGAGCAACGTGGCCCGCGAGGTGGGCCTGGCCTCGGGCCTTCCCTCGTCCTGTCCCGCGTACACCCTGACGGTGGCGTGCGTTTCGGCCAATCTGGCCTTCGTGAACGCGGCCCACTTCATCGCCTCGGGCATGGCGGACGTGGTGATCGCGGGAGGGACGGAGACGCTCTCCGATGCGCCCATCCGCCTGAGCCGGCCCATGAGGAAACGCCTCATGGGCGCCCAGAGGGTGAAAGGCCCACTTGGGCTCCTTCGCCACTTTGCCGGCGCGAAACTCAGAGACTTGAAGCCCGCCGTGCCCGCCATCGCGGACTTCTCCACGGGGCTGTCCATGGGGCAGAACGGGGAGCGCCTGGCCAAGCGCCTGGGCGTGACGCGCGCGGACCAGGACGCCTACGCCCTGAGCTCCCACCTGAGGGCCGCCAAGGCCAGGCAGGAGGGCCGCCTGGGCCGGCAGATCGTTCCCGTCCTGGTTCCGGGGCGGTTCCGGATCGTTCGGGAGGACAACGGGATCCGGGGCGACAGCACCCCCGAGAAGATGGGGAGCCTGAAGCCCGCCTTCGACCGCTCCTTCGGAAGCCTCACGGCGGCCAACTCCTCCTACCTGACCGACGGCGCCTCGGCCGTCCTCCTCATGTCGGAGGAGAAGGCGAGGGAGCTCAAGGTCAGGCCCCTGGCCTCTCTCGTTTCCTACGGCTTCACGGCCATGGACCCCCTGGACGAACTCCTGCTCGGCCCGGCCTTCGCCATCCCGCAGGCCCTGGACGGAGCTGGACTGACCCTGGACCAGATGGGGGTCGTGGAGATCCACGAGGCCTTCGCCGCCCAGATGGTGGCCAACCTGAAGCTCCTCGAGAGCGATTCCTTCGCACGGGAGCGCCTCGGACGAGACCGGGCGGTGGGCCGCGTGGACCCCGAGCGCCTCAACGCCTGGGGCGGCTCCCTCTCCATCGGCCATCCCTTCGGCGCCACGGGAGGGCGCCTGGTCACGACCTGCGTCCAGCGCATGCAAGAGGAAGGGGCCCGGTACGGGCTCGTCGCCGCCTGCGCGGCGGGAGCCGTCGGAAACGCCCTGGTCTTCGAGAGGGTGGAGCCATGAATCCGATCCGACTCGAAAAACGCCTCGACGGGGTGGCGGTATTGACCTTCGACAACCCGGCGGGCCCCCAGAACATCCTGTCCCGAAGCCTCTTCGGCCACTTCCGCTCGGCCATCGAGGACGTCCTGGCCGACCCCCACGTGAAGGCGGCCGTCCTCGCCAGCGGCAAGAAGGACTTTCTGGCGGGGGCGGACCTCAAGGATTTCCTTGCCTGCGGGACGCCCGAGGAGGGGGCCGCTCTCTCCGCCGAGGGCCACGATCTCATGGATCTCCTGGCCAAGAGCCCAAAGCCCTTCGTGGCGGCCATCCACGGCCAGGTCCTGGGGGGTGGGGTGGAGTTGGTCCTGTGTTGCACGTACCGGCTCGCCACGGACGACCCGACCACGGTCCTGGCCCTGCCCGAGGTGACCCTGGGGCTCCTCCCCGCCGCGGGGGGCACCCAGCGCCTGCCCCCCCTCGTGGGCCTGCCAGCGGCCCTGCCCATGATGCTCACGGGCCAGAGGGTGCGGAGCCGAAAGGCGCTTCGGATGGGACTGGTGAACGCCCTGACCACCCCCGGCGGCCTCGTGGAAACGGCGGCCCAGGCGGCCCGCCGGCTGGCCGAGGGAAGCCTGCGTCCCCGCCGGAGGAAGCCTTCCCTTGTCGAGCGCCTCCTCTCCACTCCCCCCGGCCGGGCCTTCGTCCTGAGAAAGGCGCGCGAATCGGTGCGCGCCAAGACCCGGGGCCTGTACCCCGCCCCCTTCGCCATCCTGGACTGCGTGGAGGAGGGCCTGAAGAGGGGACCGGAGGCGGGTTTTCGGAAGGAGGAGGTCCTCTTCGGGGAACTGCTCGCAGGAGAGGCCGCCCGGAGCCTCCTGACCCTCTTCCTTCACATGACCGAGCTGAAAAAGCCCCTCGACGACACGGCGCCGCGTCCCGTGAAGCGGCTTGCCGTTCTAGGCGGCGGCTTCATGGGAGCGGGCGTGGCGTCGGTCTCCCTCAAGCGGTCCGCCGTCGTGGTGAAGGACGTGTCCGACGAGGTCCTCTCCCGGTGCGGCAGGACCGTCTGGGAGGGCCTGTCCAAGCAGGTGAAGTCGGGCGCCATCACCCGCTTCGAGCGCGACCGGCTCTGGGCGCGGCTCACGCCGAGCCTGGACTACGAGGCCATCCGCCACGCGGACCTCGTGGTGGAAGCGGTCTTCGAGGACCTGGCCCTCAAGCGCAAAGTGCTGGCGGAAACGGAGGCCGCCGTTTCCGAGTCCTGCGTCTTCGCCTCCAACACATCGGCCCTGCCCATTTCCGCCGTCGCGGCCCAGGCCCTCCGCCCCGAGCGTGTACTCGGAATGCACTACTTCTCGCCCGTTCCCAGGATGCCCCTGCTCGAGATCGTGCGGGCCGAGAAGACTTCCCGCGAAGCCCTTGCCACGGCCCGAGCCTTCGGCGTTTCCCAGGGCAAGACCTGCATCGTCGTAAAGGACGGCCCGGGCTTTTACACGACCCGCATCCTTTCTCCCTTCCTGAACGAGGCCATGGTCCTGCTCGAGGAGGGCGCCCGGGTGGAGGCGGTGGACCGGGCCCTGAAGGACTTCGGCTATCCCGTGGGGCCCGTGGCGCTCCTCGACGAGGTTGGGATCGACGTGGGCGCCCACGTGGCCAAGGATTTCGGCGACACCTTCAGGGACCGCGGGCTTTCCTCCAGCGAGGCCCTGCCCAAGCTCTTCGCCGCCGGATACGAGGGCCGGAAGAACGGGAAGGGCTTCTACATCTACGGACGCAGCCGGAGGGGGCCCAAGCCCGTGAACGAGGCCGTGTACGCCCTCCTCGGGGGCGCGCCGAGAAGGGATATCCCCGCCCTGGAGATAGCCGAACGGCTGGCCTTCCTCATGGTGAACGAGGCCGTGTGGTGCCTCCAGGAGGAGGTGCTTTCGAGCCCCCGGGACGGGGACGTGGGCGGGATCCTCGGATTGGGCTTTCCGCCCTTCCGGGGAGGACCCTTCCGCTACCTCGACACCCTGGGCGCCGGCGAGGCCGTGCGGCGCATGGAGGCCTACGCGGAGCGCCTGGGGCCGCGCTTCCGTCCCGCCCGCCTGCTCGAGGAGGCGGCGCGGAAGGGGACGAAGTTCTACGCTTCGGAATAGGGCGGGCCGCCCCCCGCGCGGAGGGGGAGGCCGGGGCCTCGCGGTCCATGTGGTAGGAGCAGGAGCAGCGCCCCCCGCGCGGAGGGGGAGGCCGGGGAGACTTCATGGGATGCGAGAACTTCGTACAGGTGATGCTCGACCGCTTCCGGGAGCGGCCCGGGAAGCCCTGTATGCGGTTCTTTCGGAACGGGGCGTGGAGGGACCTCACCTACGCGGAGGTGGAGGCGCGCGTTCGGTCCATCTCCGCGGCGCTCGTTCGCGCCGGTCTGCGCCCGGGGGACCGCGCCGCCATCTTCTCGAGAAACCGACCCGAATGGGCCCTGTGCGACCTGGCGATCCTTTTCTCCGGCGGGGTCGTGGCGCCCGTCTACGCGGACCTGAAGAGCGGGGAGGCGGCCTACGTCCTGCGCCACTCGGACTCCCGCGTCGTCTTCGTGGAAGGTGAGAAGGAGTTGGAGAAGGTCCTGTCGGCGAGAGGGAACCTTTCCCTTCTGGAGCGCGCCGTCGTCTTCGAATCGCCCTCGGAGGACGACGGCTTCGCCATTCGGCTGTCGGACTTCGAAGCCGCGGGCGATCCCGCCGAGGGGAGGGAAAGGGTCGAGCAGAGCGCCCTTGCTCCATCCTCCACCCCCCTCACGCTGGTCTACACGAGCGGCACGACGGGGGACCCCAAGGGCGCCGTCCTGACCCACGGGAACGCCGTGGGCGTCGTGGAGGCCGTTCTGGCCGCCGTGGGTCCGGCCTACTTCCTGGACCTGAACCTCAGCTTCCTGCCGCTGGCCCACTCCCTGGAGCGGGTGGCGGGACACTTCACGCCCCTCTATTTGGGCGGCACCATCGCCTATTCGCGGGGCCCCGAATTCCTGGTGGAGGACTTCGCGGCCGTCCGGCCCGAGTACGCCATCGCCGTGCCGCGCTTCTTCGAAAAGGTCCACGACCGGATCCAGGCGCAGATGGCTTCCCAGCCCGCCTGGAAAGGTCGGATGGCCAGGTGGGCCCTGGAGGTGGGACGGGAGCGGAGCCGGCTCCAGGAGGCGGGAAGGCCCCTTCCGCCGGGCCTGCGCGCGCGGTGCGCCGTGGCGGACCTCCTGGTCTTTTCCAAGATCCGGCGGCGCCTCGGGGGCCGCCTGAAGTACTTCATTTCGGGGGGGGCGCCCCTGGCGGCGGACCTGGCTCGCTTTTTCCACGCCGCGGGGATCCTGGTCTGCGAGGGCTACGGGGCCACCGAAACCTCCGCCCCCGCCGCGTGCAACACGCCCGAGGCCTACCGCTTCGGCACGGTGGGGCGGCCCCTGCCGGGCGTGGAAATCCGTCTCGACGGCGACGGCGAAGTCCTCGTCCGGGGCCCCAACGTCTTCGCCGGGTACTTCAAGGACCCAGCGGCCACCGCGGCGGCCTTTACGCCGGAGGGCTTCTACCGGACGGGGGACGTGGGGGAGATGGACGCCGACGGCTTCCTGAGGATCACGGACCGCAAGAAGGAGCTGATCATCACGGCCTCCGGGGAGAACATCGCTCCCACGAAGCTCGAGAACCTTCTCAAGGCCCGGCCCGGGATCTCCAGCGCCCTCGTCCACTGCGACCGCAGGCCCTACGTGGTGGCCCTCCTGACCCTGGACCGGCCCGCCCTGGACGGAGTGCGCCCCGGGCTCTCCGCGGCCCCTCTCGACGCCCCCGAGCTCCTCTCCCACGTGCGGGCCCAGGTGGACGCCGTGAACGCTTCCCTGTCGAGGGTCGAGCAGATCAAGGTCTACCGCGTCCTGGAGGAGGATTTTTCGGCCGAGGGCGGCACCATGACCCTCACCTTCAAACTCAAGCGGCGCGTCATCGAGGCGCGCTACCGCCAGGTCCTCGAGGAAATGTACCTCGGCCACGTGGGCCGCACGGGAGGGCTGTAGGATGAAAAACGGAGGAGGATCGTGAGCGGCCCCCCCTGGACTCCCGAACACGAGGCCTTCCGCAGGGCCGTGAGGTCTTTCCTTGAAAGGGAGGTGGCCCCCCACGCGGACGATTGGGAGGCCGCGGGCCGCATTCCGCGGGAGGTCTTCCGCCGGATGGGGGACCTGGGCTTCCTGGGCATCACGGCGCCCGAGGCGCACGGCGGTGCGGGCGCCGATGTATTCATGGCCGTGGCGTTTCTCGAGGAACTGCCGCGTTCCCGCATGGGGGGCTTCTGCGCCTCCGTGTCGGTCCAGCAGTTCATGGCCACGGCCCACATCGCCGCGGCGGGGAGCGAGGCCCTCAAGAGGCGCTACCTGGAGCCCTCCGTCCAGGGGGCCAAGGTGGGCGCCCTGGCCATCACCGAGCCCGACGCGGGTTCCGACGTGGCTTCCATCCGGACGCGGGCGGTCCGGGAGGGGGACGCCTACGTGGTGAACGGCTCCAAGACCTTCATCACCAACGGGGCGGAGGGGGATTTTTACACGCTGGCCGTTCGCACCGGGGGAGAGGGCGCCGAGGGGATCAGCCTCCTCGTCGTGGACGCGGACACGCCCGGTGTGACCGTTTCACGCCGCCTCAAGAAGATGGGCTGGCACGCCTCCGACACGGCCGAACTGGCCTTTCAGGACGCGCGGGTGCCGGCCGAAAACCTCGTGGGGGAGGAAGGACAGGGCTTCGGGCTCCTCGTCGGGGCCTTCGCCCTGGAACGCCTGTGCGCCGCCGCCATCGCCGTGGGCAGCGCGGACCTCGCCCTGGAGGAGACCCTCGCCTACATGAAGAGCCGCACCGCCTTCGGGCGTCCGCTGACGCGCTTTCAGGCCCTCACCCACCGTCTGGCGGACCTCGCCGCCGAACTCGAGGCGGCCCGCCACCTCACGCACCACTGCGCCGGCCTCGTGGGCGAGGGACGCCCCGCCGTCGCCGAGGCGGCCATGGCCAAACTGGTGGCCACGGAGCTTTCCGTCCGAATGGCGGACGCCTGCCTCCAGTGCTACGGAGGCTACGGTTTCATGGAGGAGTACCCGCTCGCGCGCTTTTTCCGGGATGCCCGCGCCGCCACCCTCGCGGGAGGAACCTCCGAAATCATGCGAGAAATCGTCGCGCGATCGCTCGTCGAACGCGCCGGAGAAAAGGAGCACTTACCGGCCCCGGCCGCCCCGCCTTCCAGAAGGAGTGAACCCGCCATGGACCCGTCCGAAAAGCCCGCCGCCGAAAGCCCGCCCTCCGCCGAAGCCTGGACCGTGGAGCGCATCGCCCGGTCCCTGCCCGGACGCCTGCGCGCCGACAAGGTTGAAGGCTGGAAGAGCGTTTTCCACTACCGGCTCAAGAACTCCGAGCGCCCCGACTGGACCGTGCGCATCGAGAATGGCGCGTGCACGGTGGAGGAGGGCCTCGGAGGCGCCCCGGACTGCATCGTCGAGATGAAGGAGGAGACCTTCCTCGCCATCGAAACCGGAAAGATGAACCCGCAGACGGCCTTTCTCATGGGCCGGGTGCGCGTCACCAACCTGACGGAGATGATGCAGTTCATCAAGGCCTTTCGGCCCCTTGAGGGGTGATCGAAGGAGAGGGAGAAGACCGAGGGGGGGCAATGGGCGGCATCCTGGAACGGGCAGGGAGGAGACGATGGAAGGACCCTTGACGGGGACCGTGATCGTGGACGCCTCGCGCATGCTTCCCGGGGCCGTCCTCGACCGCCTGGCCTTGGACTTGGGCGCCACCGTGGTCAAAGTGGAGGACCCCGCCGCGGGGGACCCCCTGCGCCACGCCCCGCCCCTCGACCCGGAGAGCGGCGTCGGGGCGGCCTTCGCGTCCCTGTGCCGAGGGGCCGAGTCCGTCTGCCTGGACCTGCGGGAGGAGGCGGGGGCCGCGTCCCTCAGGAGGCTGTGCCGCCACGCCGACGTCCTGGTGGAGAGCTTCCGGCCGGGGACGATGGAAGGCTGGGGACTGGGGTGGGAGAGGGTGCGGGCAGTGAATCCCCGGCTCCTCTACCTCTCCCTGTCCGGGTACGGCCACTCGGGCCCCGACCGGGACGCCGTGGGCCACGACTTGAACTTCACCGCCGCCTCGGGGCTCCTCTCCCTCCTGCCGAGCGGGATGCCCCGCGTTCCCCTCTCGGACATCGCGGGCGGCGTCCTGGGTTTCACGGCGCTCCTGGCGGCGCTCCTGGAACGAGGCCGAACCGGCAAGGGCCGCTTCCTCGATCAGCCCCTTTCCGCCGCCGCCGCGCCTTTCCTGGCCTGGCCCTTGGCGGACCTCGCGGCGGGAGGCGGCGGCCTCGGAGAGGACATGCTTTCGGGGCGGTGTCCCGCGTACCGCCTCTACGCCGGCTCCGACGGGCGCGAGGTCGCGGTCTGTTGCCTGGAGCCCAAGTTCTGGGAGGCCTTCCTCCAGGAGGTGGACCTTCCCGACCTCGCCGGAGCCGCCCTGGAACGGGGGGAGGCCGGCGAAGCCGCCGCCGCCCGCATCGCTCAGGTCCTCGCGCGAAGGCCCTCCGCCTGGTGGACCGAGCGTTTCCGTGTCCTGGGGCTCCCCGTTTCCCCGGTGCGCGACCTGCAGGCCGTCCGGTGCCTCGCCCTGGCCTCCGGGACCGGGGACGGTTTTCCGTTCCCGCCCCTCCTCGCCTCCTTTGGGCGCGGCCGCGCAGGAGCCGTGCCCCGCCTCGGGGAGCACAGGCGGAACCTGACGGATCTCTGATCGGATCCCTTTCACGGCTTGATGCCCTGGGGATGCAGGCTCCTCGGATTGACCCAAGGGACCGTTTCCCGCTACAGTCCGCGTGTGGAGCCAACGCATCGGGAGGCGGGGATTGAGGGCTGGGGTGTCGTGCTGTCGGAGGTGGCGGCTATGGGGCTAAAGGCGATGCGCTCCGCCCTGCGGGGTCCGGCGGCCGGCCTCCTCATGGCCGGGGCCGGTCTTGCCGCCCTGAGCCACGATCTCGGGCCCGCCGCTCCGGTCCGGTCGGCCTGCGAACCCGACTACCCGCCGTACTGCATCGTCCGGCCCGACGGACGGGCGGACGGCTTCTCCGTGGAGCTCATGCGGGCGGCCCTGAAAGCCTTGGGCCGGGAGGTCGTCTTCGCCACGGGGCCCTGGGCGAAGATCAAGTCGGATCTGGCCCGTGGTGAGATCGAGGCCCTCCCCTTGGTGGGCCGGACGCCGGAAAGAGAAAAGGACTTCGATTTCACCGTGCCGTACCTGACGATGCACGGGGCCATCGTGGTGCGGGAGGGCGAATTCGGGATCCGCGGGGTCTCGGACCTCAAGGGAAAGCGCGTGGCGGTCCTTCAGGGGGACAACGCCGAGGAGTACTTGCACCGGGCGCGGCTCGGCGCGGTCGTCGTCCCTCGCCCCTCCTTCGAAGAGGCGCTCCAAGAACTGGCCCGGGGCGAGCACGACGCGGTCCTCGTCCAGAAGCTCGTCGCCCTGCAATTGATGAGGGGCTCGGGCATCGCGAACCTCCGCTTCGCCGGTCCACCGCTCTTGGATTTTTCCCAGGACTTCTGCTTCGCCGTCCGGAAGGGAGACGACGCCCTTCTGGCCCAGCTCAACGAGGGGCTGGCCATCGCCATCGCGGACGGGACCTTCCGCCGTCTCCGGACGAAGTGGTTCTCGGAGATCGAGGCCGGCGAGCGCATCAAGAGCCGGATCGTCGTCGGCGGCGATGACCGCTTCCCCCCCTACGAATACCTGGATGCGAACGGACAACCGGCCGGTTTCAACGTGGAGCTGACGAGGGCCATCGCCCGGCGCATGGACCTCGCGGTGGAAATCCGCCTCGGCCCCTGGGCCCAGATTCGGAGGGGCCTGGAAAACGGCTCCGTGGACGTGATCCAGGGCATGTTCTACTCCCTGGAGAGGGACAAGCAGTTCGCCTTCTCTCCACCGGGGTCGGTGGTCCGGTACGCCGCCGCCGTGCGCGTCGGGGACCCCGAGCCGTCTAACCTGGCGGACCTTGCGGGCAAGTCCATCCTCGTCATGGCGGGCGACCTCATGCACGACAGGGCCGTGGAGAGTGGCCTTGCGGACCGGGTGCGGGCGGTGGTCTCCCAGGAGGAGGCCCTCCGGCTCCTCGCCCAGGGGGAGGGCGATTGCGCGCTCGTCGCCGAGGTGCCGGCGCTCTACTGGATCGAAAAGCACGGGTGGAAGAACCTGCGGATCTGCTCTCCCCCCCTCCTCTCGGCGGAGAACTGCTACGCCGTACCCCGCGGCAACGAGAACCTCCTAGCGCGGTTCTCCGAGGGGCTGGCCGCCCTTAGGGGGACAGGAGAGTACCGGAAGATTCAGTCCCGGTGGCTCGGTCCCTACGAACCGATTCAGCAGGACATCCGGCTCTACGTCCGCTACGGCGCCGCGGCGGTCCTCACCCTGGCCCTTCTCCTCGCGGGGGCCCTGTGGTGGTCCCGGACGCTCCGGCGCCAGGTGGAGCAGAGGACCCGGGAGTTGACGGCGGAGATCGAGGAGAGAAAGCGGGGGGAGGCCGCCCTCAGAGAGAGCGAAGAGAAGCACCGGAGCATCCTGGAGGGGATGCAGGAGTCTTACTACGAAGTGGATCTCGCCGGAAACCTCACCTTCTTCAACGACGCCATGTGCCGGCTCATGGGGCGGTCCCGCGAAGAACTGGCGGGCCTGAACAACCGGCAGTATACGGACGCGGAGAACGCCAAGAAGCTCTTTCTGGCCTTCAACGCGGTTTACCGGACAGGGGAATCCGTCCGGGGGATCGATTGGGAGGTCCTCCGAAAGGACGGGACGCGGCGGAGCATCGAGGCCTCCGTCTCCCTGAGGAGGGACTTCACGGGCCGCCCCGTCGGCTTCCAGGGAGTCATTCAGGACATCACCGATCGGAAGCGCGTGGAAAGAATCCTCAAGGCCCGCGTCCGGATCGCCGAACTCTCGCTCACGGAGTCCCTCGACGCCCTGATGCAGGCGGCGCTGGACGAAGTGTGCGCCCTGACGGACAGCCCCATCGGCTTCTTTCACTTCGTCGAGGCGGACGAGAGGAGGCTGTCCCTCCAGGCGTGGTCCACGGGGACGCTCGCGGGGATGTGCACGGCCGAGGGGCGGGGACGCCACTACGACGTGGACGAGGCGGGCGTGTGGGTCGACTGCATGCGCGCCCGCGGGCCCGTGATCCACAACGACTATCCCGCCCTCCCCCACCGGAAGGGCCTGCCCGAGGGCCACGCTCCCATCGTTCGAGAAATGGTCTTTCCCATCCTTCGGAACCGGAAAATCGTCGCCGTCATGGGCGTCGGAAACCGGGCCCAGGAGTACGCGGAGGAGGACGCGGCGGACTCCCTCCAGCTGGCCGATCTGGCGTGGGACATCGTGGAGCGCAGGCTCGCGGAGGAGGACCTGAGGAGGGCGGACCAAGAACGCGAGCGGGCCCGATTGTCCGAAACCACCGCCCGCCTGGTCCAGGGCCTCGCGCACGAGGTTCGGAACCCCCTCTTCGCCATCGACGTGAACGCCGCGGTCCTGGAGCGGAAGGCCGGGGCCGTTCCGGGCGTGGCGGAACACGCCCGATACCTGAAGGAGCATGTGGGGCGGCTGGACGTGCTCATGAGGGACCTCCTGGAACTCGGACGCCGGCCCGCCGCCGAGGAGCGGATCGAGTGTCGCCTCCGGGACGTGGCCGAGAACGCCATCCTCACCGTGGAGGGCAGGGTTCCCGGAAGCGCCGGCCGGCTTCGGCTGGAGGCGGCGTCGGAGCCGTTCACGGTCCCGGCCCTTCCGGACCGCCTCCAAAGGGCCCTCGTCCTCCTCTTGGAAAACGCCCTGCAGAACTCTCCGCCGGGGGCCCGCGTGAAGGTCCTCGTCTCTCGCACCGACGGCGAGGCGCACGTGAAGGTCGTGGATGCGGGGACGGGGATTCCGGAGAAGATCCGCGGGAGTCTCTTCGAGCCCTTCGTCACGACCCACACGGGGCGGAGGGGCCTGGGACTCTCCCTGGCACGGCACTACGTGGCGGCGATGGGCGGGCGGCTCCAGGCGGAAGACAACGACCCTCCTCCGGGGGCCACCTTCACGGTATCCCTCCCCACGGAGGCGTCGTGGGCCGAGGAAGCCCCGCCACAGGGCTAGGAACCGCCGAGCCAGTTCGGCGCCCATGCGCCGCCCCTTCGCGGCCTTCCCGAACCTGATCCGGTCCCCGGTTGCGCCCGCCCTCGGGTACGCGTAGAGTGTCGCCTTGATTTGGGGGAGGGGGGCCTCATGAACTCGTTTCCCATCCTGGTTGGCGCCCTGTGCATCCTGGCGTTGGGCTACCGATACTACAGCGCGTTCCTCGCGGCCAAGGCCCTCGCCCTGGATCCGAGCCGGGAGATGCCCTCGCACCGGTTCGAGGACGGACACAACTACGTCCCGATGAACAAATGGGTCCTTTTCGGCCACCACTTCGCGGCCATCGCGGGAGCGGGACCCCTCGTGGGGCCGGTCCTCGCCGCCCAGTTCGGGTGGGCCCCGGGACTCCTCTGGCTCCTCGCCGGATCCGTCCTGGCCGGGTGCGTCCACGACTTCACGATCCTCGTGGCCTCGGTCCGGCACAACGGCAGGTCCCTGCCCGAAATCGCCCGCGCCGAGATCGGGCCCGTGGCGGCTTTCACGGCCGGGATCGCGGTGCTTTTCATCGTCGTCGTGGCCCTGGCGGGCCTGGGACTGGTGGTCGTCAACGCCCTGGCCGCCTCTCCCTGGGGCACCTTTACCATCGCCATGACGATCCCCATCGCCGTCGTGATGGGCCTCTACATGTTCAAGATCAAGCCCGGAGCCATCAAGGGACCCTCCCTCGCGGGCGTGGCGGCCTTGGTCCTCTGCGTCGTCCTGGGAAAATACGTGGCGGCCTCCTCGTTCGCGGGGGCATTCACCTTCAGCCACCACCAGCTGACGGTCCTCCTGGCCCTCTACGGATTCGCCGCCTCGGTTCTGCCCGTGTGGCTCCTACTGGCGCCGCGGGACTACCTCTCGTCCTACATGAAGGTGGGAACCATCTTCGCCCTCATCGCCGGCGTGCTCATCGTGCGCCCCGACCTCCACTTCGAGGCCTTCACGCGCTTCATTTCCGGCGGCGGCCCCATCATCCCCGGGAAGCTCTTTCCCTTCATGTTCGTGACCATCGCCTGCGGGGCCATCTCGGGCTTCCATTCCCTCGTCTCCTCGGGGACCACTCCGAAGATGGTGGACCGGGAGACCGACACGCGCTTCATCGGATACGGGGCCATGCTCATGGAGAGCCTCGTGGGCGTCGTCGCCCTCATCGCCGCCTGCTCCCTCCATCCCGGCGATTACTACGCCATCAACCTCTCCCCGGAGGTGTTTCAGACCCTCGGCCTCGACACGGTGGACCTCGGCCGGCTCAACGCGGAGGTCGGGGAGGACGTGACGGGCCGGGCCGGAGGGGCGGTCACGCTCGCCGTGGGCATGGCGGAGATCTTCGGGGCCATTCCCGGCCTGCGGCCCTTCATGGCCATCTGGTACCACTTCGCCATCATGTTCGAGGCCCTTTTCATCCTGACGACCATCGACGCGGGCACGCGCGTGGCGCGCTTCCTCCTCCAGGAGTTCTTGGGCAACTACTACAAGCCCCTGGGGAATCCCTCCTGGCTCCCCGGCAACGTGGCCACCACCACGGTCATCTGCGCGGCCTGGGGCTACTTCATCTACACGGGCTCCGTGCAGACCATCTGGCCCATGTTCGGCACGGCCAACCAGCTTCTCGCCACGGTGGCCCTCGCCATCGGGACCACTTTCCTGGTGAACATGGGAAAGGCCCGGTATGCCTGGGCCACGGCCGTCCCCATGGTCTTCGTGGCCGCCACCACCCTCACGGCGGGGGCCCTGGGCATCGTGAACATCTACCTCCCCCTGGCCCGCCAGGCCGGGAAGGCCTTCCAAGGGACCCTCCAGGCCTCCCTCACGGCGGTCATGATGGTCCTCGTGGTCGTGATCCTGGCCGACGCCCTGCGCCGTTGTGTCGCCACCCTGCGGGGCCGCCCCATCCCCCCCAAGGCCTTCGGTCCCGCCAAGGTCCCCGAGGGCGTGCCCCAGCGCTGCTGCTGA
>JBFLVU010000031.1:0-18015 GCA_040758175.1 Acidobacteriota bacterium | reverse complement strand
TCGACGGCGTCGCGACGCCTTGCATTCGGGGCCGTGGCGCTGGCAACGCGACTCACAAGGGGTTTCTCAGCAGCCTGCTAGAGGATTCGGCTGCGCGGGTGTCGAGCAGGACCTGCACCGAGGGCCTCACCCTCGGGAGATGGGCGAGGAAGGCCATCGCCGTAACGAGGGTCAGGACTCCTCCGGCGAAAAGGACGTCTTGAACTCCGAATCTCGACGAGAGACGCCCCATCGCGAGGCTCCCCAAAGGCGCCATGCCAACGAAGGTCACCACGTAAAGGCTCATCAGGCGGCCGCGCAGCGCCTCCGGCACGAGGCTCTGGAGGAGCGTGTTTACGGCGGCCATCTGGCTCATGAAACAGAATCCCAGAACGGCGAGAAGCGCCGCGGAAAGGGCGAAGCGCTCCGAAAGGGCGAACAGTGTCAAGGCGGCGCCGAAGAGGCTCGCCATGAGGCCCGCGTGGCGTCCGAGGCCCTTCAAAGAGGTCCGTCGGGCCATGGAAAGGGCCCCCGCCAGGGATCCGATTCCGGCGCAGCTCATCAGGAGGCCAAGGCCGCGGGCGTCGGTCCCGAGGACGCCCCCCGCTATGGCCGGAAGGAGCACCGAGTAGGGGAGTCCGAACAGGCTGGTGGCGGTCACGAGCCCGAGGAGGGCGCGGGTGTGGGGCGTCCTCCACGCGTAGGCTAGGCCCTCGCGGATCTGGTGCCAGGCCCCCGGCCCTGACCGGCGGCGCTCCCGCTCGATGCGCATGGCGGCGAGGCTGGCGAGGACGGCGCCGAAGGAGATGGCGTTCAGCGCGAAGCAGGCCCCCTCTCCCCAAAGGCCCGTGACGAGGCCGGCCACGGCGGGGCCCACGATCCGCGCGCCGTTGAATATGGACGAATTGAGCGCGATGGCGTTCCCGAGGTCCTCCCGGCCCACCATGCGGACCAGAAAAGCCTGCCTCGCGGGCATGTCGAAGGCGTTCACGGCTCCCAGAAAGGCGGCGAGGACGATCACGTGCCATACCTGAACGGCCCCCGAGAGCGTCAGCGCGGCGAGGACGACGGACTGAACGAGAGATGCCGTTTGCGTGAGCATCACCAGACGGTGGCGGTCGAACCGGTCCGCCGCCCAGCCGCCGAGGAGGCCGAGCAAGAGGACGGGGAAAAACTGGGCGAACCCCACGAGGCCGAGGAGCCAGGGCGAGCCGCCCAGGCGCCAGACGAGCCAGCCCTGGGCGAGGTTCTGCATCCATGTCCCTGCCAGGGACACCAGCTGGCCGAAAAAGAAGAGCCGGAAATTGCGGTGGCGAAGGCCCCTCAGCGTCGCCGAAAGGGAGTCCGCCAGCGCGCCCACCGCCGCCGTACCCTGCTCACCGGACCCAATTCGCCACCGCGATGCCCGAAAGCCCCGCGATGACGCACCAGATCGCCCATCGGTGCGGACCATGCCGGATGACGGAGCGCCGCCAGAGCCAGAGCGCGAAGCATCCCACCGAAAACGAAATGGCCGCCCCCAGAAGGTCGTCCAGAAGGTGGGGATTGGCGGAGGAGAACGCCTGCCGGGCTTCCAGAAGGAAAGCCCCGCCGATGGCCGGGAGGGAGGCCAGGAACGAGTACCGGAAGGCGGACTCTCGGTCCAGGCCGAGGGCGAGCCCGGAGCTGATGGAGGCGCCCGAGCGGGACACCCCGGGGATCACGGCGAGGCCCTGAGCCAATCCCACCAGGGCCGCGTCCCTCCACCGCATGGTCTCGAAGGTCTTCCGGCCCTTCGGAAGGTACTGGGTGCACCAAAGGTAGACGGCGGTGAAGAGAAGGACCGACCCGGCGATGCCGGGAGAGGTGAGGAGACGCTCCGTCAAGGGCTTGAGGCCGAGGCCCAAGGCGCCCGTGAAGGCCGTCGTGACGGCCACCAGACCCGCGAACCTCCAGGCCTTCCCGTCGCCGCGGAGGGCCCCAAGGAGCAGGTCCCAAAGGTCCCTTCGAAAGAAGACGAGGGTGGCGGAGAGGGTCCCGAAGTGCAGGACGAGGAAGAAGACCAGCGCGTCCTCTTCGCGGACGCCCGCGAGGGCCCCTAGGATCGTGAGGTGGGCCGAGGAAGACACTGGGAAGAACTCGGCCAGGCCCTGAGCGATGGCGAGAAGGACCGTCCAGACGAGACTCAAGCGCCCTCCGGGAGGCGCGGGCCGGAACCGGGGGTCCGACCGCGCCAGCAGACTGCTAGATCCCCATCACTACGGGAATGATGAGGGGGATGCCCGCCTCGTTGCGCTTGAGGACGCGCTTAACGGCGGACTTGACCTTGGCCTTCAGGATGGCGTCGTCGCGGATCTCCTCCTGGGACAGGCCGCGGAACAGGCCCGCGATTTCCCTCCGGATCTCGTCCGAGCCCCCGTTTTCTCCGTCAAGGAAGGAGTAGCCGCGGCTGATGATTTCGGGGTCCGCCTCCATCCGGCAGGTCTGCCGGTTGACCACGACGATGGGGACCACGACGCCCCCCGTGGAGATGTGGCGGCGGTCGCGGACCACGAGCCGGTCCACGGGATCCGCCGAGTCGCCGTCGATGAGCACGCTCCCCGCCGGGACCTCCTCCCGGCCCGCGAAGGCGCCCTTCTCGAACTTCAGCGCGTCGCCCGTTCCCGCCAGCAGTATCCTGTGGCGTTCGTATCCCATCTCCTCCGCGAGCCTGGCGTTCCCCTTGAGCTGCCGGAACTCGCCGTGTACGGGCACGTAGTAGGTCGGCCTGACCCAAGAGGTCATTAGCCGGATCTCCTCCTGGGCCGCGTGCCCAGAGACGTGGACTCGATCGTCCCGGGACGTGACCACCTCCCCTCCGTTCCGGTAGATCTGGTTCACGACCCTGGCCACTCGCTTCTCGTTTCCCGGGATGATGCGGGCGGAGAGGATGAGGAGGTCTCCCTCCTCCACGAAGAGGTTCTTGTTTTCGTCGAAGGCGATCCGGCTGAGCGCCGAAAAGGGCTCCGCCTGGGAGCCCGAGGTCAGAACGATGACGGTCTCCCTGGGAAGGTCCGGCACGTCCTCCGGAGCCACCACCACGCCCTCTGGGACGCGGAGGTAGCCCACGTCCTGACCCACCCGCACGTTCTCCGAGAGGGACCGGCCGAAAAGCGCGACCTTGCGGCCGTAGCGGGCCGCGAGATCGAACAGCACCTGGACGCGCATCAGGTTCGTGGAGAAGAGGGCCACGAAGATTTTGGCCGTCTGGCCCGCCACGTAACGCTCCAGGGTCTGGCGCACACGCGTCTCGGATCCCACCATGCCCTCCACCTCCACGTTCGTGCTGTCGATCAGCATCGCCGTGACACCGGCCCGGCCGGCTTCCTGGAAGCGGTGGTAGTGGGTGAGCCGGCCGTCGATGGGGGCCTGGTCGAACTTGAAGTCGCCCGTGTGAACGAGCGTGGCATCGGGAGTTCGGATCAGGAGGGATACGGCATCCGGCACCGAATGGGTGACGGGGATCCCTTCGAAGCGAAAAGGCCCCGCCGAATACTCCTTTCCCGCTTCGAGGAGAGTGACCCGGGGCGCTTCGGCTCCAAGTTCGCGGATCTTTCTCCCCGCGAGTCCGAGGGTGATCGCCGTTCCGAAGAGAGGCGCAGGGCAGACCCGGAGGAGAAAGCCCGCGGCTCCGATGTGGTCCTCGTGTCCGTGGGTGAGCACGATGCCGCGCAGGCGCTCCGCACGGTCCGCAATATAGGAGAAATCGGGTATGACGAGATCCACGCCGGGAAAGTCGGACTCGGGGAACTGGCTGCCGCAATCCACCACCAAGAGGTCCCCGTCTTGGTCGAGGACCGTGAGGTTCTTTCCGAAGTCCCCGAGCCCGCCGAGAAACGCGATCTTGAGCATGGTCAGGGGACCCGCTGGGGAGGAGACACGGTGACTTTGATCACCGACTCCCGCCGGCGGATGAGTCCGAGTATGTAAAGGGCGTATAGGATTTTGGCCGTCGTGCCGGAGTCCGCGGCGGCGGACCGGATCACCTCGAGAAGCGAGCGCTGGCCGTCCACGAGACGGAAAACGTGGCGGTCCTCTGCCGTGAGTGGAAGGCTCGGGAGCAGAAGGAGGGCGTTGTCGCTGGTCTCGAACACGTCCTCCTTCCGGCCCAGCCATTTCACTACCCGCTTTGGGTCCGTGATGCCCTTGATCCCGCGGAGGATGGCGGCCCGCGTGTCGAGGCTCAATTTGATGACCTCGTCATCCTTGAACTTGCCGACCTTGAAAGTGACTTCGCCCTCCACCCAGTCGAACAGCGACCAGACGATGGCCATGACTTGTTCCTTCACGGTCTCGAAGAGGTCCTGGGGCGTCAAGATCCCCGCCTCCACGAGCACCGTCCCCTGTCGCTTGCCCGTCACGCGCATGCGCTCCACCGAAAGGTCGTACTGGGCCTGCGTGATTCGCGCCCGGTCCAGGAGGAATTCCCCCAGGCGGTCCGGGCTGAAAGACGACGTGGCGAAGATGATCTCCCCTCCGGAGATGAAGATCTGCTTGCTGCCGTCGTCCCGGCTCACCTTGAGCACGCCGGGCACCTTGTAGTAGTGGATCTTCTGCAGGACCTCGGGCAGGGGGTTGTCCGCCAGCGGTCCCTGGAAGATGAACTCGGCCATGCGCCTCCCTTCAAACCCTTAGTATATCTTGGAGTAAGCGCAGGTTCAACACAGGTTCAGGGAGTGGCGGCGGTAGGAAAAGGTTGCCAAGGTGGAATGGTGGGGGCCGGCGTGCGCAGCCTCGACGGGTCCGGGCGGATGCACTACACTGAGCGGGGAGGCCGCTTCCATGCCCATTGACAAGGATTTTCTGGAGATCCTCGCCTGTCCGATCTGCAAGGCCCCCTTCGAGTTTCGCGAGAAGGGCGGCAAAGAGCAACTCGTCTGCACGGAGTGCAGAAGGGTCTATCCCATCGAGGAAGGGATTCCCATCCTCCTGCCGGACTCGGGGGTGCTTGAGGAGGGCTGAGCCGCCGCGCGGCTCCCGAAACGGAGAAAGGAACGCCCCTTAGAACTTCCTGCGAGGCATTCCTTGCGGCGCTACTTCCCCGCGCCCTTGCGGGTCTCGACAAGCCTGTCCTTGAAGAGCTTTTGCAACTTTGCCAGTTTGGGAGAGATGACCATCTGGCAGTAGGGCTGGAAGGGATTCTGCCTGTAGTAGTCCTGGTGGTAAGCCTCGGCGCGGTAGAACGCCCGGAAGGGCGCCACCTCGGTCACGATGGGCCCGGAGTGGGCCTTTTTCTCCGTCAGGTTTCGGATCGCCTCCTCCGCGAAGGCTTTCTGGCCGGGGTCCCGATAAAAGATCGCGGACCGGTATTGGGTGCCCACGTCCGCCCCCTGCCGGTTGAGGGTCGTGGGGTCGTGAAGGGCGAAGAAGACCTCCAGGAGGTCTTTCAAGCTGAGTACGGAGGGGTCAAAGGTGATTTGGACCGCCTCCGCGTGTCCCGTGGAACCCGAACAAACGTCCTTGTAGGAAGGGTTTTCCACCTCACCCCCCGAGTACCCGGACTCCACCGAGACCACTCCCTTGAGGTCCTGAAAGACGGCCTCGAGGCACCAGAAACAGCCGCCGGCAAGGGTGACGACTTCGCGGTTCATGTCTAGACTCCTTGCACTCCCTTGGACCTGGGCCCGCGCCTGAAGGGGAGGGAGGGCGATCAAGGCGAAAACGGCGACAGCGACGTACAATCTGGACGAACGCATGGGGCCTCCGATCCAAAAACGCTCGGGGGCGCGGAGTATTCGCGCGGAGAGGAACCAGCGGCTCGGCGCCTGAGGGCGGGCCCCGGACCCGCGGGGGCATTCGGTAGGCTGAAGGGGTGCCTCATGAAACGGACCCTCAAGGGGTACACCTCTCCCGAGGGGGGGGGGACCGTCCCGGAAGGGCCGGGTCCTCGCCCTGTTTCACCCACGCGCCGGAGGAAAGGAGGCAGCGGGCTCCGAATCGTTGCCGGCGCCCCCCAAAAGGAAAGGCCCGTCCGATGAAGGACGGGCCCTCTTGGTTCGAAAGGCGGCCGGTCACGAGCAGCCGAGGCTGTTCCCGCAGTTGAGGCACTTGTAACAGGAGCCGTTGCGGACGGTGATGTGGCCGCAGATGTTGCAGAAAGGGGCGTCGCCCATCATGCTCGACAGGTGGGAGGACAGGGCGCCCCCCGAGGCCTTGTAGACCGGGACCTGGGGCGCGGGCGCCTTAAGGGTCTTCTCGGCGGCCTGGACCTCCTGGTTGCTGGCCGTCGGGGAAGCCAGGGTCTTTTCCGCCTCGATCTTCTCCAGCTCCTCGGGCTTCACCTGAACGAAGTCCGTCCGGCCAAGGTACTCCATGCCGAGCACCCGGAAGAGGTAGTCGATGACGGAGGTGGCGTATTTGATGTTGGGGTGGTCGCTTACTGGGCCCTGGGGCTCGAAGCGCGTGAAGGTGAAGCAGTCCACGTACTCCTCCAAGGGCACGCCGTACTGCAGGCCCAGGGAGACGGCGATGGCGAAGCAGTTCATGAGGGACCGGAAGGCGGCGCCCTCCTTGTGCATGTCGATGAAGAGCTCTCCAAGGCGGCCGTCCTCGTATTCGCCCGTCCGGAGGTAGACCTTCTGGCCCCCGACGCGGGCCTCCTGGGTGAATCCGTGGCGCTTCTTGGGCAGACGCTTGCGTTGGAGGGGCGTCCACCTCAGATCCGCGGTGGTGGGAGGGGCGGCCGGCTCGGCGGCGGCGCTTTTCTGGGTGGAGCCGTCCGAGAGGGGCTGGGTCACCTTGGAGCCGTCCCGGTAGACCGCCAGGGCCTTCAATCCGCGCTTCCAGGCCTCGACGTAGATCCGCTCGATCTCCTCGGGGGTGATGGAGGCCGGGAGGTTGACGGTCTTGCTGATGGCGCCGGATATGAAGGGCTGGGCGGCGGCCATCATCTTCACGTGCCCCAGGGGGGCGATGAACCGTCGGCCGAGCTTTCCGCAGCGGTTGGCGCAATCGAAGACGGGGAGGTGCTCGTCTTTGAGGTACGGGGCGCCCTCGATCGTCATGTGGCCGCAGGAAACCAGCGAGGCCTCGTCGATCTGGGCCTGGGTGAAGCCCAGCGCGGCCAGGAGGTTGAACGAGGGCTTTCGGGCCTCCTCCAGGGAGAAACCGAGCCGCTTGACCGCCTCCTCGCCGAGGACGTGCACGGAAAAGGCCTGGGGCAGGTCCATAATCCTCGGGATCTGGCTCTCGACCCGGGCCGTCTCCTCCTCCGTGAGGCCCTTGGCCTGCAGGGACGCGGGATGGATGTGCGGGGTCCCCTCGAGGCGGCCCGTCCCCAGGATGTAGGTCAGGATCTCCTGGACCTGCGCGGGGGGGTATCCCAGCGCGTCGAGGGCCCTTTCCACGGACTGGTTGACGATCTTGAAGTACCCGCCGCCGGCCAGCTTCTTGAACTTGACCAGGGAGAAATCCGGCTCGATGCCCGTGGTGTCACAATCCATGAGGAGGCCGATGGTGCCCGTGGGGGCCAGGACGGTGGCCTGGGCGTTCCGGAAGCCGTGCTGCCGGCCGAAGACGAGGGCGTCGTCCCAGACCTGCCGGCTGGCCAGGGCAAGGGGCTCGGGAAGGAGGTCCGTCTCCAGCTTGAGGCTCGCGTCCCGGTGCATGTTGATGACTTCCAGCATGGGTTCGCGGTTGGAGCCGTATCCGGGGAAGGGCCCCTTGCGGCGGGCGAGCAGCGCCGACACGGAATAGGCCTGGCCCGTCATGAGGCTCGTAATGGCGCCGCACCAGGCGAATCCCTTGGGGCTGTCGTAGGGGATCCCCTTGACCATCAGCAGCGTGCCCAGGTTGGCGTACCCGAGGCCCAAGGGCCGGTAGTCGTGGCTGTTTTGGGCGATCAGGTCCGTTGGGTAGGAGGAGAGATCCACCAGGATCTCCTGGGCGGTGATGAAAATCCCCACGGCGTGCTTGAAGCCCTCCACATCGAAGGCGCCGTCCTCGGACAGGAACTTCATGAGGTTAAGGCTCGCCAGGTTGCAGGCCGAATCGTCGAGGAACATGTACTCGGAGCAGGGGTTGCTTGCGCGGATGCGGTCCGTCGCCTTGCACGTGTGCCATCGGTTGATGGTGGAATCGAACTGCAGGCCCGGGTCGCCGCACTCCCAGGCGGCCTCGGCCACCTGCCTCATGATGTGCCGCGCCTTGTGGGAGTGGGCCTTCTGGTCGGCGGTGCGGTAGGTGGTCGTCCAATCCCCGTCCTTTTCGTAGGCCTCCATGAAGGTGTCGGTGGCGCGAACCGAGTTGTTGGCGTTCTGCCCCGCCACCGTGTGGACGGCGTCCTCGATATCCACCCCCAGTTCTGCGAGCTTCCGGGCCTTGGCCTCCTCGCGGCGTTTCCAGTTGATGAAATCCAGGATTTCGGGGTGGTCCATATCCAGGATGACCATCTTGGCCGCCCTGCGGGTGGTCCCCCCGGATTTCGTGGCGCCCGCGGCGCGGTCGAGTACCTCAAGGAAGGACATGAGCCCGGAGGAGGTCCCTCCGCCCGACAGCTTCTCCTCCCGGGAACGGAGCCGGGAAAAGTTGGAGCCGGTGCCCGACCCGTACTTGAAGAGGCGCGCCTCGTTCTTCACGAGCTGGAAGATGCTCATGAGGTCGTCGTCCACACTCTGGATGAAGCAGGCCGAGCACTGAGGATGCTGGTAGGCGTTGGCGGCCTCCTCCACCAGCCCCGTGTCCGGGTTCCAGAAGTAGGATCCGCCGGACCCCTCGATCCCGTACTCGTGCCAGAGGCCGAGGTTGAACCAGACGGGCGAGTTGAACGCGCCCTTCTGGGTAACGAGGAGGTGGCTCAACTCCGCTTCGAAGGTGTCTCCCTCCTCCCGGCTCTCGAAATAGCCGCCCAGGCGGTCTCCCTCCGCCCGGAGGGTGTGGGCGATGCGTCGAACCACCTGGCGCACCGAGTTCTCGTGCCCGGCCCCCGGCACGCCGGCCTTTCGAAAATACTTGCTGATGACGATGTCCGAGGCGAGCTGGGACCAGTCCTCGGGCACTTCGGCGTTCTCCATGGCGAAAACCACCGAACCGTCCACGTTCACGATCTTGGACGTGCGGCGGGTGTACCGGACCTCGTCCATCGGGTCCACCTCGGGCCGGGTGAAGTGGCGCCTCATGCGAAACGGCAGCAAGGCCTCCACGCTTAGCCCAGGAGCGGCTCCGGGCCTTTCGGCCTGGGGCGGTCCGGCGGCGGCCTCGCCGGAGGGATTCTTGCGATGGGAGGTCGGCCCGTGAGGGTTCGCCGCGTTCTTCGTCGAGTCCATTTTTCCGTTCTCCTCGTCCGCCGAAGGGGGGCCCGCCCCTAAGGTCCAGCAATCGAAGGGGTTATTCGACGCCGAATACCCCAATATGTTCAGGCGCGGCCAAAATATAGCGCAACATGTTGTGGTTGTCAAGGGGCGATGGGCCGCAAATGCAGGCCCCATCCAGGTCTCGGGCCGAAGGACCACCCAGAACTCCCTTAAAATGAGGGGAAAAGGGGCCGGGGGCCTGTGAAAAACTCTATCCGGAGGGATCCTCGCGCCCGGCCTCGGGAACGTCGACGAGATGGGCCAGCGCCTGGTCCCTCTCGCCGTCCATGATCACCTCCAGGCGACAGCCCGGGGCCGCCTGGTCCAGGTCGATCACCCGGAGGACCTCCTCCAGGTAGGCGTATTCGGCAAGGAGCACGGGCAGGGCGTTCGGGGCTCCCAGTAGAAACGCCTCGTTGAAGACCACGCCCTCGTCGTCCGGGTAGAGCGCGAGGTACCGGATGCGGGATTCCACGAGGTCCTGAAAGAAGTGGGTCCCGAAGGAGAGGTCCGGCACGTAGGAGCCTTTCCGCCGGGCGACCTCCACGAGCATGGCGCTGTTGCTGATGTCCGAGTAGGTCACGCGGACCCCGAGGAGGATGTCTCCCCGGCTCCCCCAGCGGCCCGGGCCCATGAGGATGAAGGACCGCGGCGGCAGGAGGGCGTTCAGTCGCCCCACGGCCTCTCCGACGGCCATCATGTCGGTTTCGGAGGCCAGGGCCGCGTACGCCGCCCCGTCCACGTACACGATGTGGCGGACGCCCTTCACCTGGGCCGTCGTCACGTACTTGTGGGCCGTGAACACACGGCGCTCGGGGGCGACGTCTTCGGGGACCGGGAGGCGCCGCTCGTCGCCCGCCCGGCTCTGGGGCCGGCATTGGACCATGTACAGGTTCCGTCCGTCGTGGGCGAACTCCACGTCCACCGGTCCCCCCACGGCTTGCTCGAGGAGGGTCATCATGGCTCGCATCTGCTTGAGAAAGCCGGTGCCTTCGAAAAGACCGGCGAAGGTGATGACGAGGTCTTCGGGGCGGAAGTCCAACAGCCTCCCGGCGGGCTTCCGCAGAGTGCCGTCCTCCGAGAAGGAGACGACCTTGTCCAAAAGGGGATAGGCGTCCCCCACCTCCCGGAGCAATTCCTGAAAGTCGACCGATTCAAAGCGTCCGGATTCCAGATTGATGACGTCCACCTTCCGCTGGGCGTACCGGATGGCCTGGCTCACGTCGGCGTTCACCCGGAGCCCGGGCTGTCCTGGGCTGATGAGCGTGGGATAGTCGTCGCCCACCCGGTCCACGGCCCGCGTCCCGAGGCCCGCCACGATGCGGATGATGCCGTCCTCGCGCTTGAGGCGGGGGGACCAGCGGAACTCGTTGTGGCTGAAGGCGACGCCCGCGAAGGCGGGAAGGTAGTACCTTCCGCAGGGCACGCCGACGACCCGCTGGATCAGGATCCCCATCTCTTCCATGAAATCCAGGAGGCCGCGTTCCCGCCGGTATTGGATCGGGTCCGGGCCGAGGACCGAGGCATAGACCTCGGCGATGGCGTCCTGGAGGGCCGAGAGTCTCTGCTCGGGACCACCCACGTTGGCCAGGAAGAGGCTCCGGTACTTTCCAGAGAAGGCCGTGCCCTCGCTGTCCTCGAGGAGGCTCGAGGAGCGGACGATGAGGGGGCCCTCGCCGAGTTCGTCCAGAGCCACCTTGAGTTGGGTGGTGAGTTCGGGCGGAAAGAAGGAGTGCTTGAAGACCTGCTCGAGGTAGGGGTAGCTGCGGCGGACCTCGGCGGGGGGACTGTACTTGAAGGACTGGGTGTCCTCCAGGGAGTTGTGCTTGACGAATTCGAAAAGCCCGTCCGAGGCGAGAAACCAGGCCCTGGGGAACCGGATGCTCTCCACCAGCGGGTCGCCGGCGCCCTTCTGGCTCAGAATCTGCTCCGCCAGAAGGAGCCCCGAGGCCTTTCCTCCCAGCTTGCCCGTGCTCCGGGCCGGTCCGATCACTCTTCGGAGAAGGCGCGCGAACATGGAAATGCCCAGGTACTCCTTGGCCACGCAAATGAAGGGCAGCCTTTCCGTGAGGAATCGCCTCGTCAGGGCCACGCGCACGTTCAGGGCGTCGGTGGCCGAAAGGGCCTCGTCCCCCTCGCGGGAGGCCTCGTCGATCCGCTCCACGATGTCGGCGATCTGGGGCAGGGTGAGGTCCTTCTGCTCCGTCGCGAGGGCGAGGAAGCCGACGTGGTCCTGCCGGATCCATTTCTTGACCATGGCCGTGATTTCGTCGTGAGACAGAATCACGCTGGCGACCGCGAGGAGGTCGTCAAAGACCCCTTCGAAGGCCGAAACGTCCCGTTTCTGCAGGGGCTGGTTGGAACCCCAGGACTCCCGGTCCCGCTCGGCTCCCGACCCCGGATCGAACCGGGCGATGAGGTCGTTGACGGCGGGGGCTCCCACGTTGGAGAGGTGGTTCAGAAATTTCCGCAGGAGCCTTTTCCACAGGTTGGGGTCGGTCTCCCGAAGGAGGTCGAGGATGATCTGCCACTCGGGACGCGGCCCCGCGGCCGAATCGCCGGCGGGCGCCCCGTCCGTCATTCCGGAAAGGGCCTTGGCGATCTTGAGTGCGGCGACGCGCACCAGCTTCTTTTCCTCGAGCAGAAAGGCGCGGTCCCGGTGGATTTCCTCCGGAACCGACAGGTAGGCCACCTCCAGGCTTCCGTGCCCCTCCCCCTCGAGGAGAAGCGGCTCCCGGAGAATCCATCCGGTCTGGCGGAACCCCTGGGAGGCGAAGGTCTCCCCCCCATAGGACAGCCGGACCTTCAGGAATTCCGGGTACCGGAAACCCGCAGGAAGGATCTCGTGCGCGAGGCCCGCCAGACGGGGAGCGTCAAGGCCCGGCTCCCCGAGGGCCCGCGCCAGGTCGCACAGGCACCGCAGCTCCTTGCTCTTCGCCACCACCTCGGGAAGGGGACCCTCCCCGTTGACACACGGCCGGTCGGACATGGGGCCTCCCAAGGCATGCATCCTCGGATCCCATGATGCCACAGCCGCGGGCTCGCGCGCCCGGGGTCAAGAAAAAAGCGGCCCGACGTTGCCGCCGAGCCGCCCTTGCTGCCCAATCCCGAATTCCGGGTTTCAAAATTCGAAATCCGAGCTCCGAAATTCGACTACACCCAGCCGCGGAGCTTGCAGGCCTGGGCCACGCGCTGGATGGCGATCATGTAGGCCGCGTCGCGCATGAACTCCTTCTTGTCGCGCGCGAGCTTGGAGACGGCCTTGAAGGCGGAGGTCATCTTCTGGTCGAGCTTGGAAAGGACCTCCTCCTTCTCCCAGAAGTAGTTCATGTTGCACTGCACCTGTTCGAAATAGGAGCAGGTCACGCCGCCCGCGTTGGCCAGGAAGTCGGGGATCACGAAGATGCCGCGCGTCTTGATGACGGCGTCTGCCTCGGGGGTCGTGGGCCCGTTGGCGCCCTCGGCGATGATCTTGACCGTGTCCTTGATGCGGTTCACGTTGTCGCCGTTGATCATGTTCTCCTGGGCGGCGGGAACGAGGACCGTGACCTCCTGGTCGATCCAAGCGTCCCCTGGGAGCTGCTCCCACCCGTTGGCCTTGGCCTTGGCCTGGTCGATGGTGCCGAACTTGTCCACGGCGGCCATGAGCTTGTCGAAGGCGATGCCGTCCTTGCACTTGTAGGTGTAGGCCTTCTTCTCCTTCTGGTCCCAGCAGGAGATGGCGATGACCTTGCCGCCGTACTGGCTGAAGAGGTCCAGGGTGTACTGGGCCACGTTGCCGGATCCCTGGATGGACGCCGTGGCGCCCTTGATGTCGATGCCGAGTTCCTTCATGGCTTCGCGGACGCAGTAGACCACGCCGTATCCGGTGGCCTCGGTCCGTCCCAGCGAACCGCCCATCCCAACGGGCTTGCCGGTGATAAAGCCGGGCAGCTTCTCTCCCCGGACCTTCTCCAACTCGTCCATCATCCAGAGCATGTGCTGGCCGTGGGTCATGACGTCAGGCGCCGGCACGTCCTGGACGGGGCCCACGTTGCGGGCGACCTGGCGGACCCATCCGCGGCAGATCCCTTCCTGTTCCCGGTCCGACAGGTCCGGCGGGTTGCAGATGACGCCGCCCTTGCCGCCGCCGAGCGGGATATCCACCACCGCGCACTTCCAGGTCATCCAAGTGGCAAGGGCCCTCACCGTGTCCACGGTTTCGTGGGGGTGGAAGCGGATGCCGCCCTTGCACGGGCCCCTCGCGTCGCTGTGCTGGACGCGGAAGCCGCGAAAGACCTTGTACGAACCGTCGTCCATGCGGACGGGGATCAGGAAGTGATACTCGCGGAGGGGGTTGCGCAGCAGGTCGCGCGTGCCCTGGTCGAGGCCGAGCTTCTCCGCCACTGCGTCGAACTGCTGTTGGGCCATCTCAAAGGGATTGAAAGGCTTCTTTTCCATCGGAAATCACCTCGCTCGTCGAGGGCGCCGGCTCACGTCGGCCCGCCCAAAGACAGGGACTGTAGCAGGGGGGGCGCGGAGTGTCAACGCGGGCGGGCCTCTCTGGGGGCGATGGGTCTTTTTCCTCACCCCCTCCGCCGGTGACACGGCGGCGGGGTGTACAATGCGTCCGTCGCGGAGGGCTCCATGGCGTCGGATGTCCTTTTCCTGACCACGAGGTCCGCCGGAAACCGGTCCGTCCTCGAGGGGATGCCCCGCCTCTACGCCGCGGCGGGGAAGGGGATCGTGAAGAAGGGGGACCTCGTGGCCGTCAAGGTCCACGTGGGCCAGCCCGGGGCCACACGGTTCCTGCGTCCGCTGTTCGTGCGGGCCGTGGTGGAGGAGATCGCGCGGGAGGGGGGGCGGCCCTTTCTCACCGACTCCAATACCCTGTACCGCGGTCCGAGGGACAACGCGGTGGACCACGCCCTCGTGGCCCACGCACACGGATACGACGTGTGCGGGACGGGAGCCCCCTTCCTGACGGCCGATGGGCTCACCTCCAAGGAGTTCGTGGAGGTCCCCGTGCAACTGAAGCACTTCCGGACCGTGCGCTACGGGGCCGCGGCCCACCATGCCGACTCCCTCGTCGTTCTTACGCACTTCAAGGGCCACATGGCGGCGGGCTACGGTGGGGCCGTGAAGAACGTCGGCATGGGCCTGGGCAGCCGGGCCGCGAAACAGCAGATGCACGGAAACGTCAAACCGGCCTACGAGGAACCCGACAAGTGCACGCAGTGCGGGACCTGCGCGGCCGTCTGTCCGGCCGGTGCGATGGAGGCGGAGGAGGCCCTCATGCGCTTCGACTGGCACCTCTGCGAGGGGTGCGGGGACTGCATCGTCCACTGCCCCGAGGGGGCCCTGAGAATCCAGTGGGACTCGGAGCCGGAAATTCTGGGCGAGAAGATGGCCGAGGTCGCCTTCGGAGTGCTTCGGGCGAAGGCAGGAAGGGCGCTGTTTCTCAACTTCCTCCTGGACGTAACCCCCGACTGCGATTGCCTTCCTTGGTCCGATCACCCACTGGTTCCTGACGTGGGCATCCTGGCTTCCACGGACCCGGTGGCCATCGACCAGGCATCGGCGGACCTCGTGGAGGCGGCCCCGGGGCTGTCCAATACGCGGCTTCGCAGGGCCTTCGAACCGGGGTCCGACAAGTTCCGAGACCTCCACCCGTCTGTGGACTGGCGGGCCCAGCTCGCCTATGCCGAGTCCCTTGGGCTGGGGACGCGCGAGTACCGGCTCGTGGACGTCCTGAAGGGAAGTCCGCTGACTCCCGGGGAGGCCCTCGCGTCTCCCACGGCCCCGATGGGGGAAGAAACGTGACGCAGGACCGACTGGACCTCCTTCGTCGCCTCTACCGGCACGCCAAGACCACCGGCTTCGGCCAGGATTCCCCGGAGAGCCGCCGGGAATTCGACGACCTCTTCTCCGCTCTGGCGGCGCGGTTGAAGGGGGAGGAGGCGGGAGGGGCCGGTCATTCGGGCGAACTGGTCCTGCACACGGATGGGGGGAGCCGCGGCAACCCGGGGCCCGCCGGCGCGGGGGGCCTCCTCCTCGACGCGAACGGGGGCCGGGTGGAGGACTTCGCCCTTCCCTTGGGCGTGGCCACCAACAACGAGGCGGAGTACCACGCCCTCATCGAGGGCCTGAAGCGGGCCAAAGCGAGGCGGCCCTCCCGCCTTGTCGTGCGCGCCGACAGCCTCCTCGTGATCCAGCAGATGCGCGGGGCGTGGCGCATCAAGGACCGGAAGCTGGTGAAGCTCCACCTCGAGGCGAGGCGCCACCTCCCCGCCTGCCCCGTCGTCTTCGAGCACGTGCGCCGTGAGCAAAACGCGGAGGCCGACCGCCTGGCCAACCTGGCCATGGACCAGCAGGCACAGGAATAGGCCGGAGAAGGGAAGCCGACGGTTGCTCCATGGAGAAGCCCGGGGCAGAGCCCGTGGCCCCGCCTCGCGCCCGAAATCGGGATCTTCTTGATTGCCGGCCGCATTCGTCTAGAATGACCGCGGGAGCGATACGGTGCCGGGCGAGAGCGACTTTCCGAGGGACATGGCCCGCATGCAGCGCCTCTTCGAGGCGGTCCGGCACCAGTACGACCTCTTCTTCGCGGGCGGAGCCAAGGATCCGCCCACCGCGGAGCACCGCGAGCTCGACCGGCTCGCCCGCGCCTACGCGACGGCCGGTTTGAGCAAGATCGCCCAACAGTTCCTCTTCCAGAGCTTCATGAACAAGTACATCCTCCACAACGAGCAGTGGAACAAGTGGCTGAGGGCCAGGGAAGACGGGCTGGTGAAGGATCCCCGGCTGGCGGGCTCCATCAGCCGGGCCAAGAGAGACCTGCAGGACCTGGAGCTGGCCCGTCCCCAGCCCGACTCCCGGAAGGCCCACGCCCCCGCCGCTCCCAAAGCCAGCGCTCCGCGACCCGCTCCGGCCGATCCCCTCCGGGACCTGTATGAGGAGTTCATCAAGGCCAGGATCGACGCGGGTGAGCTTCCCCAGACCGATTTCAAGGCCTTCGAGGCCCACGTTCGAAAGCAGAAGGAGGCCATCGCGTCCAAGTACGGCGCCAAGGACGTGGTCTTCACGGTCTCCTCCAAGGAGGGCAAGGTCACGCTGAAGGCGAAGATCGTGAAATGACCTCGCCGTCTTCAACCTTGACCGGCCCGCGGCCGGGGTGCTATAAAGCCCGCTGATTTTCAGCCATTCGAAAGGGACCGGAAAGCCATGCAGCGAGAGTTTCTCTTCACCTCCGAATCGGTTACCGAGGGCCACCCCGACAAGATCGCCGACCAGATCAGCGACGGAATCCTCGACGCCATACTCGCCCAGGACACGCAATGCCGGGTCGCCGTGGAGACCCTCCTGAAGACCGGCTTCTGCGTGGTGGCGGGCGAGGTGACAACCTCGTGCTACGTGGAGATCCCCGAGATCGTCCGACGGACCGTCACAGGCATCGGGTACGTGGACAGCTCCATGGGCTTCGACGGCAACACGTGCGGGGTCCTGGTGGCCCTAGAAAAGCAATCCCAGGACATCGCCCAGGGAGTGGACCGGCGGAAGAACAGGCGGGGCGAGCAGGGCGCCGGCGACCAGGGGATGATGTTCGGTTTCGCCTGCGACGAGACCCCCGAGCTCATGCCCGCGCCCATCACCTTCGCCCACGCGCTCACCCGCCGGCTGGCCGAGGCCAGAAAGTCGGGCGTCCTTCCGTTCTTGAGGCCCGACGGCAAGGGCCAGGTCACGGTGCGCTACGAAGGGTGGAAGCCCGTGGGGGTCGACTCCGTCGTCGTTTCCACCCAGCACGCCCCCGAGGCTTCCCAGGAGGACATCCGGGAGGGCGTCACGGAGGAGGTGATCCGCAAGGTCCTTCCGAAGAAGCTGCTACCCAACGCGGGGCGTTTCTTCATCAATCCCACGGGACGCTTCGTCATCGGCGGACCCATGGGCGATTCCGGGGTGACGGGCCGGAAGATCATTGTGGACACTTACGGCGGCATGGGGCGCCACGGAGGCGGGGCCTTCTCCGGGAAGGACCCCTCCAAGGTGGACCGCTCCGCGGCCTACATGGGGCGCCACATCGCCAAGAACATCGTGGCGGCGGGCCTGGCGCGCCGGTGCGAGGTGCAGATCGCCTACGCCATCGGCATGCCGTATCCCGTCAGCGTTCTCGTGGAGACGTTCGGGACGGCCGCCGTGGCCGAGGAGCGCATCGTGGCCGCCGTGAAGGCCGTCTTCGATCTGCGTCCCGGCGAAATCATCCACTATCTCAAGCTTCTCCGTCCCATTTACCAGACGACGGCCGCTTACGGCCACTTCGGGAGGCGGGAGAAGGAATTCACCTGGGAGCGGACCGGGAAGGCCGCCGAATTGAGGTCCCGATGCGGCCTCCGGGGCGAGCCGAAGGGGGGAGCATGAAGGGCGACGTGAAGGACCGGGCGCTGGCGGCGAAGGGCCGCGCCCGGATCGAGTGGGCGGACCGGAACATGCCGGTCCTTGCGCGAATCCGCCAGCGGTTCGCGGCCGAAAGGCCGCTGGAGGGGATCCGGGTCGGCGCCTGCCTGCACGTGACCACCGAGACGGCCAACCTCATGCGGACCCTGGCGGAGGGGGGCGCGTCCGTGGCCCTCTGCGCCAGCAACCCCCTCTCCACACAGGACGACGTGGCCGCAAGCCTGCTGCAGGATTTCGGCGTTTCCGTCTTCGCGGTCAAGGGCGAGGACAACGCCACGTACTACAGCCACCTCGGATC
>JBFLVU010000030.1:0-18030 GCA_040758175.1 Acidobacteriota bacterium | reverse complement strand
GGCCACCTCGGGGAGCGTCTCGACGGTCCGGGCCAGGTCCCGGACACGCGGATCCTCGGGGAGGTGGAATTGAACCTGCCGCCCGTTGGCTTTTTGGAGGGCCGCCAGGTCGGGCTCCATGCGGGCGCCGGGAAAGACCTCCCGGACCTTCTGTGCCACTACCAGGACGCGAGCCGCCGGAAGGGCCGAGGCCCCGTCGATGGAAACCGAGAGACGGACCGCCCCGGGTGCCTCGGGGGAAGGGGGAGGCGCCGGTGAAGCGGCGGCGGGGGAGGCGGGACGGGAAGCGGGGGTGTCCGGCTCATCGGGGGCCCGAAGGTCCTCGGCGGCCGCCGCGGCGGCGGGGGCCGCGGGTTCGTCGGAGGCCGTGTCCCGGACGGCGTCCAGGAGGGCGTCCAGGGCGTCGGAGGCGCGAAGGGCGGCCTCCACCTGGGCGCGGAGGGGAGGGGCGCCCTTTCGCCAGAGGTCGAACAGGTTTTCGAGGCTGTGGGCCAGGTCACCCGTGGCCGTGAACCCCATGGAGGCCGCCATCCCCTTCAGCGAATGGGCGTGGCGGAAGAGGTCGTGGACCGATTCGATTCCCGATCCCTTGAGCAGGTCCTCCAGGAGCCCCCTCATGCGCGAGAGGTGCTCCCGGCTCTCGGAAAGGTAAAGCTCGCGGTACTTGTCGAGGTCCATCGGGCCGCGGCCGGAGCGCCGTCACGCGGAGACGACGGCGTCCAGAACCTTCAGCACCTTCTCCGCCGAGAAGGGCTTGACGATGAAGTCCTTGGCGCCGGCCGCGATGGACTCGATGACCAGCGCCTCCTGTCCCAGGGCCGAGCACATGACCACCCGGGCCCGGGAGTCCGTCTTTAAAATCTCCCGGGTGGCCTCGATGCCGTCCATCTGCGGCATGACGATGTCCATGGTCACCAGGTCCGGCCGGAGCTTGCCGTAGAGCTCGATGCACTCCTGCCCGTTGGTGGCCTCCCCGACGACCTCGTAGCGGCTGGAGTTCACGAGGATGTCCCGGATCATGGCCCGCATGAACATGGCGTCGTCGACGATCAGGACCCTATGAGGCATGGTCTCTCCCCGGAACGTGAGGATGGATGGCGGACGCCATGGACCGGGCCAGTTCCCGGGCCACGGCGGGAGGATGCACCACGTTGACCCAGGCGTCCTCCCAAGGGTACAGCCCCGACCAAATGCCCTCGGCGCTCTCCTCCCGGAGGCGGAGGTCCGAGTAGTCGAGGACCGATTGGATCTCGGGCAGGGGGAACCCGATGTGATCGTGCGGTGGAGCCAGCCGGAGCAGGAGGCCCTTCTCCGCCGGCTCGGGGGTTTCCCCCATGAGGGGGAAGGTGTCCACCACCGTCACCAGCCTCCCGCTCAAGAACGCGGTGCCGAGAAGCAGGGGATAGGGCTCGGGGAGGGGGGCCACGGCGGGCATCGGGCGCACGTCCGAGAGGTGGCCCGTGAGCCACCCCGCGTACCGCCGGCCGATGCGGGCCACGATCAGTCGTTCCAATCCGCCCTCCGGGGCCGAGCGCCCAGGCCCGATTATAGCCGAAACCGCTCCACCAGGGACCGGAGGCGGTTGGATTCGTTCATGAGGGCCTTGGCCTGCTGGTTGATTTCCTCCATGCTGGCGGTGGTCTCCTCGGTGGCCGCCGAGACCTCTTGCGTGCCCGCGGCGTTGTCCGTCGCCACGGCCTGGATCTCCTCCATGGCCGTGTTCAAAGAGGCGGCCCCCCGGGCCTGTTCCGCCGCCTCCCGGGTGATGCCCCGGACGGCCTCGCGGGTCTCCGCGGCCTCGGCCGTGATGCGCGCCAGGGACTCGGCGACCGCCCCGGTCCGCCGCTGGGCCAGGAGGGAGGTCTCCTGCATCTGCTCCATCCTCCGCACGACGTCCTGGGTCCTGCCCGTGATGTCCTGGGACAGGCGGGCGATCTGGGCGGCCAGGTCCCGCGTGCTTTCCGCGAGGCGCCTCACCTCTTCGGCCACCACGGCGAACCCCCGGCCCGCCTCGCCGGCCCGAGCCGCCTCGATGGCCGCGTTGAGGGCCAGGATGTGGGTCTGGTGGCTCAGGGTGGAGATTCCTTCCACCAGGCTCTGGATCTCCATGGAGTGCTGCTGAAAGGTGCGGACCTGACTCCCCGAACTCTCCACGTGGACGAGGAGATCGCCCATGGCGTGGTTGGCCTCCTCCGCCGCGGAGGCTCCCTCCGTGGCCCGGCCCGCGGAGGACGCGGCCCTCTCCTCGGCTCCTCGGCTCTTCTCGGCGATGGCCTGTGCCGACGCGGCCACCCGCTGGGTGGCCTCCGCCGCGCGCTCCACCGAGGCCACCTGGGTCTCGGCGCCCTTGGCGATGTTCTGAATGTTTCCCGCCACCTCCGCCGTGGAGGCCGTCACCTCCGTCGTGGAGACGGTGAGATTCTGAACGGCGTCGTACATGAGGGCCGTGCTGTTCTGGACCTGCCTCACAATCTCGCGGAGGTTCGTCACGACGGTCTTGAGGGAGCGGGCCAGGAGCCCCACCTCGTCGGAACCCTCGAAGGCCACCTGCTGGGAGAGGTCGCCCTCGGCCAGGCGCTGGCTCACCTCGGCCAGGTCCGTCAGACGGCGCGTCAAAAACCGCGTCACGACGAGGGCGGAGAAGGCCGCCACGAGGATGCCCGCGAAAATCTTGAGCCACATCCCCTGCCACTGGCCGACGGCCGTCATGGTGTCGAGGAAGATGCCGAAGACCAGCGGAACGAACACGATGATGATGAAGGCCAGACCGATTTTCAGCTTCATTCGGCTCTCCCCGCCCTCTCGTAGATACGGGCCTCCCGGTCCAGAACGGCGAACATCCCCGCACAGGCGCGCGCGGGCGCCTCCACTCTCCCCAGCACGAGCAGACCCCCCGGCACGAGGGCCCCGTGGACCTCCCGGAGGATTCGGGCCTGGGCCTCCTCCGTCAGGTAGATGAACAGGTTTCTCAGCATCACGACGTGAAACCCCCTGCCTGGAAGGCCCCGGGTCAAGTCGGCGCAGACGGCCCATACCCTGGGCCGAAGGGCCGGCGCCACCGAGACCGCGTCTTCCTCCGCCTTAAAATAGCGCGAGAACCGCTTCCCGTTCAACGCCCGGAGGGCTCTGGGCGGATATTCCCCCCGGATCAAGGATCGCAGGGAGGCTCGGGAGCGGTCTGCGGCGAGGATCCTCCCCTTCAAGCCCCGCTCCTCCAGGAGGATCGCCAGGCTGTAGGGCTCCTCGCCGGTGGAGCTTGGCGCGCTCAGGATCCGGAGTGTTTCCCACCCGGCGCGCCCGGCCCGGGCCAAGAGGACCGCCTGCAGACGGTCAAAGACCTCGGGATTGCGAAAGAACTCCGTGGTGGGAACGAGGAGCTTTCCCAGAAAGGCTCGGGCCTCGGCGGGGTGGGATTCGAGGTGCTCCAGGTAGACCCGCAGCGAGGAGATCCCCGTGGCCCTGAGCCTCGGGGCGAGCCGGCGCTCCAGGAAGGAGGCCCTATACTCTCCAGCCTCCAGGCCCCAGGACCGCGAGATCCAGGTCCTCAACCGCAGAAGGTCTTCGTCCGCCAGGGGGCTCACGGGGGCGCGTCCGACGGAAGGGCCACGACGCGGGCGCCCTGAAGCCATGCGGGCCCGAGGGGGTCCGCTCCCGGGGGGAGCGCCGCCGCGGCGAGCGGACCGTCGCCGCCGAGGCCTTCCGAAGGACGGCAGGCGAACAAAGCCTCGCCCCAGGTGAGGGCCTCGCCCTCCCGGTGGCTGAGCGCCGCAAGAAGGGTACGCGCGGGGTCGGGCTCCTCGATGGGGAAGTCCGTTCCGAGGAGGAGGGGGATTCCGGCTCGATGGAAACGGCCCAGGGCGTATGCGTCGGCGGCCCGCGGGCCGAGGCGGGCCGGGGCCCAAGCCGCGTCCGAGATCCGATGGCAGGGCTGGAGGGACGCGCGGAGGCCCGACCGCGCCATCCGCTCGACGGCCCGGGCTGGGGCCACCTGAGCGTGTTCCACCCGCAGGAGCGGACCCATGCGCGCCGCCTCGGCCGCCGAGAGGACCTGGTCCAGGGCTCGGTCGCCGATGGCGTGGACGGCCGCCTCCATGCCGTCGGCGGAAGTCCTTCGGAGGGCTTCCTCGAGGTCCCTCGACTCCCAGAGGAGGTGGCCCCTCTCGCCCGGCGCATCCGAGTAGTCGTCCATCAGCGCCGCCCCGCGGCTCCCGAGGGCGCCGTCCGTGAAGAACTTCCGGCCCGCGAGCCGGAAGGCCTTGCCCGGAGGCAGGTCCGCGGAGGGCAGGGCCCCGCCCCGGGCCCAGAGGTACCCCACCACCGCGATGGGGAGGCGGCCCGATCGGTCGAGGTCGGAGAGGATCGCCGCATGTTCGGGTTCCAGACCCATGTCGGTGGCGCCGCACAGGCCCAGGGACCTGAGGTGGTTGCAGGCCGCGAGAAACCGCCGTTCGAGCGTTTCCCGGCCCGTCTCCCGCGCCGCCCCTTCCACCGGTTCCATGGCCCGGTCCAGGAGGACCCCCGTGAGGCGGCCCTCCCGGCGAAGAAACCGCCCTCCCGGTGGATCCGACGCTTCCTCGGCGATGCCGGCCCGGCGCAGGGCCTCCGTGCTGGCCCATCCGGCATGGCCGTCGATTCGGTTCGCGAGGACCGGAACGCCCGGCAGGCGACGGTCCAGGAGATCCCGGTGGGGGAACTCGCCATCCCATAGATTCTGGTCCCAGCCGAAGCCCCGGATCCACGAGCCGGGGGGGATTCCCGCCGCGGCCGACGCCAGCCGGTCCACGGCCTCCCCGGCGGAGGCGCATCCACGCAGGTCGGTCTGCTCCAGGAGGGATCCCAGCCAGAGCAGGTGCCCGTGATGGTCCCAAAGCGGGGGAAAGACGGCGGCGTCGCCGTGCAGGCCCGCCGCCTCCAGCGCACCGCGAAGGGCCGGGTCGCCGGGGCCCGGAAGCCAGCGTCCCGAGCCCGGATCGAACGTCCAAATCGTTTTCATGGGCCCATTATAGGGGCTCGTGCCGTGGGCGGCAACGCGGAACTTCCTTCTCCGGGGCATGTCTGCGGGGCGGGACGGCATCCTCCCGCTGGTCTGGCGGCGGGAAGGCCATCCGAAGGGAGACTCCGACCGGCGTCCTTCGGGCTTTCAGCCTTCGAACACGAGCCTGTACCCCACGCCGGGTTCGGTGCGAAGGTACCGAGGATTCGCGGGAGAATCTTCGATCTTGCGCCGGAGCTGGGCCATGTAAACCCGGAGGTAGTGGGCCTGAAAGTCGTATTCCGGCCCCCATCCGGCATTCAGGAGCTGACGGTGCGTAAGGACTTTTCCCGCGTGCTTTGCCAGGGTGACCAGGAGCCGGAACTCGATGGGGGTGAGGTGGACCTCTCGGTCCGCCACGGTAACGACCCTCGCGCCGAGGTCGATGCGAAGGTCCCCCGTCGTGAACACGGGTTCCTGCGGCGCGTTCGCGCGTAGGGCATGGCGCAGGGCCACGCGGAGGCGCGCCAGGAGTTCGGCGGCCCCGAAGGGCTTGGTCAGGTAGTCGTCGGCCCCCGCATCCAGCGCCTCGACCTTGGCTCGCTCCGATTCGCGGGCCGTGAGGACCAGGATGGGAACGGCGGTCCACTCCCGAAGGTCCCGGATGACCTCCATGCCGTCCCGGTCGGGAAGGCCGAGGTCGAGGATCACAAGGTCCGGACGGTCCGCCGCGGCCCTTTTCATCCCGTCCTCCCCGCAGGAAGCCTCAGCCACGCGAAATCCGCTGCTGGACAGGGTGACGCGAAGGAACCGCCGAATTCCGGGCTCGTCCTCGATCAGCAAGACAAGGGGGAGCGTGGGGCTCATGAGTGGGCTCCCGGGGGGCGGGGCGGGGGATCCGGTGGAGGAAGGCCCGCCTCAGGCAGTTCCACGACGAACGCCGCGCCGCCTTCAGGCCGGTTTACGCCCCGGATGGCGCCCCCGTGGGCTTCGGCCACGGCGCGGCAGATGGCGAGGCCCAGCCCAGCTCCCTCCACGCGCTCGGAGGCCCGGTAGAACTTCTCGAAGACGTGCGACTCCGCTCCCTTGGGGAGCCCCGGCCCCCTGTCCGCCACGGTGACGGTCACCCGTCCTTCCGAGGCCGTCGCCCGGATTTCCACGGGGCTCTTCGGCGCGTGGCGGGCCACGTTTTCGAACAGGTTGATGAACAGGTGCTCCACGAGCCGGGCGTCGATGGAAACCATGGGCAACGATTCGGGGAGGTCCAGCAGGATCTCCCTCCCCTCCAGGCGGTTTCTGACCCGGTCCAGGGCGGCGCCGATCACTTCTTCCAGGGGCTGGGGCTCGCGGTTCAACACCAGGGAGCCCGCCTGGAGGCGCGTCATGTCCAGCAGATTGGCGACGAACCGGCTGAGGCGGAGAGATTCGTCGTAAACCGACTGGGCCAGTTCCCGAACCTCTTCGGGCTTCAAATTGCCGTCGGCGATGGAACTGGAGGCGCCGACGATGGAGGCAAGCGGCGTCCGAAAATCATGGGAGAGCGAACTGAGCAGGTCGCTGCGCAAGCGCTCCGACTCCGCGTCCATCTGGGCCTTCCGCGCCCGTTCCGCCAGGAGGGCTCTCTCGAGCGCGAGGGCCGTCTGGTTCGAGGCGGCTTCGATCCGGTGACGGACCTCCGAGGGCTCCTCGACTCGGTCCTTGGGCAGCCTGGCTCCCAGGACGCCCAGCACCTCGCCTGAGGCCTTCAGCGGGAGGTACAGCGCCTCGCTTCCCGGAAGCGTATCGGTGTCCTGTCCGGCCGGCAATCCCCGCTGCAGGACCCACTTCACGACGGCCATCTCGCTTGCCCGGTAGGCGAAGGACGCATCGCTGGAGGAAACGGTCTCGATCGGGGCGTCGGGGAACGGCAGGAAGACGGCGGAGGGGAGGCCGTAACGGCCCGAGAGGTGCCGAACGGCGACGTCGGCCACCGCCCTGGCGTCCCGCGCCCTGGCCAGGTCCATCGTGAGCTCCGCCATGGCCTCTGTCCGCCGTTGAGCCTCCCGAGCCCTCCGGGCCTCCCGACGCACCCGCGCGGCCAGGTTGCTCGTCAATAGGGCCACCGCGAGCATGACGGAGAAGGTGATGAGGTACTGCGAGTCGCTCACGCGGAAAGTCAAATGCGGAGGGACGAACACGAAGTCGAACAGGGCCACGCTCAAGACGGAGGCGAGCACGGAAGGGCCCGTTCCGAGCCTCGTGGCCACGAGGATCACGCCGAGCAGGAAGACCATGGCGAGGTTCGTGGGCTCCACAAAGGGAGAGAGGAGGCCCGAGGCGACGGCAGACAGGGCCACAACGGCGGCGGCCTTGGCGTAGGGCCTCCAAGATCGTCGTTCCGGGCGACGGAATCGGTGAAGCCTCTCCAGCCGCTCGTGGGCAGTGCCTCCCAAGACGTAGATGTCCACGCCCTCGCTCTCCCGGATGAGGCCCTCCACGAACCTCCGGCGGGAGAGTCGCCACCACCCGGCGCGCGGGGGCTTTCCCAGGAGGATCTTGGTGACGTTTCTGGACCGGGCGAAGGTCAGGATCTCCTCGACGGTGTTTTCGGCCGAAAGGGTAACGGCTTTTCCGCCGAGCTGTTCCACCAGCCGGAGCGTCCGCTGGAGCTGCTCCCGGTCCGCAGGGGGAATACGATCGTGCGAGGAGGTCTCGACGTAGAGGCCGATCCAGTCCGCCCGGAGCCGCGCCGCCAGGGACCGGGCCGATCGCACCAAGTGCTGACCGTAGGGGCTTGCCCCCAGGCAGACCAGGATTCGCTCCTTGGCCGGCCAGGGTTCGCTGACGGCGTGGTCCTTGCGGTAGCGCTCCATCTGCACGTCCACCCGGTCCGCCGTCTTTCGCAGGGCCATTTCCCGCAGGGCGATAAGGTTACCCGGCCGGAAGAAGTTCTCCAGGGCGCGCTCCGCCAATTGGGGGAAGTATACTTTCCCCTCCTTCAGGCGGAGGATCAGGTCGTCCGCCGTCAAGTCCACGAGTTCGACCTCATCCGCCTCCTCGAAGGCCGTGTCGGGTACGCGCTCGGAAATGGAGATCCCTGTAACCTGGGCCACGGCTTCGTGAAGGCTCTCCAGGTGCTGAACGTTGAGCGTCGTGTAGACGCCGATACCCGCCGAGAGCAGCTCCTGGGCGTCCTGCCACCTCTTGGCGTGGCGCGACCCGGGGGCGTTGGTGTGGGCCAGTTCGTCCAGGAGGACCAGCGCCGGCCCACGGTCGAGGGCGGCATCCAGGTCGAATTCCGCGAGTTGTTTTCCCTTGTAGCTGAGGACCCTCGGGGGGATCCGCTCGAGCCCCTCGAGAAGCGCCTCCGTCTCTCTGCGCCCGTGGGTTTCGACCCACCCGGCCACCACGTCGACCCCCTCGGATCGGCGGCTCCGGGCGGCCTCCAGCATGGCGTAGGTCTTCCCCACGCCCGGGGCGGACCCGAAAAAGATCTTCAGGCGCCCTCTCCGGGATCGGACCTCATCGGACTGGATCCGTTCCAGGAGTTCGTCCGGGTCGGGCCGATCGTCCATTCGCCCTCCGCGTCGCCCGCGATCACGGCCCCATTATGCCACGTGGGAGCGAAGCCCCTCAGGGGTACCGCTCGTCCAATGCCAGGTTCAACTCCAGCACGTTGACTCGGGGCTCCCCCAACACTCCCCACGTCCGTCCCTCCACGCGGGTCTCCACCAGCGCGCGGACCGCCTCCTCGGATGCGCCCCGGGCCATCGAAACGCGGCGGACCTGGTAGTAGGCGGCGTCGGGGCTGATGTGGGGATCGAGCCCGCTGGCCGACGCCGTCACCAGGTCGACGGGGACGGGCGAGGCGTTCTCCGGGTCCGTGGACCGCAGAGCGCCGAGGCGCCTTGCCACGGCTTCCAGAAGGGCGGGATTGGCCGGTCCGACGTTCGATCCCGCCGAGAGGGAGGGATTGCAGGGATAGGGCAGGGTCGCCGAGTCCCGGCCCCAGAAGTAGGCGGGATTCGAGAACCTCTGTCCGAGAAGCGCCGACCCGATGGCGCGGTCTCCGCGGAAGACGAGGCTCCCGGACGCCTTGCGGGGACACATCAAGGCCGCCAGGCCGGTCACGGCCAGAGGGTAGGCCACGCCCGTCAGGAGGGTCAGGACTCCTACTGTCAGCACCGCAGACAACCCGTTCCGGTTCATCCGACGCCTCACGCCAGGTGGAGGGTCACGAGGGCCATATCAATGAGCTTGATGCAGGGGAAGGGGAGGACCAGGCCGCCCAAGCCGTACCGGAGGAGGTTGCGGCCCAGGAGCGCTTTGGCGGTGGAAGGACGGTACTCGATTCCCCGCAAGGACAGGGGGATGAGTGCAACGATGACCAGAGCGTTGAAGAGGAGCGCGGAGAGCACGGCGCTCTGAGGAGTGGCCAGGTGCATGACGTTCAGGGCGGCGAGTCCCGGGTAGGTCGTGGCGAAGGCCGCGGGAAGGATGGCGAAGTACTTGGCGAGGTCGTTGGCGATGGAGAAGGTGGTGAGCGCCCCGCGGGTCATGAGGAGCTGCTTGCCGATGGAGACGATTTCCAGGAGTTTGGTGGGGTCCGAGTCCAGGTCCACCATGTTTCCCGCCTCCTTGGCGGCTTGGGTGCCCGAGTTCATGGCCACGGCCACGTCCGCCTGGGCCAGCGCCGGGGCGTCGTTGGTGCCGTCTCCGGTCATAGCCACCATGTGGCCCTTGGACTGGAGGTCCCGGATGAGGGAGAGCTTGGTTTCCGGGGTCGCCTCCGAGAGAAAGTCGTCCACCCCGGCCTCGGCGGCGATGGCCGCCGCAGTCAGAGGATTGTCTCCCGTGATCATCACCGTGCGGATGCCGATTCGGCGGAACTCCATGAAGCGCTCCCGGATCCCTCCCTTGACGATGTCTTTCAAGTGAACGACTCCCAGAACCGCCGGCCCGTCCGAAACCACGAGGGGGGTCCCGCCTTCCCTGGCCACACGATCCACGGCGCTCCGCACATCCTCCGGCACCGCCCCTCCCAACTCCGCCACGTGGGATTCCAAGGCGTCCGCCGCCCCCTTGCGGATCTGCCTTCCGTCCAAGTTGACCCCGCTCATTCGGGTGTAGGCGCTGAATGGGACGAAGGTGGCGCCCAGCGCGCACAGGTCCCTGCCCCGTAGGCCGAAGCGCTCCTTTGCCAGCACGACGATACTCCGGCCTTCGGGGGTCTCGTCGGCGAGGGAGGCGAGTTGGGCGGCGTCGGCCAGCGCCGCCTCGGAAACGCCGGCGGCGGGGACGAGGTCTACCGCTTCCCGGTTCCCGAGGGTGATCGTGCCGGTCTTGTCGAGGAGGAGTACGTCCACGTCCCCGGCCGCTTCGACGGATCTTCCCGAGAGCGCGATCACGTTCGCCCGGATGAGGCGGTCCATACCGGCGATTCCGATGGCCGAGAGAAGTCCGCCGATGGTCGTCGGGAGGAGGCACACCAGGAGTGCGAGAAGGGTGGACAACGGGACCGCCGCTCCCGACCCGGCCGACCGCGCGGCGAACAGCGAGAAGGGAAGGAGCGTGACGGTGACCAGCAGGAAGATAATGCTCATCGCGGCCAGGAGGATGTCGAGGGCGATCTCCGTCGGGGTCTTCTGGCGCCTTGCCCCCTCCACGAGGGAGATCATCCGGTCCAGAAACGTATGCCCGGGATCCGCCGTGACCCTGACGACGAGCCAGTCCGACAGGACGAGGGTTCCGCCGGTCACCGCGTCCCGGTCTCCGCCGGCTTCGCGGATGACGGGAGCGCTCTCTCCGGTGATGACCGCCTCGTTCACGGAGGCGACGCCCTCGACGACCTGGCCATCGCAGGGGATCTCGTCTCCCGCTTCAACGAGAACGGCCTCGCCCCTCTTGAGTTCGGCGGAGTTGGTGAGCGTGAACGGGGATCCTTTGCGCGCTTCGGCCAGGACTTTCGCGGGAACCTGGCGTCGGGATCTTTTGAGGGCGGCCGCCTGGGCCTTTCCCCGCCCTTCCGCCAAGCCCTCCGCGAAATTGGCGAAGAGCACGGTGAACCAGAGTCCAAGCGCCACGGCCAGAACGTACGGCAACGAGGCCTCCCCGGGTTCCCAAAGGGTCTGCACCACGAGGAGGGTGGCGAAGGCGGCGCCTGCCTCCACCACGAACATCACCGGGTTTCTCGCCATCTGGCGGGGAGACAGCTTCAGGAGCGAGTCGAACAGGGCCCGCCGCACGAGGAGAAAATCGAACAGGGGCGCGTGGCGTCGGGGGTGGCTCATCGGCGTCCTCTCTCTCGCGCGATCACTTGAAATGGGTCACGTATTCCGCAATGGGCCCCAAGGCCAACGCCGGAAAGAAGGTGAGCCCGCCCACGATGACCACGACGGCGAGAAGCCAAGCTACGAACAGCGGCGAATCCGTGGGAAGGGTACCCGGGCCTGCGGGGGTGACCTTCTTGCGTGCCAGCGAGCCCGCGAGGGCGAGCACGGGAATCTTGACGAGGAATCGGCCGGCGAGCATGGCCAGGGCGAGGGCGAGGTTGTAGAAAGGGGTGTCGCCGTTCAGGCCCGCGAAGGCGCTGCCGTTGTTGTTTCCGCAGGAGGAGAAGGCGTACAGAATCTCGCTGAAGCCATGGATCCCCGGATTCGAAGGGCCCGCCGCGCCGGCCTCGGTGACACTCGCCACAGCCGTCCCGAGGAGCACCACCAGCGGCATGGAGAGGATACCGAGTGATGCCATCTTCATGTCGTACGGTTCGATCTTCTTGCCCAGGTACTCGGGGGAGCGCCCGACCATGAGGCCCGCGGCGAAGACCGCCACCACGACGAAGAGGAGCATGCCGTACAGCCCCGATCCCACTCCGCCAAGAGCCACCTCGCCCAATTGCATGAGGAACAAGGGGACGAGGCCCCCCAACGGTGTGTACGAATCATGCATGGAGTTCACCGCGCCGCAGGAAGTGGCCGTAGTGAGCGTGGCCCACGCGGCCGAGCCGGTTGCTCCGAAGCGGACTTCCTTTCCCTCCATGTTTTCTCCCGGCAGTATGGGGACGGCGCCTGCTTGGTTTCCAAGCTCTATCAGGAGGGGGTTCCCGGCCTGCTCCTGCTGGACGCAGAAGACCATGGGGAGGACGAGGAGGACGAGCATGGCCGACAGGACGGCCCATCCCTGACGGGCGTCGCCGACGGCGATGCCGAAGGTCAAGCAGAGTCCCGCTCCGATGATCCCCATGGCCAGCATCTGCAGGAAATTGGAGAGGGGCGTCGGGTTCTCGAAGGGGTGGGCCGCATTCGCGTTGAAGAACCCACCGCCGTTGGTTCCGAGGTCCTTGATGGCCACCTGGGAAGCCACGGGCCCGAGTGGGATCACGTATCCGGACCCGGGAGAGTCGGGCACCCGCACTGATCCGATTGAGGCCGTATCCTCCAGCGCGTTGGCCCCGGAGGCATGGCGCTCCGATTCGAGCGCAGAAACGACGGCGGATCCCCGGAAGGTCTGAACGACGCCCTGGGAGACCAAGGCGGGGGCCAGGACGAGGGACAGCGGCAGGAGTACGTACAGGACCGTTCTCACGACGTCGACCCAGAAGTTCCCGATGGTGTCCGCGCGCCGTCGCGCGAAGCCGCGGACGAGGGCCGCGAGGACGGCCATCCCCGAAGCGGCAGAGAGAAAATTCTGGGCCGTCAGCCCGACCATCTGGGACAGGTGGCTCAGTGTGCCCTCTCCGGCGTAGTTCTGCCAGTTTGTGTTCGTCACGAAGCTCACGGCCGTGTTGAAGGCAAGAAACGGCGGGACCGACTTCAGGTACAAGGGGTTGAGCGGAAGCCAGGCCTGGGCCCTCAGGAGCCCGTAGAGAACCAGCAGGCCCACGAGGTGGAAGAGGACCATGCTCTTGGCGTAGTCCTTCCACCCCATCTCGCTCCTGGCGTCGATGCGGCAGACCCTGTAAAGGAAGCGCTCCAGGAGGCCGAACGGCCCTTCGGGGCCTGGGAGCTTTCCGTCGTACACGCGTGCCATGTACGCGCCCAGAGGTTTGGCTAGGGCGATGAGGAGGCCGACGAGGAGCACCATCTGGAGAAGGCCCGCAGGGATCATTGGAGCCTCTCGGGCTTGAGGAGGGCGAAGAGGAGGTAGGCGAGCAACACGGCGGCCGCCGCCGCTCCCAGGGCCTGCATTCCGCTCATGGCTTGCCCCACCTGTTTCCGGGATCTTCTCGGGACCAGTCCTCCCAGCCCCTTTTCCCCCACCTGTGCAGGGAATAAATAATCAGCAGTCCTACTAGCGAAACAGCGACGGTCTGGATGGTGATCATGGCTTCGGCCTACAGCCTGTCCAGGCCGTCCACAAGGGACCAAAGAAGGTAGAAGGTGACGAGGATCAAGGCGATCAGCGCGGCGTCCACGGGGCCTTCCTCCTTACATCCGCGCAGATCATAGGGCCGGATGCGTCAAGAAGGTGCAAAGGAGGGGCGCGCGTGCGTCAGGAAAGGGTCAAGGCGAAGGCCCGGCGGGGAGGCCCACGCCGGGAAGCGGCGCGCGCGGGAGGACCACCTTCGGCGGACGAAGAGGATTCCGGGGCCGGACCCTTTAAGCGCGGCCCGTCGGGTTGGGGAAGAACTCGCGGCCGAAGTGAATCGTTCGGCCGTTCGTTAGAGGACCGTAAGGGCCTCCTCGAGGTCGGCCATGATGTCGTCGGCGCGCTCGATCCCGATGCTGATGCGGATCCCGCCCGGGTCCAGCCCGGCGGCCACTTGCGCCTCCACGGGCAGGGGCGCGTGGGTCATGGAGGCGGGGTGTTCGATGAGGGTCCGGATCTGTCCCAGGGAGACCGCCAGGGTCACCGATAGGGCGTGGTCGGCCAGGTGGTCCATCATCTTCCGGCCGCTTTCCCGCGCCTGCTCGGGGGTGCCCTTCAGGATGAAGTAGATCATGATGCCCGGCGCGAAGTTCCCGTCGGGGTCGAGCATCTGCTTCCGGGCCAGCGTGTGCTGGGGGTGGGTCGGCAGTCCCGGGTAGAGGACCTTTGCCACCGCGGGGTGCCCCTCGAGGTAGCGGGCCACCTTCGTGGCCGTCTCGATCTGCTGGCGGGACCGAAGGGCGAGGGTTGGAAGCCCGTACACGAGGGGCGGCCAGGCGTCCTTGGGGGCGAGGGGAGCGCCGAAGTCCTTGCGGAACAGGAGGACGTCGGGCTCGAGAAGGCGCGGGCCCACCCACACGCCGCCCATGTCCGTCCCGAAGCCGCCCACGTTCTTGGTCAGGGAGGCCACTACCACGTCGGCCCCCAGGGTGATGGGCCGCTGGCAAAAGGCCGTGGCGAAGGTGTTGTCCACGACGACGAAGATCTTGCGCTTCTTGGGATTTCGCGCGGCGTTGGCCCGGTCCACGGCCTGCCGGATCGAGGCGAGGTCCACGATTTCCAGGATGGGGTTGCTGGGGGTCTCGAAATAGAGGGCCACCACGTCCTCGGTCATCATGCGCTCGATGGCCGCCACGTCCTTCATGTCCACGAACTTCACGGTGATTCCGAAGCGGGGAAGCCAATTGGCCATGAGGGAGTACGTGCAGCCGTACATGGTCCGGTGGGCGAGGACCGTATCCCCGGCTTTGGCGAGAACCCCCAAGCTGGCGGTGATGGCCCCCATTCCGGTGGCGAAGCAAACGGCGCACTCCCCCTCCTCCGCGGCCGCCAGGTTGTCCTCGAGCATGGAGCGGCTGGGCTCGTCGAGGCGGTCGTAAATGTAGATGGGGGGCTGGGTATGGCGGTTGAGCTCCGGGTTGGCGAAGGCCAGGAACCCCTGGGCGCCGCGCTCGGCGCTCTCCAACCGATAGGCGGCCGAGGCGGAGATGGGGGGGACGATGTGGTCCCTGTAGTCCCAGTGAGGCGAATGAAAATCCCCGTGGATGAGGCGGGTTTCCTTGTGGTACGCGCGCTTCTTGTCCTTCCGGGCGGTCATTCCCGTGCCCTCCTCGGCGCCCATTCTACCTCAGTCGCCGGGCCTTGCCAGGTTTTTCGGGCGCGGGGCGGGAGCGTGGGGCAAAATGTGCTATGGTGAGGCGCTGTTTCCGGGCGCGGCGGTCCGGATGGAAAGGGGCGAGCGGCTCGTGGAACTGGGCTTTCTGAGGTCCGTGTCCAAACCCACCCGGTACACGGGCGGCGAAGTGAACCAGGCGGTCAAGGCGGACCGGGAGGGCCTGCTCCACGTGGCCCTCGCCTTCCCGGACGCCTACGAGATCGCCATGAGCACCCTGGGCCTCAAGATCCTCTACGGAGTGCTGAACGAACGGGAGGACGTCTGGGCCGAGCGGGTCTTCATGCCCATGCCCGACATGCAGGAGGCCCTCGAATCCCGCGGGCTCTCCCTCTACGGGCTTGAATCGGGGAGGTCCCTCAAGGACTTCGATCTCGTCGGCTTCACGCTGCAGTTCGAGCTGACCTACACCAACATCCTCCACATGCTCCGCCTGGGGGGCGTCCCCCTGAGGGCCGCCGACCGGGGGCCCGGAGATCCCGTGGTGGTGGCCGGCGGCCCCTGCGCCGTGAATCCGGAACCGCTGGCCCCCTTCTTCGATGGGATTTTCGTGGGGGACGGCGAGGAGGGCATCCTCGACCTCTGCGAAGCCGTCCGTGCCACCCGCGGACGCTCCCGGCGGGAGGTGTGGCGAGCCCTGGCCTCCGTGGAAGGGACCTACGTTCCTGCGCTCTACCGCACGGGACGCGACCCGGCCACGGGAATGGAAGTGGTGACAGGCCCCGCGGAGGAGGGAGTTCCCTACCCCGTCCGGCGGCGCCTCCTGAAGGACATCGACGCCTTTCCCTTTCCCTCCAAGGTCATCGTTCCCCACCACGAGGTGATCCACGACCGATACAGCCTCGAACTCTCCAGGGGGTGCGCCGTCGGGTGCCGCTTCTGCCAGGCGGGATACATCTACCGCCCCCAGCGAGACCGGGACGCCGAGGCGGTGCGAGCGGCGGTGGTGCGCGGTCTCGAGTCCACGGGATTCAACGAAGTGACCCTCCTGAGCCTGAACGCCGGGGAGTACGCGGGGATCGAACGCCTGGCCCGGTCCATCGCCGCGGAGGCCGCCGACCGGGGCGTGGGCGTCGCCATGCCCAGCCTCCGCGTGAGTAGCCTTACGCGGGAACTCGTCGGCGCTCTCTCGGCGGGGCGCAAGTCGGGCTTCACCATCGCCCCCGAGGCCGGGACCGAGCGCCTGCGGGCCGTGGTCAACAAGAAGATCTCCGAGGAGGATCTGAGGAACGCCGTCACGGTGGTCTTCTCCTCCGGATGGAGCGTCCTCAAGCTCTACTTCATGATCGGGCTGCCCACGGAGAGCCCCGAGGACGTGGACGCCATCGCGCGCCTGGCGGACCTTTCCGCCCGGACGGCCAAGGGCTCGGGCTGCCGAAACCCGGTCGTGACGGTCTCCACCTCCTCCTTCGTGCCCAAGCCCTTCACCCCCTTCCAGTGGTTCCCCATGGAAGGCCCCGACTCCCTCAGGGAGAAGCAGTCCAGGCTGAAGTCCCTCCTGCGCCGCCCCGTGCAGTACCGGTGGCACGACGTGGAGGGAAGCCTCCTGGAGGGGGCCTTTTCCCTGGGGGACCGCCGGCTGGCGGAGGTCCTGGAGGAGGCCTGCGGGCTGGGGTGCCGCCTCGACTCCTGGACCGAGCACTTCCGGCCCGACCTCTGGAAGGAGGCCTTCTCCCGAAAAGGCCTGACTCCGGAAGAGTACCTCCACCGGGAGCGCGGCCGGGAGGAGCGTTTCCCGTGGGAGGTGGTGGACGTCGGCGTGACGCGCTCCTTCCTTTGGCGGGAGCGCGAGCGCGCCCTCGCCGGGGAATCCACCGAGACCTGCGGCCCCGAGGCCTGCCACGGCTGCGCGCCCTTCGCCAAGGACTGCCTCGCGAGCGTCTTCGCCCGCACCCTCCCCCAGGAGCACGGCTCGGTCCCCCACCCCCCCGCCCCGGCGCCCTCCCGCCATCGGCTCCGGTTCCGCAAGGAAGGCCCCGCCGTGTTTCTGGGGCACCTCGACCTGACGGAGGCCCTCGTCCGTGCCATGCGCCGCGCCGGCGCCGTCCTGGCCTATTCCCAGGGGTATCACCCCATGCCCAAGATCGAGCTGTGCGCGCCCCTTCCTTTGGGCGTTGCCGGGCGGGAGGAGTGGATGGACTTCACGGCCTTCGTGGGGGACCGGGGGCTCTTCCTGGGGCGCCTCGCCGCCACCCTCCCCACGGGGATCCTGGCCGAGCGTCTGTTTCCCGTGCCCGAGGGGTCGCCCGCGCTCTCGGAACTCTCCCTGCAGGTGTACGAGGTGGGGTTCGGCGCTCTGGACGGGGCGGAACGGGACGAGATCCGGAGGCGGGCCGAGGCCTTCCAGGCCGCCGAGGCGTGGCCCGTCACCCGCGAGGGGAAGGGAAAGACCCGCACCTTCGACCTCCGGGCCCGCGTCGTTGGGCTGGAGGTGGAGGACGGCCGCATCGAAGTGCGGCTCCTCCAGGGCGGCTTCATGGACCTGGTGGAGGCCGTCGCGCCCGAGCCCCTTCGAGACCGCCTCTCCCTCGTTCGCCTGGGCCTCAAGTTCGCACCCCGCCCCGCTTCGCCTCCCGCTCCAACCACGCCAAAGAGGCGCGTGGGCCGTTGACAGCGGGGGATCGGGCTGGTAGCCTGCAACCCTTGCGGGGGCGGGGCCCCGGCCACGGGAGACCGGATTGAAGCGGACGAGGTTGCTCTTTCAGGCGGCCCTGGTGGCCGCAGCCGCCGGGGCGGGTCTGGCCTACAGCCGGGGATGGCTTCTCGGGAGCGTGGAGAAGTACTGCCCCTTCGGCGGACTTGAAACGGCCTACGCTTTCGTCACGAACCAGCGCTTCACCTGCGCGGCCGGGGAGCTGAACCTGGCGCTGTTCGTGGCTTTGCTGGGGCTTACCTTTGTGGCGCGGAAGTCCTTTTGCGCCTGGGTCTGCCCCGTGGGGGCCATCTCCGAGTGGCTTGGCCTCCTCGGGGAGAAGCTCCTCGGAAAGGGCCGGAAGGAGGCGTCGGGCGCGCCGCTCCGGGCGTGGGAGCCGCCCCCCCC
>JBFLVU010000029.1:7964-18080 GCA_040758175.1 Acidobacteriota bacterium | reverse complement strand
GGGCCCCCCCCCCCCACCACGTCCAACCGGGCCTCGCGGTCCGCATGCGTCCGAGGGTGCTCGTCCCCGTCCTCGCCGTGTGGAGCCTCTCCGTCGGGTTCTTTTCGCCCTTCGTGGCCCTGGCTCAAATGGCGCAGGCGTTCCTGGTGGGTTCGATCCTGGTCCTTGGAGGGGCCTGGGTCATCCGCAGGCCCAGGACCTCCCGGTCCCGCTGGCTCGGCCTGGCCCTTTGGCTCCAGGCCCTGGTCTGCCTCCACTACGTCCCGCTCCTTTTGCCCCTCGCGTGGGGAGGGGACGTGCTGGATCCGGGGCACCTCTCCCTTTCCTCCTTCCTGGACGCGGGCGTCGAACTGGTCGTGGCCCTCGCGAGCCTGGCCGCCCTGGAGAGCCATGTCACGCTCCGCCTGCGCCAACTCAACGAAGACCTCCTCGAATCCCGGGAGGCCCTCCGGCGCCTGGTGGACCTGGATCCCCTCACGGGCCTCTGGAACCGCCGCCGTCTCAGGCCTTTCCTGTCGGAGGCCCGGGATTCAGGCGCGGCGCTCATCTTTCTGGACGTGGACGCGTTCAAGAATATCAACGACTGCCACGGCCACTTGGTGGGGGACGTGTGCCTCCGCCGGGTGGCCCAGGCCCTGCGGGACGCCTTCCGATCGGAGGACGGGCTCTTTCGGTGGGGGGGCGACGAGTTCCTGGTCGTATGCCCAGGCTTGGATACGGGCGGGGCTGAGGCGAGGATGGCAATCGTCCAAAGGGACCTGGGGAGAGAGTCTCCCGACTCTCCCCCCTGCCGCGTGTCGGTCGGGGTGGCCCTGCTGCCTCCCGGCGGCGAGCCGGAGGCCGCCCTGGCGGAGGCGGACCGCAGGATGTACGCCTTCCGGGCGGGGTCCCAGGGGCCGGCGTGAAGCCTCCCGCCTTCGGCTCCGGAGGATCGGCCGCGTGGTAGAATCGCCCTCCGGAGGTCGCATGATCACGGCCGTCAAAGGCACGCAGGACTTGGTCTTTCCAGAAGTAACCGCCTGGCAGGTGGTGGAGGAGGCGGCGCGCCGGGTCTTTTCCCGGTACGGGTACACGGAGATTCGGACTCCCGTACTGGAACCCACGGAGCTTTTCGTCCGGGGCATCGGGGACGAGACGGACATCGTCACCAAGGAGATGTACACCTTCCCCGACCGGAAGGGCAGAAGCCTGACGCTACGTCCGGAGAACACGGCGGGCGTGGCGCGGGCCATGGTGGAGCACCGGCTCCACGAGTCACCTCTTCACGGAAGGCTCTACTACATCGGTCCCCAGTTTCGGTACGAGCGTCCGCAGAAGGGTCGGTACCGGCAGTTTCACCAGATCGGGGTGGAGGTGCTGGGAGACCCGGCCCCCGGAGCGGACGCAGAAGCCATCGCCATGGTCGCGGAATTCATGGAGGCCGTGGGTGTCCTGGGCGTGCGGGTGCAGGTGAACTCGGTCGGATGCCCCGCCTGCAGGCCCGTTTTTGTGGAGGCCCTCCGGTCCCGTCTGTCGGAGAGCGCCGGGGGCCTTTGCGGGGACTGCCGTCGGCGGCTCGAGACGAACCCCCTCCGCGTGCTGGATTGCAAGGTGCCCTCTTGCCAGGCCATCCTCGACGGGGCGCCCCGGTTCCGCGACATGCTCTGCGAAGCGTGCTCCGCGCACCATGCGGGTCTTCGAGAGGCCTTGGGGCGCCTCGGCGTAGACTTCGCCGAAAAGGACCGCCTCGTCCGCGGCCTGGACTACTACACGCGAACCGTCTTCGAAGTCTCCTCCAGCGCTCTCGGGGCCCAGGACGCGCTCCTGGGTGGCGGGAGGTACGACGGCCTTCTGGAACAGCTCGGGGGACCGGCCTTGCCGGGATTCGGATGGGCCCTGGGCATGGAGCGGCTGCTCCTCGCGCTTCCCAAAGCGGCGGCCGGACGCCAGCCCTGGACCTACGTGGCCTGGTCGGGCCCGGGAACGTACGGAACCGCGCTGGATCTGGCGCGGATCCTGAGGACCGCCGGTGCCGTCGCGGTGATGGAGCATTCGGCGCGCTCATTCAAATCGGCCCTCAAACGGGCCGACCGCATGAACGTGCGTTGGGTGGTCCTGATCGGCGAGGAGGAGCACGAGAGCGGCGTCTTTACGCTCAAGGACCTCGAGAGCGGAGAACAGCAGGCTTTGGCGGCGGAGGCCCTGGCGACGCGAATCCTCAAGGAGCGGCCATGAACCTGCCCGAACGCACGCACTACGCGGGGGAAATCCGGAAGAGCCACGTGGGCCAGAGCGTCTGCCTCATGGGGTGGGTCCGCCGCCGCCGAGACTTGGGGAGCCTCGTCTTCGTTGACCTTCGAGACCGCGAAGGGATCGTCCAACTCGTCTTCTCCGAGGACCTGGATGCGGCGGCCTTCGCCGGAGCCCACGAACTGAGGCCCGAATTCGTGGTCGTGGTGCGCGGAACGGTCCGGCCCCGCGGCGAACGGGACGTGAATCCCCACATGTCCACGGGCGCCGTGGAGGTGGCGGCCACCTTCCTGGAAGTCCTCGCCGAAGCCGAGACGCCGCCCTTTGCCGTGGAAGACGAGGCCCTGGTAAGCGAGGAGATGCGCCTGCAGTATCGGTACCTGGACCTGAGGCGGCCCTTCCAGAACGCGCGGTTGGTGGCCCGCCACCGGCTCGCCCGGCGAACCCGGGAGTTTCTGTCGGACCGCGGATTCATCGAGATCGAGACCCCCTTCCTGACCAAGTCCACCCCCGAGGGCGCCCGGGACTTCCTCGTGCCTTCGCGCCTGAGGCGGGGATCCTTCTACGCCCTGCCCCAGTCCCCCCAGCTGTTCAAGCAGCTGTGCATGGTCTCCGGCTTCGACCGGTACTTTCAGGTGGTCCGGTGCTTTCGAGACGAGGACCTGAGGGCCGACCGCCAGCTCGAGTTCACGCAAATCGACATCGAGATGTCCTTCGCCACGCAGGAGAGGGTCATGGCCGTGGCCGAGGGGCTCGTCCTCGATCTGTTCGAGGAAGTGGGGTGGCCTGCGCCCTCCTCGGTTCCCCGCCTCTCCTACCCGGAAGCCATGGAGCGGTACGGCTGCGACAAGCCGGACACGCGCTTCGGCATGGAACTGAAGACGGTCTCCGAGGTGGCCGGGCAGACGTCCTTCAGCGTCTTCCGTTCGATCCTGGAAGCCGGGGGAGTGGTCCGCGGGATCGCCGTTCCCGGTCAGGCCGGACCGAGCCGCAAGCAGCAGGAGGACCTCAACGGCCTGGTGAAGCCCCACGGGGGAAAGGGCGTGGTGGCGCTTTGGCGGAAGGACGGGCACCTCGCGGGACCCGCCCTGAAGCACCTGGGCGAGGGTCCAGCCGGCGGCCTTCTGGATGCCGTGGGCGCCGGAGAGGGCGATCTTGGGCTCTTCGTCGCGGGCGGGTACGACACGGTCTGCGCGTGCCTCTCTGCCCTTCGGCTCCACTTCGGAAAAGCCCTTGGCCTGATCGAGTCGGACCGCCACGACCTCCTCTGGGTCCACCGCTTTCCCATGTTCGAATGGAGCGCGGAGGACGGGCGGTGGACCGCCCGCCACCATCCCTTCACCATGCCCCGGCAGGAGGATTGGGGGATCCTGGAGAGCGATCCCGGCGCAGCCGAGGCGCTCGCCTACGACCTCGTCCTCGACGGGAACGAAATTGGGGGAGGATCCATCCGCATTCACCGGGGGGACGTCCAGCGCAGGGTCTTCAAGGTACTGGGATTCTCGGAGGGGCAGGCCCAGGAAAAGTTCGGGTTCCTTCTGGACGCGTTCCGTTTCGGAACACCGCCCCACGGCGGGATCGCCTTCGGTCTGGACCGCCTGGCCATGCTTCTTTTGGGATGCGAGTCCATCCGGGACGTGATCGCCTTCCCGAAGACCACGTCGGGCCTGTGTTTGATGACGGGCTCCCCGGGAACCGTGGAGGCTTCTCAGCTGGACGAACTGGGCCTCCGGACGCGGACGGACGAATAGGGAGGCGGCCCCCGGGGCCGCGGAAGGAGTCGGACCATGGCGGGAGCCTCGAAATCCCACCCCCCCCCGGAGCCGAAACGGCGGGTCACCTTGGGCGTCTCGGCCGGGATCAGCATCTACAAGGCCTGCGACCTGGTGCGCCGTCTCATGGATCGGAACTGCGAGGTCCAGGTCGTACTGACGGCCCACGCGGCGCACATGGTGGCGCCGGTGACCTTCCAGGCCCTTTCTGGGCGCTCGGTCATCACCGATCTTTTCGAGGGGGCGGGAGACCCCTCCATCGCCCACGTCGAGTTGGCCAAGTGGGAGGAACTCCTCGTGGTGGCGCCGGCCACCGCCAACGTCCTGGGAAAATTCGCGCGGGGCATCGCCGACGACTTCCTCACGACCCACTACCTTGCCAACCGCGGTGCGCCCGTCCTCCTGGCTCCGGCCATGAACGGCGCCATGTGGAGGCACCCCGCCGTGCAGGAGAACCTCAGGATCCTGGAGCAGAGAGGCCACATCGTGCTTCAACCGGGAAAGGGGACCTTGGCGTGCGGCGACGTGGATGACGGGCGTCTCCCGGAACCCGGGGCGATCGCCCAGGAGGCGGTGTCTCTCCTGGAACGGCGAGGGGATATGGCCGGCCTGCGCGTGCTCGTTACCGCTGGCCCCACCCGGGAGGGGCTGGATCCCGTGCGGTACCTGTCCAACCGCTCCTCGGGGAAGATGGGGTACGCCGTGGCGCGCGAGGCTCTCCAGCGGGGTGCGACGGTGGATCTCGTCTCGGGGCCCGTGTCGCTGGACCCACCGCCCGGCGCGCACCTGCACCCTGTCACCACGGCCGAGGAAATGGGGGAGGCGGTCCGGGCACGGTTCCTGGAGTGCGACCTCCTCGTGATGGCCGCGGCCGTGGCCGACTACCGGGCGGCCGAGGTCCTGCAGGAGAAGCGAAAGAAGGGCCCGCAGGGGTGGACCGTACGGCTCGTCAAGACCGCCGATATCCTGGAGAGCCTCCGCAAGATCCGGCGACCAGGCCAGTTCGTGTGCGGATTCGCCGCCGAGACCGAAAATGTGAAGGCCAACGCGACGAAGAAACTAAAGGAAAAGAGGCTGGACCTCATAGCGGCCAACGACGTGTCCGGGGCCGGCACGGGCTTCGACGCCGACCGGAACGCCCTGATCCTGCTCTGGCCCGACGGACACGAGGAGCGGATCCGGGAGGCCTCCAAATCCGAGTGCGCCAGGGCCCTCCTCGACGCGATCGTAGAAAGCCGCCGTGGGCGATAAGGACCTTTCGGGCCAGCTCCGCCTCCGGGCGGCCTACCTGGCGGGCGAGGGGTTGGGATATGCACTGGCCCGTTCCGGGCCCAAGGCGCCCGGGTCGGACGGGCCCCCGTCCACGCCCCTCGAGCAAATCCGAATCGGCATGGGGGACTGCCGCCTCTGCCGCCTCTGCGAGAAGCGGACGCGGATCGTCTTCGGAGCGGGGAGTCCCCGGGCCCGCCTTCTCTTTGTGGGGGAAGGTCCCGGGGCCGAGGAGGACGAGAAGGGCATCCCCTTCGTCGGACGGGCGGGCCAGCTCCTGACCGAGATCATCACCCGGGGCATGGGTCTGAGGCGCGAGGAGGTCTACATCGCCAACGTGGTGAAGTGCCGTCCCCCCGAGAACCGGACCCCCCAGCCCGACGAGATGGCCGCGTGCATGCCCTTTCTGGAGGCTCAGATCGCCTGCATCCGCCCGGAGGTGATCGTGACCCTGGGCGCCACCGCCGCGCAGGGCCTTCTCGGCGAGAAAGTGGCCATCACGCGCTTCCGCGGGCAGTGGCGGAACTACAAGGGCATCCCCCTCATGCCCACCTACCATCCGTCCTACCTCTTGCGAAACCCGGCGGCGAAGGGAGACGTCTGGACGGACATCCAACAGGTCATGGCCCGCCTCGGGCTGAGCCGACCGGAAAAGAAGAGCTGAGCCTTCGGGAAACGTCGAACCGGCCGCCCCGGGTGGGCGGCCGATTCGGCTACGGCGTGCGAAAGCGGAACCGGCGGGGGCTGCCCCCCGCCGGCGCGCGTCACCGGGGCGCCGAGATCCGCGAGGCGGGAATGGCGGGTGCCTCGGGTAGCGTCCCTGAACCTTGAAAGGAAGGCGGCTGCTTGCCGGAGGTCGAAGGATTCGACGTGCTCTGGCCGTGGGGAGGGGTGGGGACTCGCTTGGACTCGAAGGGGAGGATCCGGCGAACGTAGGAGATGGTCTTGGGCATCCAGTCACCTCAAGCGTGCCCGGAGAATATAAGTCCCTCCGGGGGCTCTGTCAAGGGAAACAAGTTCTTTGTTATCAAGTGGATGCGATTTTAGCCACCCGAGGGCGTCTGTGGAAAAGTTTTGAGATTTCCACCGCCCTGTCTCGATGTCCGACCTTCGGGCTCAAATGTCGTAGTACAGGGCGAACTCGTAGGGGTGGGGGCGGAGGGCGATCTCCTCCACTTCTCGATGTCGCTTGTACTCGATCCAGGTGCGGAGAAAGTCCTCCGTGAACACGTCCCCCTTGAGGAGGAACGCGTGGTCCTTCTCGAGGCAATCCAGGGCCTCCGAGAGGGAGCCCGGCATGGTGGGGATCTCCTTGAGCTCCTCCGGCGGCAGTCCGTACAGGTCCTTGTCGAGAGGTGGGCCGGGATCGATGCGGTTCAAAACGCCGTCGAGTCCCGCCATGAGTTGGGCGGCGAGGGCCAGGTAGGGATTGCAGGAGGGGTCGGGGGGCCTGAACTCGATGCGCTTGGCCTTCGGGCTTTCGGTATATAGGGGGATGCGGATGCTGGCCGAGCGATTCCGCCGGGAGTAGGCCAGGTTCACGGGCGCCTCGAAGCCGGGCACCAGCCGCTTGTACGAGTTGGTGGTGGGGGCGATGACGGCGGCCAGCGCCCGGGCGTGCTTGAGGAGCCCTCCGATGTAGTGGAGGGCCATCTGGGAGAGGCCCGCGTAGCCGTTTCCGGGGAAAAGGGGCTTGGCCTCCTTCCAGAGGCTCTGGTGGGTGTGCATCCCCGATCCGTTGTCGCCGAAGAGGGGCTTGGGCATGAAGGTGGCCGTCTTCCCGTGGCGGAGGGCGGCGTTCTTCACGACGTACTTGAACTTCATCAGGTTGTCCGCGGTCTGGACGAGGGTGTCGAAGCGGATGTCGATCTCTGACTGCCCCGCCGTGGCGACCTCGTGGTGGTGCGCCTCCACCGTAAGTCCCACCTCCTGCATGAGGCGCACCATTTCCGCGCGAAGGTCGTGAAGGGAATCGGTGGGGGGCACGGGGAAGTAGCCCTCCTTGTAGCGGGGCTTGTACCCCAGATTGGGCTTCTCGTCCCGGCCCGTATTCCACCGTCCTTCGGCGGAGTCGATGAAGTAGTAGCCCGAGGAGGCGTTCTGATCGAAGCGGATGTCGTCGAACACGAAGAACTCGGCTTCGCAGCCGAAGAAGGCCGTGTCCGCGATGCCCGTGGAAACCAGATAGTTCTGCGCGCGATGGGCGATGTTCCTCGGATCGCGTGTGTAGCTCTCCCTGGTCACGGGATCCAGGACGTCGCAAATGAGCGTGAGGGTGGGCTGGACGAAGAAGGGATCCACGAAGGCGCTGGAAGGGTCGGGCACGACGATCATGTCGCTCTCGTGAATCGAGCGCCAGCCGCGGATGGAGGAGCCGTCGAACCCCACGCCCTCGGTGAACGAGTCCTCTGAAAACACCGTGGCCGGCACCGTGAAATGCTGCCACAGGCCCGGAAGGTCCATGAACCGGAGGTCCACCATCCGGATCCCCTTCTCTCGGATCAGCTCCATCACACCTTTCGCATCCATGGCCTCGGACCCTCCTTCCTAGTAGGGGAAACGAAATAACGGGGGCCACTTTACCCACACTCCTCCCCTCCGTCAACAGCGAAGGGAGCCTCTTATTCTCCTCTTCCCGTTGGCGTCCGTCGCCCCGCCGGGATACAATCCGCAGAGCCCCTGAAAGGGGCCACTCCGCGAGGGATACGGTGGACGAGAAGCTCACGCCCGCCATGCGCCAGTGGCGGCGGGTAAAGGACCAGCATCCCGGTAAAATCGTCCTCTTCCGGATGGGCGACTTCTACGAGATGTTCGGGGAGGACGCCCGGACCGCCGCGGAGGTCCTCGAGATCGCCCTCACGACCCGCGAAAAGAACAAGGCCGAGCCGATGCCCATGGCCGGCATCCCGCACCACGCCCTGGAGGCGTATCTCGGACGGCTGATTCGGGCGGGGTACCGGGTGGTCCTGTGCGACCAGGTGGAAGATCCGGCCGCCGCCAAGGGGCTGGTGCGGCGGGAGGTGACCCGGGTGGTGACCCCCGGCACGGCGCTGGAGGAGGGCGTCGTGGAGGCCTCCCAACCGGTCCTTCTGGCTGCTTGGTGTCCCGGCGGGGAGTCCGCCGGGCTGGCGTGGGCGGACCTCTCCTCGGGAGACCTGGTGGTGTGGCTCTCGTCCCTCGCCGAAGCGCAGGACCGTTTGCGGGCCGTGGGCCCGGCGGAGGTCCTCCATCCGGAAGGCGCCCCGGCGCCCGAGGTGCCCGGCGCCGCCGTCACGCCCCTTCCGGCGGCGGTGTTTCATCCCCGGGACCCCAGGGAATCCCTGTGCCGCCGGTTCGATCTGCCTGCGGGGCTTCCGGGTCTGCCTCCGGAGACGGAGGCCCTTGGCGCCCTGCACGCGGTCTTGGACTACCTCCAGGACCGGGGGGGGAAAGTTCTTAAACCACCGAGAACGGAGGTCCCCGGCACCGCCCTCGTTCTGGACGAAGCCACCCGACGCAATCTGGAACTCGTGGCATCGGCCGAGACGGGGGGGCGGGCGGGGACCCTGCTCGAGGCCATGGATGCGACGCTCACCCCCATGGGATCGCGCCTTCTCCGCGACTGGCTTCTGGCCCCCTCCGCCCGGAGAGAGGAGATCCTGCGGCGCCAGGGGACCGTCGCCTGCTGGCTGTCGGACCCGCAGAACCTGCGCGTCCTAAGGGAGCGACTGCGGGGGTTTCCGGACCTGGCGCGGATCACCGCTAGGCTGGGGGCGGGCCTCGCCACCCCGCGGGACGCCGGGATGTTGCGGGAGGCGCTCCGGAGACTTCCCGGCCTTCAGGAATGCCTGGCGGCCGCCGGAGGAGTCCCCGGTGCCCTGGGCCGCGAGGAGTTGGCCCGGTGGTCGGCGCGGCTCACCGAGGTCCTCGAGGAATGTCCGCCCCCCCACGCCCGGGAGGGCGGCATCTTTGCCCGGGGATGGCACCCCGAGCTGGATGCTTTGCGCGGATTGGCGGAGAACGCCCATTCCGCCATTCTGGAGGTGGAGCGGCGGGAGCGCGAGCGCACGGGGATCGCCAGCTTGAAGGTCCGCTACAACAAGATATTCGGCTATTTTCTGGAGGTCAGCCGGGCCAACTTGGGGCGGGTGCCCCCGGACTTCGAACGGCGCCAGACCCTCGTCAACGGGGAGCGTTTCGTGACCCCCGAGCTGAGGGACCTGGAAGCCCGGATCCTGAGCGCACGGGCGGACAGGGAAGCCCTGGAATCGAAACTGTGGGCGGACCTCCAGGCGGAGTTGGCTCCCTCCCTTCCGGTTTTTCGCGAGGCGGCCTCCGCCCTGGCGAGGGAGGACGTTCTTCAGGGCTTCGCTCACCTGGCGAGGGGACGGAACTACGCTCGTCCCGAGGTGGTGGACGAGCCGGTCCTCCTCCTGGAGGAGAGCCGGCATCCCGTCCTGGAACTCGATTCGCGGCACCAGCCCTTCGTGCCCAACCCCGTCCGTCTGGATACCGGCGAGGACCAGATCGTCCTATTGACCGGACCCAACATGGGGGGAAAGTCCACCTACCTGCGGCAGACGGCCCTCATCGCCGTCATGGCCCAAACGGGCTCCTACGTGCCGGCTAAAAGGGCCGTGACGGGGCTGGCGGACCGCCTCTTCTGCCGCGTGGGAGCGGGAGACAGCCTTTTAAGGGGCCTGTCCACCTTCATGATGGAGATGACCGAGACGGCGGCCATTTTGAGGAACGCCACCACCCGATCCCTGGTGATCCTCGACGAGGTGGGACGCGGCACCAGCACCTACGACGGGCTGGCCATCGCCTGGGCCGTCGTGGAGGCCCTGAGGGCCGGGGAGGGGGGGGT
>JBFLVU010000029.1:0-7954 GCA_040758175.1 Acidobacteriota bacterium | reverse complement strand
CGCCCCGCCGTGGGGGGGGCCTGGGGGGGGGCGGGGGGGGGGGCCGGGGGGGCGGGGGTGGGGGGGGTGGGGTGCAGAACCCTCTTCGCCACGCACTACCACGAACTCACCGAGCTGGGGAAGGCCCTCCCGGGCGTGCGCAACCTGACCATGGGAGTCCGGGAGCACGAGGGCCGGGTCGTCTTCCTGAAAACCGTGGAGGATGGCGCCGCGGATCGGTCCTACGGAATCCACGTGGCCGAGTTAGCCGGTGTCCCCGCGGGGGTCGTGCACCGCGCCCGTTCCGTACTCTCCCGGCTGGAGGCCCGTCGGGCGGCTCTGTCCCTGGACTCGTCCCCGGCGGGCCGACCGCACCAGCCGAACCTCTTCCCCGGGGAGGGCCGAGGCGAGGAGGCCCGCGTGCTCGAGGAACTGCGCGCCACCGACGAGCGAACCCTCTCCCCCTTGGAGGCGCTTCTGCTGGTCCACCGGCTCCGCAAGAAACTGGGCCTTCCTTCCTGATTGAACCCTCTCGTATCTCTGTGATAACAAACGATGTGTCCGGTGGGCTTGGTGGGCCTATCTTAATAATGAGTGTATTTGAGTCATATAACTTGACAACACAGAAGTGCGATAGTATATTATCCCTGTACCCTTCGGGCCCTCGTCGGGTTGGGGGCCAGGATTCAAGAAAGGAGGATCGCCATGACCCTGATGCGTTGGAGCCCTTATCGGGAACTGATGACGATGCACGACCAGCTCAATCGCCTCTTCGACGAGAATTACAGCCGGAGCGGTTCGGGCGAGGTGGAATACGGCGCCTGGGCACCCGCCGTGGATCTACGGGAGGAAGACAAGCGCTTCGTGATCGAGGTGGACCTCCCGGGCGTGAAGAAGGAGGACATCCAGATCCAGCTGGAGAACAACCTCCTGACCATCCGGGGAGAGCGGCGCTTCGAGAGCGAGACCAAGAAGGAGCATTACCACCGGATCGAAAGGGCCTACGGGAAGTTCCTGCGGTCCTTCACGCTCCCCACCCGCGTCGACGCCGCAAAAATCAACGCCACCCAGCGGGACGGGATCCTCGAAGTGGTGGTTCCGAAGGCCGAGGAATCGCTTCCCAAGAGGATCGAAGTCAAAGGCTGACCGAGGGAATCGCGCTGGTTCGGGGGGCCCTTTCGGGCCCCCTCTTCCATTTGGGCCGCTGATGCTTCAGGTGCGGGGGGCTGATCGGACGTCGCCCAACCGCGGTGCGAGGACCGGAAGCCGCCGGGGCCGCGGAAAACGGGACACGGGACAGATGGGAGCGGTCCGTGGACACACTCCCGCGAGGCCCCGGCCCGTTGCTCCCCTGGAGTGGCCGCCAGATCCCAAGGGCCCTCCTTCCCGTGGTATCCTCGATCTCCTGCAAGGAGGATGCGCCGCACATGGCTCTCAAGATCCCGCTCACCGTCGCGGACAAACAGAAGATTCTGTTCCTTTCCTCCACTCCCGCCCCCCAGTTGACCGACTGGGGGCGCCGGCACGAGGAGGCGGGCCTCCTCCACGATGCCCTGCTCTTTTTTGAGGCGGCCCGGGACCGCGCCTCGGTGGAGCGGCTCGCCCAGGCGGCCGTGGAATCCGCCGATCTCCTGCTCCTCCTCAATGCCCACAAGGCCCTGGGCGGAGCGCCGCCGGCGCCATCCCTGGAGGCGCTGATGGCCAGGGCAGAGGCCCTCGGAAAATCGGTGGAAGCCGGCCGGGCCGCCCTGCTGCTCGTCCCTGGTGACGGACGAGAGCGCTGAGCGGCGCATGATCGAAGCCCGGGAACTGACGCGCACCTTCGGACAAACGGAAGCGGTGAGCCGCCTGACCTTCCGTGTCGACAAAGGGGACATCGTCGGCTTCCTCGGCCCGAACGGGGCGGGGAAGACCACGACCCTCCGCATGATTACGGGCTTTCTTCCGCCCTCCGCCGGAGACGTGGTGGTGGGCGGACGCTCGGCCCAGGAGGATAGCAAGGCCGCGCGAAGGCTCATCGGCTACCTGCCGGAGAACAATCCCCTCTACGAGGACCTGCGGGTGCGGGAATACCTCGCCTTCCGGGCGGAACTGAAGGGGGTCCCCCGCCGCGACCGGACCCGGCGCATCGGGGAGGTCCTGGAGGCCTGCGATGCCCTGGAGGTCAGGGACCGTCTCATCGGGGCCTGCTCCAAGGGCTTTCGGCAGCGTGTGGGGATCGCCGACGCCCTTCTGGCGGACCCTCCCGTCCTCATCCTGGACGAGCCCACGGTGGGCCTCGACCCCGCCCAGATCGCCCAGACACGGACCCTGATCAAGGGCCTCAGCAGGGACCACACCGTACTCCTTTCCACCCACATCCTCCCCGAGGTGGAGGCCATCTGTACCCGGGCCCTCATCCTTCACCGGGGTCGCCTCCTCTTTGACGGTTCGGTGGAGGGGCTGAGGAAGGGCCTTTCCGGGGGGCAGCTCACCTGCACCCTGCGGGCCGCCCGGGCCGATGCGGAGGCGTGCCTAGCGGAGATCCCGGGTGTCACCCAGGTCCGGACCGTGATGGAATCGGGGGGGGAAACCCGGTTGGAACTGGAGACCGATCCCGCTTTGGACGTTAGGGAGGCCGTGGTACGGGCGTGCGCCGTCCGGGGGCTGGCCCTTCTCGAACTGGCGGCCCGCCAAATTTCCCTGGAGGAGGCCTTCCTTTCCATCACGACGGACGAAGCCGCCGGGGAGGCCGTGCCGTGAGCGGCGCCTGGGCCATCGCCAAGAAGGAGCTCCGCTCCTATTTCCTCGCCCCTCTGGCCTACGTGGTCATCACGGCGTTCTTGCTCCTCAACGGGTTCTTCTTCTACGCGATCCTGGCCGTTCTGAGCCAGCCCGGCGCCTCCTCCGCCTCGCCGATGAGCCTCCTCTTCGGCGGCACCGTCTTCTTCTGGGTTTTCTTGATCGTGACCGTGCCCGTCATTACCATGCGGCTGGGCGCCGAGGAGCTGAAAAGCGGAACGGTGGAAACGCTCCTGACGGCCCCCGTGACGGACTTCGAGGTGGTGCTGGGGAAGTTCCTCGGAGCCCTTTCCCTCTACATCGCCGCCTGGCTGCCGACGGGCCTCTACGTCTGGGCCGTTTCCGTCTATTCGGAGGTGGACCCCGGGCCCGTGCTGGGCGGATATCTGGGCACGGTCCTGGTGGGCCTCTTCTTCCTCTCCGTCGGGATCTTCACCACCTTCGTCTCGAAGAACCAGGTGGTGGCCGCCATACTGGCCTTCGCCCTGCTGCTTCTCCTGCTGCTCCTCTCCTTGATCTCCTACCTCATCACCGACCCCATCTGGAAGGAGGTCTTCTCGTACATGGACCTGTACGCCGCCATGCAGGCCTTCTCCCGCGGAATGGTGGATACGCGCCCCGTCCTCTACTGCCTGTCGGGGACGGCCTTTTTCCTCGCGCTGGCCTACCAGGCTCTCCAGACCCGACGGTGGAGGTGAGCGCATGAGGGCCCGGCTTCTGCGGCAGACGAACTGGGGGGTGGTGCTCGCGGCCCTCGTGGGCCTGCTCCTCATGGTGAACTACCTTTCGGCCCGCCATTACAAACGTTGGGACCTCACCGCCACGCGGTCCTTTTCGCTCTCGGACCAAGCCCGCAAGGTCCTCTCGGACCTCAAGACTCCCCTTCGCGTGACGGTCTTCCTCTCCCCCGCCGACGAACTCTTCGGACGCGTCACGGACCTGCTGGAGGCCTTCCGGGAGGTCTCTCCCCGAATCCGGGTGGAGACCATCGACCCCGACCGGGACCGGGCGCGCGTCCAGGCTTTGGCCCAGCAGTACAAGGTCAACGTGGCCAACGTCGTGGTCTTCCAAGCCGGGGATCGAACCCGGCACGTGGAAAAGGACCAGATGGTCGAGTACGACTTCTCGGGCCTCCAGGGCGGCTCCCCCGCAAGGATCAAGGCCTTCAAGGCGGAGGAGGCTTTCGTCAACGCCATCCTCGAGGTGCAGGATCCTCACCAGTCGGTTGTCTATTTCACCTCCGGCCATGGGGAAAGGGGCCTCGGAGGGCGCGGCGAGGGCATCGGGATCCTCCGCGACCGGCTCGAGAAGGAGGGAGCCCACGTCCGCGAGTGGGTCGGATTGGGAAAGACCTCGGTACCGGAGGACGCCGACGTGCTGGTCGTTGCCGGGCCCCAGGGGGAATTCCTTCCGCAAGAGGCCGAGGTGGTGGACGCCTACCTCCGGCGTGGAGGCAGGGCCCTTCTCCTTTTGGACCCCGTTCTGCAGGGAAAACCGCCGGCCTTCGCGTCCTCCGGTCTCGAGACGGTCCTGGGAGGGTGGGGGATTGTCCTGGCGGACGACGTGGTCCTGGATCCCGCCGCCGCGGTGCCTCAAATGGGCCCGCAAACCTTCTTCGCCGCCCGCTTCGGGGAACACGTGGCGGTTCAGGATTTGGCGCGCAACCGGTTCCTCGTGCTCTTCGGCCTCGCACGGTCCCTGGAGGTCGGTTCCCCTCGGGAGCCGGAGTACACCGTCACCCGCCTGGTCAGTTCTTCACCTTCGAGCTGGGGGTTGACGCGTCTTGACGGCCTGGAGCGGGAACTGGCCAGGGGAGCGGACGATCCGCCTGGCCCCCTGGCGCTGGCCCTCGCCGTGGCATCCGAGGACCCATCGAAGAAGGCGAGGCTCGTGGTGGTTGGGGACTCGGACGTAGCCACCGACGGCCTGCTGGGAGCGGGATTCGGAAACCAGCTCTTCTGTCTCAACGCCATCCACTGGCTCTTGGAGCAGGAGAGCCGCATCGCCATTCCGCCCAAGGCCTCCGTAGAGACCCACTTGGACCTCACGGCCTCCCAGGCCAACGTCCTCCTCCTCCTCTTCGCCGTGGTCCTGCCCGCCTTTGTGGCGGGGATGGGCGGGTGGGTCTTCCTACAGCGCCGGCGGTGAGCCCGTGAAGCGTTCGACGTGGGTGCTCGCCATCCTGGCTGCCGCCGTCCTGGCCGCGATCCTCCTCTGGGAGAGAGACAAGCCCAGCACCTCCGAGGTCGAGGCCTGGAAGGGCCGAATCTTGGGCGGCCTCCGGGCGGACGATGTGAGGGGCGCCGACCGCTCAGGCTTCCAGCCCCTGTCGCTCCAGCGCGCGGAACCGGACGGAGAGTCGAGCTCTCCGGACGGAAAGGCGGCGGCCTGGAGGCTCGTGGCTCCCGTGGAGGACGCAGCGGACGGCTACGCCGTGGAGGCCTTCGTGGACAGGCTGCTCTCCATCCGAGTCCTCCGGGCCGTGGACGCCCGCGCCAAGCCAGAGGACCTGGGTCTCCTACCGCCCCGGGCCACCTGGACCCTGCAGACGGCGGAAGGCGGCCGCGTCCTGGAGGTGGGTCTCCCTGCGCCCATGGGCGAGGGGCTCTACGTCCGCGTTGAAGGCAAGACGCTCCTGGTGGACTCCGGCCTGGAGGAAGCGCTCCTGCGGTCCCCGGCGGACTTCCGGCTCCGGGACCTGCTCCCCCTGGGTTCCCACGACGTGGAACGCCTGACCCTGCAACACCGCGACGGCCGCAGGCTCTCCTTCCGGCGGGAGGACGTCGGAGGATGGGCGGTGACGGAGCCCTACTCCGACTGGGGCGCCTCGGACCGGATCCTCGCCCTCCTGGACGACGTGTGCCTCTGCCCGGTGGTGGACTTTCCCGATGAGCCGCCGGGGGGGCAGGCTGGGGGCTTTGGCCCCCCGGAGGCCAGTGTCGAGGTGGAGGGCGGCGGGAAGACCTTCGCCGTGGACCTTGGCGGTCCGGCCCCCGGGGGCGGGGCGACCGAGCGGAGGGTCCTTGCGCGGTGTTCGGGACGTCCCGGCCTCCTGGCGGTATCCCTCAACTCCTTGAAATCGCTGGATCAGCCCCCGGAGTCCTTCCGTTCGCTGGAGGTCTTCCGGCGCACCCTCTTCGAAGCCGACGAGGTTCTCGTGAAGGGGGAATCGACCGTGCGAATCGTCCGGGACGATGCGGCGGGATGGCGCGTTGCCGAGCCCTCCGCGCCTCCTCCGGGGGGCGATGCGCCCGCCCTGGCCGCGGCCCTTACGGCGCTTGAAGGGGTCCGGGTCGCGGAATCGGCGGGAGGCCCGCCCGCGCCTGGGGGACAGGCGGTCACGGTCGTCCTGAAGGGAACGCTCTTCGAGGAGCGGGTCCAGGTCCGAAGGGAGGCCGGAGCGGTTGTCGCCCGATCTGCGGGTCGAACCGTGGGCATCGAGTTGGACCCGAAGGGCTGGGACCGGGTGGAATCCGCCCTGGGAAAGCCCATCGGCGGGGACGTGGGAAAGACCCCGTGAGGATCCGTCTTCCCTTGGCCCGTCCCGGCGACGCCCCTCCGGCATGGCTGTTCGTGGCCCTGGGTGGGGCCCTTTTCGCGGCGGGTGCCCTCGCGGTTTCAATCCTCCCTTCACGGTTTCACCCCCAGTGCGGCTTCCATGCCGTTTCGGGACACCCCTGCCCCACCTGCGGCGCCACGCGGAGCGTCCTCCTCCTTGCGCATTTGCGCCCCCTCGAGGCATTCCGGACCAACCCCCTTTTCGCGTCGGCCGTCGCCGTGGTTCTCCTGTGGGTGGGGGCGGGTGCCGTTGCCCGTCTCGCGGGGCGAAACCTCCATGTGGAGGTGGGGGACCGGGAGGAGAAGTGGTGGTGGTTCGCGCTTCTTGGGGCGTTCCTGATCAACTGGGTGTATCTGTGGCGCGCGGGCGTGTAGCCGTGTCCTCCGTCGGCGGCTACAATGAAACCTGCGCGGAGGGTTGGAGGCCAATGGCCATTCCGGACTGGCGCCAAAGGCGTGTCATCGTCCTGGGGGACCTGATCCTCGACCGCTTCGTGTACGGCGAGGTGCACCGGATCTCCCCCGAAGCGCCCATCCCGGTGGTGGAGGTTCGGGACGAACGGGCCATGCCGGGGGGAGCCGCCAACGTCGCTTCGAACGTCAGGGCGCTGGGAGGCGGCGCCGCGGTATTCGGGGTTGTTGGGGACGACGAGTCCGGTGACCACCTGGCCTCCCTCCTCGAGTCGGATGGCGTGGACGTCAAGGGCCTCCTGAGAGACCCGGGACGTTGCACCACGGTGAAGACTCGCATCGTCGCCCACCGGCAGCAGGTGGTCCGCGTGGACCGGGAGGTCCGCACGGCCGTTTCCGACGGCCTGAGACAGGCCCTCCTTGCCCGGCTGGCGGACCTACTTCCCCTCAGCGGAGCCCTGGTTGTCTCCGATTACGCCAAGGGGCTCTTTTGCCCGTCGTTTCTGAAGAGCCTCGGGGCCCTGGCCCGGAAAACGGGGGTGCCGTACCTCGTGGATCCCAAGCCTCTTCACTTCCCTTATCCGGGTGCCACGGTTCTCACGCCAAACCGCCAGGAGGCCGCCGAACTCCTGGGTCGCCCCTTTACGACTGAGGAGATCCCCGTGGCCGCCGCGGACCTCCTCGGGAGGTCCGATTGGGGAGCGATCCTCTTCACGCTGGGCCCCGAAGGAATGGCCCTCGCCGAGCGGAGCCGCCCCGTCGTTCGAATCCCCGCCCGGGTCCGGGAAGTCTTCGATGTGACCGGTGCGGGGGATACGGTTGTCGCGGCCCTTGCCCTCGGGCTCGCGGCGGGGATCTCACTGGAGCGCGCCGCGCGCCTGGCCAACCTGGCGGCCGGCGTCGTGGTCGGCAAGGTGGGGACGGCCGTGTGCACTCCGGCGGAACTCGAGGCCGCGCTGGCTGCGGCCTCCCCATGAGCGGCAATCCGGATTTCTCGCCCGATCCCGCCCGTCGGGAGGGAGACGAGGTGGCGCGCATGTTCGGTGCCATCGCCCCCACCTACGACCGGTTGAACCACCTTCTCTCGCTCAACGTGGACCGCCTCTGGCGTCGGAAGGCCGTGAAATCGCTTGCTGTGCGGCCCGGGTGCTGTGTGGTGGACGTGTGTACGGGAACGGGAGACCTCGCGTTGGCCCTGCTTCGCCGGGTGGACGTGAAGCTTGTG
>JBFLVU010000028.1:0-18292 GCA_040758175.1 Acidobacteriota bacterium | reverse complement strand
GCACGCCCTCCTACTACTGGGACTTCGGCGACGGGTCCCCTCACTCCTTGGAGGCGAGCGCCAACCACTCGTACGGAAGCGCCGGGGATTACGCCTGGACCCTGGAGGTGATCCAGGGGGGACGGACCTGCCTGAGAATGGGCACCCTGGCAGTGGCCCCCTGCGTCTTCTCTTGCACTGCAACCGTTGCAGGGCAGACCCCGGTCCAAACGCCAGTCTCGTTTACGGCCTCGGCAACGCTCAATCCCTACTGCGATTCGGGGACCCTTTCCTACGATTGGGATTTCGGGGACGGATCCGCCCACGGGACCGGCCCGTCGCCGTCCCACACCTATGCGACCACCGGCACGTACACCTGGACCCTCACGGTTTCCTGCAGTGCGGCCACCTGCACGCGGACAGGCTCCGTCGCGGTGGTTCCTCCGCCCGGCGTTACGGCCATGGCCAAGAAGGCCAACCCCTTCCGGTTCATCGCCACGGGGACGAACCTCCAGAACGGAATCCGCGTGTTCATCAACGGGACGGAGTGGACGAACGTGTCGTGGAAGTCCACCTCGAAGATCGTCCTCAAGGGAGGGGCGGCCCTCAAGACGGCCGTCCCGAAGAACACCCCGGCGGACTTCGTCTTCCAGAATCCCGACGGAGGGACCCAGAGCCTTACCTGGCAATGGCCCTAGACGAGTCAGCCCGCCCAGCGAAGGGGCCGGCAGGGTGCTGAATCGTGAAGCGAGAGGGCGGCCGCTCGGCCGCCCTCTTCGCATTCCTGGCGGCCAGCCCCGTCCTTCGAGACGCACAGATTTGGAAGAGGAGCCTCACTGAAGAAGCAGTTGGTTGTCCGGGTTTCGGCTCTCGCCGATGGGGGTGACATAAATGGCGGGCCGGTCGAGGACCGGGCACTTCGTCTCGCAGATGCCGCACCCGATGCACAACTCGAGGTCCACGTGGGGCTGTTTGAGGAGCACCTCGAGGCCCTCGCGGTTCTTGAGGTGGACCTCCTCGAACCAGATGGCCTTGGTGGGCGTCGGGCAGACCTCCTCGCAGACGATGCAGGGGGTGGCGTGGGCGAAGGGCAAACACCGGGAGCGGTCCACCACGGCCAACCCGATCTTCACCTTGACCTTTTCGTCGCGCGGGAGCTTCGCGATGGCCCCCGTGGGGCAGACCTGCCCGCAGAGGGTGCAGTTGTACTCGCAGTAGCCGATGCGCGGGACGAGGACGGGCGTCCAGAGCCCCTCCAGGCCGGCCTCCAGGAGGGCGGGCTGGAGGCCGTTGGTGGTGCAGACCTTCATGCACTCCCCGCACTTGACGCACCGCTCGAGGAAGTCCTCTTCGGGAAGCGCGCCGGGAGGCCGGATGAGGGCGGGATCGACGCGCCCGTCCCGGGAGGAGGGGGCGACCCTCAGGAGAGGCACGGCGGCGGCGCCCGCGGCGGCGGCAATGAGGATCCGGCGGCGGGAGAGGTCCACGCCTTCCGGAGATGGCCTCGCGGAGAAGCCGAAGGAAGCCGATGAGGTGGGGCAGGCGTCGCCGCAGTTGAAGCAGGCCACGCACTCCGAGGGACGCCATCCCTGTCCCTCTCCCGTGCTGGCTCCGCCCTGGCACCCGTGGTCGCAGAGTCCGCAGGACGTGCAGCCCTCGCTCACGTTTCGTTTCAGGAGAGTCCAGCGTCCCACCACGCCCAGCAGGGCCCCCAAGGGGCAGAGGTAGCGGCACCAGAACCGCCGCTCCACGAGGTTGAGCGCGAGAATTCCGGCGAAGAGAGCGCCGACCAGAGCCCCCTGGGCGAAACGGGGCGGTTGGAAGGCGAGGAGGGTCTTCTGGAGGAGAGAGGAAGCGCCTTCGGCGAGGGCCCGGAAAAACGGCGCGTCCGGGGTGTACAGGACGTCGAGGAGGGCGTTCAGGCCGGCGTTGAGCGCCGGATAGACGCCGAGGGCCAGGGAGCGAACCGTGAGGGAGAGGGGATCCAAGACGCCGACCCATTGGAATCCGAAGAAGGCGGCGGTCAGGAGGCCCGCGAGGACCAGATACTTCACGTGGAACCACCCGCGGAGGCGGGGGCGAGCGGGCCACCTGCGGAGGGCCCCCACGAGGTTGTTCAGGGTTCCCAGGGGGCAGATCCAGCCGCAGAAGACCCGCCCCAGAAGTGCCGTCAGGAGGAGGGTCGCGAGGGAGAGCCAGAAGGCGCCCACGAGGGCGTGGGAGGAGAGGAGCGCCGCGAGAAACAGGAGGGGGTCGAAGTCGAGAAAGAGCTTCACCGGGTAGCCGAGTTCGTCGGCCCCCTTCTGCTCCGTCTGGAGGAAGAGGAAAAGGAAGAGGAGGAGGAAGAGGCCCTGAACGGCCCTCCTCGCCCAGACGGTTCCGCTGGCGGTCCTCTCGCGCCTCAAGCCGCCCCCCGGGGGATCAGAGGTCCACGCGCTTCACGGATAGCTTGGCGAGGTCCAGGGAGCCCAGGCCGCGGCGCGCTGCATTGGCGATGTAGCCGATGTCCGACGGGACGCGCCCCATGAGCGTCGCCCCGAAGGCGTCCACCGCCACGACGTCCGTGCCGGCCGCCACGGTGTCGAGGGACTTCACGTCGTCGAGGCTGCCCCCCTGGGGCCCGTGGGCGGTGAGGACGCGAACCGCGTCGAGGACCGTCAGGCAGGGTTTGACCACGGTGGCGAGGTCCACGAGGGATTGGTGGATGTTCTGGTGGATGCGCCCGCGGGAGCCGCCCATGATCCCCATCCAGTTCTTCAGCCCCAAGGTCAGGCCCGAGAGGCCGTGGTGCTTGGCGATGGGAACGTTGATGACCTTGTCGGCCTCCAGCAGGTCCTGGTAGAGGGGCCAGGACTGGATGGCCTCCCCCCGAATCGCCACCTCTTTGAAGCGGCGGTCGTCCACGAAGGAGACCTCGGCACCCGCTTGGCGGGCCGCGGGGGCGATCCCGCTCTGCTCATAGCAGCGACGGGGGTCGTTGCACGTGCGGTCGAAGACCTTGACCTTCTTCGCGCCCGCCTCCAGGCAAAGGGCGACGAGGGTGGCCACGACGAGGGGGTTCGTGTTGGCCGCCTGCTCGGGCGTGCGGTCCCACCCGATATTGGGCTTGACCACGACGACGTCGCCTTTGGAGACGAACCGCTTCATGCCTCCGAGGGCTTCCACGGCGGCGCGAGTCGTCTTTTCGGGCGAGCCCCCGTGGGCCACGGCGAGGTCCGGATGGGCCGGGGCGGCGGCGAAAAGGGCCGGGGCGGAGGCCGAGGCCGCCAGGGCGGCGGCGGCGCCCGCCGTGGTCTTCAGGAATCGTCTTCGGTCGTTCATGGGATCTCTCCGGCTACGAGGTGCGAAACCCTGCAAACGGAGGCGCCCCCGGAAGGCTCAGGGGCGCCCGCGTGTACGGACGGCTCATCTCACTCCGAATGTAGGGGGGCGGGGCCCCCGTTGCCACCTCCCGGCGGGAGGGGCCGGCACGGTGGATGATCTGCCCCAGGCCGGCCACTGCGCCGCCTACCGATCGAAGGAGGCCGCCGCCTCGGCGACCGAATCGTGGCACTCGAAGACGCTCGTGAGCTTGGTGATAACCAGCAGGTCCTTGACCTTGTGCGTCAGGTTGGCCAGCTTCAAAACGGACCCGCGGTTTCGCGCGGAGGTATAGGCCGCGACGAGCTCGCCGAGCCCCGTGGAGTCCATGCCGGGGACGGCCGCCAGATCGATGACGACGCGGGACTTTCCTTCGGCCAGCAGATCCTGGATGAGGTCGCGGAGGGTCTTGTCGCCGCCCCCCATGCTGATGGGGCCGCTCAAGGCCAGGACCACGGCGCTGCCTTCCGTGTACCGCTTCCACTTCAGGTCGGCCATGGGACGCCTCCTTTCGGGTCCCCCGAGGGGGCGCGGGGCGCCCCGGGTCCGCATCGGGGGATATGCACAAGTATACGGCAGACGGCGGCGAGTGGTTCCGGCAGTTCCTCCCGGCATGCTACCGTAAAGGTCCGAAGCGGGGGGCGTGCATGACGGAAGACCGCACGCGCGGTCGTGTGGAAGAGCGGATCCTGCAGAAGGCCCTATTGCGGGGCTGGCTGGGGCCGGACGACCCAGCGGAGGCGTCCGGCGAGGACGCCGAAGCTCTCGTGGAGGGGCTTGTCCAAAACGGGCGGCTCTCCATCGGACAGGTCCTGGCCCTGACCCGGGAGGTTCTCGAGGATCCCGGGGAGACCGCGCGCTGGGCCGGGCCGGCCACCCCCCTCCGGGGGATTCCGGCGGGCCCCTACTTCGACCGCGACGCCTCGGAGCCCGGATCCTCTCCTTGGCCCGCCTCCGAGTCGGGTCCCCAGGAAGGCGCGTGGGGTTCGATCCGCGGCGAGGAAAAGCCCCGGTACACCCTCCTCGAACCCCTGGGCGCCGGGGGAATGGCCGAGGTGGTCAAGGCCTACGACGAGTCCCTCCAAAGACACGTGGCCCTGAAGTTCCTCCACATCCAGCACCCCGCGCTCACCGAGCGTCTGCTGCGGGAGGCCCGCCTTCAGGCCCGGGTGGAGCACCCGGACATCTGCCGGGTGTACGACGCAGGAGAGCTGGACGGAAGGCCCTACATCGCCTTCCAGCTCGTGGACGGGCCCACTCTCGATCGGGCTTCGTCGGAACTGCGTGTGGAGGAGAAGGTCCTGCTGGTCCGGAGGGTGGCCGAAGCGGTTCACGCGGCCCACCGGCTCGGCCTCATCCACAGGGACCTGAAGCCCTCCAACGTCCTCGTGGAGAAGACGGAGGAGGGCTGGCATCCCTTCGTCACCGATTTCGGACTCGCCAAGGAAGTCGCCGCGCCCAGCCTCTCCGTTTCCGGGTCCATCACGGGCACGCCCCACTACATGGCTCCGGAGCAGGTGCGGGGCGAGGCGCACGCCGTGGACCGCCGGACGGACGTGTACGGCCTCGGGGCCACCCTCTTCGAGCTCCTTTGCGGGCGCCCGCCCTTCGAGGGCGATTCCGCCGTCGACGTGATGGTGAAGGTCCTCGCCGACGAGCCGCCCCCCCCCAGGTCCCTGCGCCCGTCGATCCCGCGGGATCTGGACACCATTGTCCTGCGCTGCCTAGAGAAAGATCCGGACCGCCGGTACGACTCGGCGAGGGCCCTCGCGGAGGACCTCGGGCGCTTTCTCGACGGATCCCCCATCGAGGCCCGCCGGGCGGGAGCGGGATACCGGCTGTGGAAGATCGTCCGGAAAAACCGCCTCCTGGCCGCCGTCAGCGCGGCCGCCCTGGCGGCGGTTCTTGTCCTCGGCGGGCTGTGGATACAGGCCCGCGTGCGCGCCACGGAGCAGGCTCAAGCCGCTCAGCGCTTCGGACGGGACCTGGAGCAGGCCGAATCGGTGCTCCGCTTCGGCCGCCTCCTCCCCCTCCACGACACACGTCCCGAGAAAAGCATGGTCTTGGAGAGGGTCAAGAGGATCGAGCGGGACATGGCCGATCTGGGAGGGCCGGCCCAAGGGCCGGGAAACGCCGCCATCGGGCGCGCCCTTCTGGCCCTCGAGCGCCACGAGGAGGCGCGGGGCCGCCTGGAGCGGGCCTGGGAACTCGGCTATCGGGAACCCGAGGCGGCCTACGCCTTAGGGCGCGTCCTGGGAGCTCTCTACCAGGCGGAGCTGGCCCAGACCGCCCGCCTCGGCGGGAAGGAGCTGAAGGAGGCGCGGCGCAAGGAAATCGACCAGAGCCTCCGGGATCCGGCCCTCCGGTTCCTCTCCCTCGGACGGACCTCGCAGGTGGATTCGGCGGCCTACCTGGAGGGGCTGTTCGCGCTTTACGAGGGGCGCACGGGCGACGCCCTCGCCAGGGCCGAAGAGGCGGAGCGAGCGATTCCTTGGCTTTACGAGGCCTCGCTTCTGAAAGGGGATGCTTTCCTCAGGCAGGCCATGGACGCCCAGGACCGGGGAGAATGGGAGGCCTGCCTCGCCGCGCTCGCCCGGGCCCGGGAGGCCTTCGGACGAGCGGCGGACGTTGGCCACAGCGACGCCAGGGTCCACTCGGCGGCGGCGGGGGCCTGGGTCCTCGAGATGGACGTCCACGCCGCGCGAGGCTCGGATTCGGAGGCGGCCTATGCGGCGGCCCTCCAGTCCTGCGATCGCGGGCTGGTGGCGGACGCGGACCACGGGCGGCTCCACAACGTCGCTTCCCGGGCGCACCTTCTGGCCGCCCAGCACCAAGCCTCCAAGGGCGGACCGGCGGGACCGCTCTTCGAGCGTGGAATCGCCTCCGCCCTCGCCGCGCAGGCCCTGGATACCAAGGATGCGGAGGCCCCTCGAAACTTGGCCCTCGCCTACTTCCGGATGGGCGAGTGGGCCACCGGCGCGGGGCAGGATCCCTTCCCCCTGTGGGACAAGGCCGTGGAGGCATGCGGCCGGTCCCTCGCTTTGAGCCCGGGGGATCCCTATGCCCTCAACACGCTCGGGCTGACCCATTGGAGAAGGGCGGACCAGGAAATGTCGCGGGGGATCGATCCGAGGGACAGCCTGGGACGGGCGGCCAAGGCCTTCCGCCAAGCCCTCGCCCCCCGCCCCTTTTTCGTGTACCTGATCAACCTGGGCAACGTCTACCTGTTCCGGGCCATGTACGAAATGGGAAAGGGACACGACCCCGAGCCGTCCTTCGACGAGGCGATCCGGAACTATGAGGCGGCGGCGGCATTGAACCCGAGCGTGTCCCAGTGTTTCAGCAACCTCGGTTCGGTGTACTTGAAACGGGGGGAGTGGCAAATGGGCCGCGGCGAGGATCCCATGCCCTCGTTCTTGAAGGGAAGGGAAAACCTGCAGAAGGCCGTCGAACTGAATCCGAACCGGCCCGCCGGCCACTACAACCTGCACACCAGCTGTCTGGCCGTGGCCGTTCAGGAAATGCAGGCAGGAAGAAGTCCCGAGGCTTGGCTCGGGCAGGCCCGAGGGGCGCTGGACCGCGCCCTGGCGCTCCGTCCCGGGTTCTACGAGTACCTTCGGGCCCAGGGTGAGGTGGACCTCTACCTGGCCCGGTGGCGGGTGCGGGCGGGGGGCGACCCCGAAGCCCATTTCCGGGCGGCCGCGGCGGCCTTCGAGGCCTCCCTGAAGGCCAACCCGGCCGCTCCCCACACGTTGTTGAACGTGGCACAGGGCAACCGGCTTCGGGCCGAGTGGCTCGGCGAGAAGGGGAGGAGCAGCGCCGCGGACGTGCAGCGCGGACTCGCGGCGGCCGAGAGCGCCCTCCGGATGAACCCGGAATTTCACCAGGCCCTCGCGGAAAAGGGCGCCCTGCTTCTCGTGCGGGCCGCGGCGGCCGACGGGGACTCTCGGCGCGGGACCGCCGCGGAGGCGGTGAAGATTCTGGAGAAGGCCCTCGCGGCGGATCCGTCTCTGGTACCCGACCTGCAGAGCCGCCTGGAAAAGGCCAGGGGGATCGCAAGGCCTTGAGGCGGATGGAGACGACGGAGAAGACCGCGGCGGTTCGAGGGCGATTGACGAACGACCGCGTTTTGGTACACTCCCCGTGGTAGATGCGCCGCGGCGTGGTGCCGGGCGCCCAGGTTTGTCCTGAAGAGGAGGAGAGATGTCCGTCCGGTTGTTTGTCGGAAACCTTCCCTACGACGTCACGGAGGAGGAACTCAAGCAGCACTTCGAGCAGGTGGGGCCCCTCTCCTACGTCTATCTCCCGGCGGACCGCGAAACCGGAAGGCTCAGGGGATTCGCGTTCATCGAATTCAGTGAGCGGGAACAGGCCGACGAGGCCGTCCGGCGGCTCAATAACCAGCCTCTTCGGGGCCGGCCTCTCACCATCAACGAGGCGCGCGCCCGGGACGCCTCCGCCCCGCCTCGACCCAGGGACGGGGGGCCGCCCTCGTCAAGGCCGGGGGGCGGTTTTTCTCCCCGGCCCCCGGGCTCCCGTCCCATGGGACCCCGCCCCTCCGCCTGGGCGCCGCCAGAGGACGGAGAGGCCGAGGCGCGCAGAGGAAAGACCGGGGGCGGCCGGACCTTTGGCCCCGACGCCCCCGCGAAAAAGCGGAAATGGGAGAAATCCGACAAGGCTCCCAAAGGCATCCGGAGGCGGCTGGACGAGAAGGTCCGCTACAGCGAGATCGACGACCCGGAGGACGACTTCGACAACTTCCGGGGGGACAACATCGCGATCAAGGCCTCCGATGAAGACGACGGGCTGGAGTAGCCTTCCGGCCGCCCCCCGGGGGGATTCCCGGGATCCACGCGCTCACGTACCCGTTCCCATCCGAGCCGGTGCGGTTCTGCCTGGAGGCCCTGACGCGGGCCCCCTCGCGGAATGGAGGTGAGGCCATGGTGCAGAGGATCAAGCTCAAGGACCAGACCGCCCTGCCCAAGTGGTCCATCGAAGAATCGCGCGAGCTGTACAACATCCCGGAGTGGGGCAAGGGGTTCTTCGAAATCAACGAGAGGGGAAACGTCGTCGTCCTCCCGGACAAAAACCGCCAGCGTTCCCTCGACATCAAGGCGCTGGTGGATGCCCTGACGGACCGGGGCCTGAGTCCGCCGCTTCTCATCCGGTTCACCGATATCCTCCGGAAGCGGATCGAGGAGCTCCAGGGGGCCTTCGACCGCGCCATCCGCGAGTACGAATACGGCGGGCGGTATCACGGCGTCTATCCCGTGAAGGTCAACCAGAACCGGCAGGTCGTCGAGGACATCGTGGAGTTCGGGCGGGAGTGGAACTTCGGTCTGGAGGCGGGGACCAAGGCCGAACTGCTCATCGTGCTCGCCTCCCTGGACAACGAAAAGGCCCCCATCGTCTGCAACGGGTACAAGGACGACGAGTACGTGGAGATGGCGCTCTGGGCCACGAAGATGGGGCGCAGGGTCTTCCTTGTGGTTGAAAAACCCTCCGAACTCGACCTCGTGACCAAATGGGCCAGAAGGTTGAGGGTCAAGCCGTACATCGGCGTACGAGCCAAGCTCTCCGCCAGGGGCCGGGGAAAGTGGGAGAGTTCCGGCGGGGACAAGTCGAAGTTCGGGCTCTTTCCCTCGGAGATCCTCGACGCCGTGGACAAGCTCAAGGCCCTCGGGATGGAGGACCGGCTCCAGCTCATCCATTTCCACCTCGGGTCCCAGATCACGTCCATTCAGAGCATCAAGGACGCCATGCGCGAGTCGAGCCGGATCTTCGCCGAACTCGTGCGCCTCGGGGTCCCCATCCGCTATTTCGACGTGGGCGGCGGGCTCGCCGTGGACTACGACGGGAGCAAGACGAATTTCTCCTCCAGCGCCAACTACTCCATGGAGGAGTACGCCAGCGACGTGATTTCCGCCCTGTCCGAAATCTGCGCCGAAAAGGGCATCGAGCACCCGCACATCATCTCGGAGAGCGGGAGGGCCCTGGTGGCGTACCACTCGGTGCTCGTCTTCAACGTCCTGGGCAGCAGCGAACTCATGGACGAGAACCTCACCATCGAAATCCCCGAGGGCGTCCCAGAAGGGGTGGAAAACCTGGCGGAGGTTCTCAAGGGCCTTTCCGTGAAGAACTTCCAGGAGTCCTACCACGACGCCCTGCAGATCCGCGACGAAACGCTGACCCTCTTCAACGTGGGGATGATGTCGCTCCAGCACCGGGCGCTCGTGGAGCGCTTGTTCTGGGCCGTCTGCTTCCGCATCTCGAAGATCATCCACACGCTGGATTACGTTCCGGACGAGCTCGAACACCTTGACCGGTTCATCAGCGACACGTACTACGGGAACCTCTCGGTCTTCCAGAGCCTGCCCGACCACTGGGCCGTGAAACAGCTCTTTCCCATGTGCCCGATCCACCGGCACAGGGAGAAGCCCTCCCGCAAGGCGACCATCGCGGACATCACCTGCGATTCGGACGGAAAAGTGGACCAGTTCGTGGACCTGCACGACGTGCGGAACACGATCGACCTCCACCCCCTCGAGGCGGGGAAGCCCTACTACCTCGGCGTCTTCCTCGTGGGGGCATATCAGGAGGCCCTGGGGGACCTGCACAACCTGTTCGGGGACACCAACACGGTCCACGTCTCCGTGACGGGGCGCAACAAGTACCGCATCGACAAGACCATCGAGGGGGACAGGGTGCGGGACGTCCTCTCCTACATGCAGTACCAGAAGCGGGACGTGATGAACGCCATCCGGGCCGCCGTGGAGGAGAGCATCGACAAGCGCAGGATCTCCATCAAGGAGTCGGCCCGCATCAAGCGCTTCCTCGAGGAAGGTCTGGAAGGGTACACGTACCTGGAGTAGTACGGACGCCCCGACCTGACCGCGGTGTGGCGCTCCGGACTCCGGGATCCGCGCCTCGGCGCTCGCCAGGATTGGAGGCGGCCGTCGCCTCCGCCAGCCAACCCCCGTTTCCCTCACGTTCCTCGCCGGACTTGACAAAGGCAATGGGAAGCCTATACTGCGTACCTGAGCATTTGCTCATACATACAGCAGGGAGGCTGCATGGCTGGGAACGATTTGGAAGACAGAGGGGGGGCGGGCCTGGCCTGCGTGCCGGCGCTCCTCTTCGCCCTGGCTCTTGCGAATCCGCTCGCGGTGATGGCGGGCAGGCCGTTCGTGACGGAAGACGCGTGCGTGTCGGACAAGGGAGAGGTCTCCCTTGAAGCAGGCTTCGAGACTTGGGAGACGGAAGACGGCCGCTGGGACCAGGTCTGGGTGGCGGTCCCGGCGGCAGGCATCGGGGGCGGCGTGGAGGTGTTTGCGGAAGTCCCCTTCGTGGTCCTGCCAGGTCGTGGAGGTAACGCGGAGCGGGGATTCGGGGACCTTATTCTGGGCGCGAAGGTTCGTCTGGCCAGGGAAGAGACTTCGAGGCCGGGATTCGCGCTCCGGCTCGCATGGAAGACCCACACCGCAGACGCGCGCACGGGATTGGGGTCGGGGGACAACGATTTGACCGCCGTCCTCGGCGCCACCAAGTGCCTCGGCCGCTCCGCGCTTCACCTCTCGGTCGGGTTCACGCGGGAGGGCGACCACCTGGACGGGGCCGTGCGCGACTACGCCTTCTATGGCGCCGCCCTGGAAACGACCCTCTCGGAAAGCGTCCGCCTTTGCCTCGAAGTCCAGGGCAGCCAGAACCCGGAGAGACACCTGCGGGAAAATCCGACCTTCGCGCTCGTCGGCCTGACCGTCCAACTCTCCGAACATCTCCTGCTGGATGTGGGATACAGGCGCGCTCTACGGGGACCAGGCCCCCGGAGTGCGGCGCTCTGCGGCGTGACGTGGTGCTTTTGAACCGGTCCGGCGGGGAGGTGGTCCGCCGGGACGCCTCACCCGGCTTCGCCGCGGGCGGGACGTCCTTCCAGGGAGTAAAGGAGGTCGATCTCCCGCTCCCACCGGTCCGGCTCGGGAGTCTCCAGGATGAGAGGCATCCCGTCGAATCGGGGGTCTCGCATGATGGACCGGAAGGGCTCGAGCCCCAACTCCCCGTCCCCGAGAGGGGCGTGGCGGTCCAGGTGGCTGCCGAGTTTTCCCTTGCAGTCGTTCAAGTGCCATCCGAGCAGGTTGGACAGGCCGACGGTTCGGTCAAACTCGCGGAGGACCGCGTCGAAGCCCTCAGGGGTCCTCAAATCGTAGCCGGCGGCGAAGAGGTGGCAGGTGTCCAGGCAGACTCCGGTCCTCGTCCTGTCCTCGATGCGGTCCAGGAGCGCCGCAAGTTCCTCGAAGGTGCTTCCCATGTAGCCGCCCTGGCCGGCCGTACACTCGAAGACGGCGGACACCCCCCGCGTTTTCTGGAGGGCCAGGTTGACCGACTCGGCGATGCGCTCCAGGCACTCCGCGGGGGCCATTTGCTTCAGGTGGCTGCCCGGATGGAAGTTGAGGAGCCTCAGTCCGAGGGCCTGGCAGCGGCGCATTTCGTCCAGAAACGCCTCCCTGGAGCGCGCGAGACCCGCCGGATCCGGATTGCCCAGATTGATCAGGTACCCGTCGTGGGGGAGGACCTTGTCCAGGACGAAGCCGTGCGCCTCGCAGTTCCTGCGAAAGGCCTGGGCCTGCTCCTCCGAAAGGGGCGGAGCGGACCATTGCCTCTGGTTCTTGACGAAAAGGGCGAAGGTGCGAGCGCCGATGGCCGCCGCATTGAGGGGGGCGTTCTCCACGCCTCCCGTGGCGCTCACGTGCGCTCCGACCCACTTTCGAGAGGACGGGTCCGCCGCGCGCCGAGCCGAGGGTCTTTCCTTCGAATCTGCCATGTTTTGGCCTCCCGGGCTGGTTCACGATATACAATGAAATCCCCCGCGGGGGCAAGAAGGGAGAGTCTCTCCCCGGTCCCGCGACGGAGCGCGGCAAGGAGCGACAAAGGGCCTTGAGGACGGCGACTTGAGGACGAAAGCGTCGGATCACCCGAGAGGGGATTGGGGTGCCCTCGACCCGAAGGCCAGAGGGCTCCATGGCTGGAGCGTGACTCCGCGGGCCCTGCCCGTGGAGTGGGGAGGGAATGGCCCTCCCTGTTAAGCGGAAAAGAGGAGTTCCATCCAGAAGGCCGGCCTGTCTCGAAGGCAGGGCGGTTTCCATCGCGCAATCGAGGAGTCTATCGGATATGTGCGGAATCTTCGGAATCGTAGCGGAACGGGAGCGGGAACTGGGACAGATCCTCAGGGACGCGGGGCGAAGGCTTTCCTACCGGGGCTACGATTCGGTGGGCTTCGCGGTGCTTCCCGACGACGGTGCGGTGGACTTGCGAAAGGACGTCGGCAAGGTGGACGAGGTGGCCGACCGGTACCGCGTGGACGGCATGCGGGGCAGGAGGGGGATGGTCCAACTCCGGTGGGCCACCTTCGGGGCGCCTTCCCAGGTCAACGCCCAGCCGCATCTGGACTCACTCGGCGCCATGGTGGGCGCGCACAACGGCAACGTTGTGAACAACGTGGAGCTGAGGGCGCGCTTCCTGGCGGAAGGCCTCACCGTCCGCTCCACGAACGACGGCGAGTCCTGCGTTCACGCCGTGGAGCGCCACCTCAAGCGGGGGCTGTCCATGGTGGACGCCATCCGTGGCGCCCACGCGGACCTTCACGGAGACTATGCCTTTCTCGTGGGCCGCCAGGGGGAGGACCGCCTCTGGGCGCTCAAGAAGGGGTCGGGCCTCGTGGCGGGGGTCGGGGAGGGCTTCACGTGCGCGGGCTCCGACCTTCCCTGCCTCCTCCCCCTCACTAGGCGCGTGATCCGAGCCCAGGACGGCGAGATCCTGGAACTCTCGGCGGACCGAGTCCGGATCTATCGCGTGGAGGATGGGGCGGAGGTGGAGCGCGCCCCGGAAGACGTCACGGAATCCATGGAGGCCGCCGAGAAGGGCGGATACCCCCACTTCATGCTCAAGGAGATCCACGAGCAGCCCAAGGTGGCGGCGGACCTGATCCACCTCCTGGCCGACTCTCCCCACGTAAAACCCTTCGCGCGCCGCGTGAAGGCGGCGCGGAACCTCTACCTCGTGGGATGCGGGACGAGCTACCACGCGTGCCTGCTGGGGGCCGTGTACCTCGCGCGCCTCGCCGGGCGGCCCGCCATCCCCGTGCTGGCGCCCCAGTTCCTTCCCCAGTACGCCGCCACCGTCGGTCCGGAGGACGTGGTCCTATGCGTCAGCCAGAGCGGGGAGACCAAGGACGTCCTGAACGCCATGGAGGCGGCCCGCCTGGGGGGAGCGCAGATCCTCGGGCTCGTCAACGTCCTCGGCTCCACCCTCATGAACGTGAGCGACCGCTACCTGCCCCTGGCGTGCGGGTACGAGATCAGCGTGCCGGCCACCAAGACCTTCGTGAACACGGTCATTGCCTTCCTCTGCGTGGCGCTGGTGGCCGGAGGGCACGACACGGCACCGCTCGCGGCGCTCCCCTCTCTGCTGGAGCGCACCCTCGAGCAGACGGACCCGCTCATCCTGGAGGCCGCCCAGCGGCTCCGGGACAAGGACGACCTGTACTGCCTCGGCTACGGCCTGACCTACGCCATCGCCCTCGAGGGGGCTCTGAAGCTCAAGGAGATCACGTACGCCCACTGCGAGGGCATGCTCTCCACCGAGTTCAAGCACGGCCCCCTGTCGGCCGTGCGGGAGGGCTTTCCGGTGCTCTTCGTCGCGGGGCCCGAGGACGTGCCCCTCATGGTGAGCGGGGTAAACGAATGCTCCTGCCGTGGGGCGGAGACCCTGGCCGTGGCGGAACCCGACGACCGATTGAGGGCCAACGTCCGCCACTTCCTGCCCCTTCCCGTGTCGGGCCCGCTTCTCGCGCCCATCCTGTCGGTGCTCCCCCTTCAGGTCCTGGCCTACCGGATCAGCGTGGCCCGGGGGGTGGACCCCGATTTTCCGAGAAACCTCAGCAAGACCTTGACGGTGGATTGAAGTGCGGGCCAGATCGCGCCGGGCGAACGCCCGGGGGGAAGGGGTGAGGCCATGATCTCGCGAGACCTCGATTCGGCATCGCGCAAGGACGTGTACAGGATCCTGTCGAGCCTTGTGATCCCAAGGCCCATCGCCTGGATTCTCACCGTGGCGCCCGACGGCGGCTCCAACCTCGCCCCCTTCTCGAGTTTCATGGGGATCTTCAACCCGCCGGCGCTCGCCGTGGCCTTTGGTCGAAAGAGGGACGGCTCGCTGAAGGACACCCACCGAAATCTCCGAGAAAGGAAGGAGGCGGTGGTCCACGTGGCCGACGGGGATCTGCTCGAAGCCCTGCACGCGACGGGGGAGGAGCTTCCCTTCGGGGTGAGCGAGGCGGAGCGGCTCGGCCTCGAGACGCGGCCTTCGGACCGCGTCCGGCCTCCGCGACTAGACGCGGCCCCGGTCGCCCTGGAGTGCCGGTATCGCCAGGAACTTCCCATGGACGACCAGTGCGACCTGGTGCTCCTGGACGTCCTCCGGGTGCATGCCGCCGAGCAAATATGGAACGCCGACCTCGACTGCGCCGACGGCGGCAAGTGGGAGCCCGTGGCCCGGCTTGGCTCCCTGGGCGGCCCCAATTATGTCCTTCCGGGAGAGAGGCTCACCCTGCCCAAGCCGAAACTTCCCGCATAGGGCCAACCCCTTGCGCCATCAATAGCGAGTGTCGATGCGAAGGTCGGTGCGGATACCGAGGCCCGCGAGGGCGGCCTTGTTGCCTGCGGTTTCCGCCCGGTCGGCGGTAATCCGTTTTGGGCCCTGGTATCCGGAGTCCGAGAAAGCGGCTTGCGCCGTGGCGTGAAGGAGGGCAGCCACCGACTGTGGAGACGGCGCCAGCGCCAGGGCCACCCCTTGGGAGGCCAGCCCGCAGTCCAGCGCGAGGGGAACCATCCGGGCCTGCAGGCTCTCCGTGACGATGAAGCGAAGCCGGTAGGGGTTGTCCGTCACGGGATCGGGCAGGAGGAGGAGGGCCGAGTAGCGTCCCTTCAGCCGTGAGAAGAGATCCTCCATGAGGGGGGCCTGGGAGACGGCCACGGCCTCCACGTCCAGTCCCTCGGCCCGCCATTCCCGGACGAGGCGCCCTGCGGTCCCGGACACACGGACCGAATGGAGAAGGGCGGCCTTGCCCTTGACGCCCGCATGGGAGAGGAGTTCCTTGGCGGCCCGGGGAACGGTGAGCGCGTCGATGCCCACATTCTTGGGGTCCGTCAGGAATCCCTCTTCCTCGGGAAAGGGCACCAGCGCGTAGACGATCCAGGCGGCGGGCAAGGTCTGGCGGGCCATCCGGACGGCGTGGGGACCCAGGGCGATGGCGGCGCGGGGCGAGGATGTCGAGAGGGCCCTGGCCAGCCCCTCGGGCACCTCGGGCGACAAGGGGACGGGAAGGGTGGCCCCGGGTCCCGCCTCCGCGGCGAGGCGGTCCGCCATGGCCCGGGCCTGGGGAATCTGGGCCACATAGAAGACGGGTAGCGGGGACTGAGTGCGGATGGCCTTGGCCGACAAGGTCAACAACAAGGCCGCGATCAGAGGCTTCGCAGAAGCGTGCATGACGGACTCCCCCCCAGAGGCCGGGTCTTCCGGCGGCTTCCGGTTTAGAGGAGCAAGTTGGCGAGCGTGTTGCAACGGTATTGCGACGGGGCGGGTTTACCGGAGGATGAGCGTGAAAGAACTCAGCCGCCGGAGGCGAGGAGCCGTTCGAGGAGTCCCGACTCCCTGGGACCCAGATCCAGGAACTCGACGCCCACCTCGTAGCCGTCGCCTCCCCGGAAAAACTCGTAGACCACGCGGGCCGTCGTCACCACGCAGCCGCCCGTTCCCGCATCGATCTCCAGGCCGACGAGGGTGCCCGCCCCCAGGGACTCCGGATGGTAGAACATGCACCCTCCGAGCCCCAGCACGCGGGTGCTCGAAAGGCCCATCAGGCCTTCGGGGTCCAGGCGCGACACGCGGATGGACCTCTCGGACCGGATGCGGGGAAACCGTCTGGAGTTCTTCACCTCTCCGTTCATCGAGTCCTCAGCGGGCCACGGGGTAAATGTAGACCTGCTGGCCCCCGAAACGCAAGGGCTGGACGGAGGAGGCATTGGCCATCAGCCTGCCTTGGGCCTTCGCAGGGCGGCCACGGATCGAAGGGCGGCCACGGCCCGGTCCACGTGTTCGGCCGTATTGAAGGGTCCGAAGGAGAAGCGGACGGTGCCGCGCGGCGAGGTCCCCATGTGCTCGTGGACCAGGGGGGCGCATTGGAGGCCCGTCCGCGTGACGATCCCGTGGTCCACGTCGAGGAAGGTCCCCACGTCCGAGGGGTCGAACCCCTCCAGCGTCACGGAACAGGTGGCCACCCTCCGATCGAGGCGGGAGGTCCCGCACAGGCTGAGGCCGGGGATGTCGCGGACTCCTTCCTGGAAGGAAGACAGGAGCCCGATCTCGTGGCGGTGGATGGCCGCCAGCCCCCTCTCCAAGACCCAGTCCACCCCCGCGCTCAATCCGGCGATTCCCGAAAGGTTGAGCGTGCCGGCCTCCAGCCGGTAGGGGTACTCCTCCAGGTGGTAGGGGTGTGCGCTCTTCACACCCGTTCCACCCCACAGGGTCCCCTCGATCCGGGCGTCGTCCGCCACGCAGATGCCTCCCGTGCCCGTGGGCCCGAAAAGCCCCTTGTGGCCGGTGAAGGAGAGGAAGGAAATGCGGCAGGTCTCCATGTCGATGGGAAGGACTCCCGCCGTCTGTGCAGTGTCCACCGCGAAGGGCACCTCCCTCTCGGCGCAGATCCGGCCCATGGCCTCGATATCCTGCACCGCGCCCGTCACGTTGGAGGCGTGGTTGACGATGACGAGCCGAGTGTTCGGGCGGATCGCCTTGCGGACCTCGTCGGGGTCCACGTACCCCTCCCCGTCGGGTCGGATAAAGTCGGCCTCCACCCCCGCCTTCTCGAGGTGGTGGATGGGGCGGAGGACGGAGTTGTGCTCCATCCACGTGGAGACCACGTGGTCTCCTGGGTTCAGCGTTCCCTTTAGGATCAGGTTGAGGGCGCCCGTGGCATTCAGGGTGAAGACGAGCCGATCCGGGTCCTTCCGGATTCCCCGGGTTTTGAGCGCCGGGTTGAAGAGGTCCGAGAGCTTCTCGCGGGTTCCCCGGACCATCTCCTCCGCCGCCAAGGCGAGATCGCAGCCCGTCCGGCCCGGGTTTACGCCGTAGTTTCGGTAGAAGCTCGCCATCTTTTCGTGGACCACCTCGGGCTTTGGGAAGGTTGTGGCGGCGTTGTCCAGGTATACGAGGTCATCCATTTCCATCGCTCCCCGAAGGTGGGGTCCGCCCGGCGGACCGGAGGGCGCAGTCTATGGGGAATCGGCGGCGCGAACCAAGTCCCGCGAGGGAGGGAACGGGTTTTGGGTGAAATCCACCAAGTCGCGAGGGACTTAAGATCCCCGCGGATCGTGGTTCTGGGCCGCTTTCCACTCGGAGGAAAACTGGGCGGCCAGGCGCTCCGCGAAGCCGATGACATCCGCTTCGCTGCGGCAGGGCGACCAGTCCTTGACCCACCAGATGGGGCGGCCCTCCCGGCGAAGGACCAGACTTCCTTCGCAGGCAGGCCGGCTGCCCTCCGAGGAGTCCATGCGCATGGCCAGGACCTCCTCTCCGAAGCCGTTGCAGAGGGGGCGGTTCGGCATGACGCCTTCGGCGACGAGGTCGCTGCCGCACCGGAGGGACAGCTCCAGCACGTCCACCGTCCCCAGGCGGGGGACCACCGCGGGCCCCCCCTCCCTTCGGAGGATGGAGGCCGCGTGCCGCGCCAGGGACTCGGGTTCGGAGGTGAGGGCCACGGAGGCCACATCCCTCAAGACGGTAAGGTCCCTTCCGCGGCCATCGCCCGCCCCCGACCTTGGTCCCAGGGTTCCGGCGCAGGCGGCGAACAGGAGGCTCCCCCCAATCGCGGCGAGGAACCGCACCAGCAAGGACCAGCGGG
>JBFLVU010000027.1:0-19064 GCA_040758175.1 Acidobacteriota bacterium | reverse complement strand
TTGAAGGGAATCCCCTCCGGAGGCCCCTGATCCTGGTGGCGGACGACAACGACGACGCCAGGCTCATCTCGTTCCGCGTCCTGGAGGAGCTGGGCTACGGCGTGGTCCTGGCGCGTGACGGGATGGAGGCCTACGTTCTGGCCTGCAAGTATTTGCCGGACCTGGTCCTGACCGACCAGGTCATGCCCCACATGGACGGCCGGAATCTGAGCCGAATGATCAAGTCCAGCCCTGAGCTTGCGGGGGTCCGAGTCATCCTCATGACGGGCCTGTACAAGCGGGACCGCGAACGGATCGAGCTCCTGAGGGAGAGCCTCGCGGACGACTTCCTTCCAAAGCCCATCTCCTTCGACAAGCTTGGGGAGGTCCTTGCGGGATGGCTGAAGGTCCCGGAAGGCCCTGGCGGGCCGTGATCCATCCCCATCGCGCCAAAAAGAGCCTGGGCCAGCATTTCCTCGTCTCCGAATCCGTCCTCTCCAGGGTGGCGGCACTTTGCCGCGAGGCGGCGGAAGGGGTCGAAGCCATCCTGGAGATTGGCCCTGGGCGCGGGGCTCTCACCCGGCACTTGTTGGACACCGGGCTCCCTGTGCGGGCCGTGGAACTCGACGGATGCCTCGCCCGCGAGCTGGGGGGCCTCTTCCCCGGGTTGGAGGTCGCCGAAGGGGACGGGCGAGCGGTTCGATGGCCGGACCTTCCCGGAAGCACCGGACTCTCCCCCTGGTTGCTGGCCGGCAACCTGCCCTACAACGCCGCCACGGAGATCCTGCTGAATGCGCTTGCGCACCCCGCAGAGGTCAAAGCCGCCGCCGTGATGGTTCAGCGGGAGGTGGCCCTGAAATTCACGGCCCGTCCGGGCGGGGAGGGATACGGGTGGATGGCCGCCTGGACCGCCGCGTGGTGGGAGGGGGCGGTGCGGCTCCATGTGCGGCCGGGGTCCTTCTCTCCTCCCCCCAGGGTCCAGTCCTCGTTCCTCGTGCTGAGGCGGCTGAGGTCGCCCTCCCTCTCCCCGGAGTGCGCCGGGACCTACCGGGTCTTTTTGGAGGCCGCCTTCCGGCAGCCCCGACGGACCCTGGCCTCCAATTTGGCGCGAAGTCTCCGTTCGGGGGGGCGGCCTTCGCCCGTTCGATTGTCTGGGATTCCCCCGGTCCTGCGGGCGGCCCAGGCGGCTCCGGAGGACTTGGCGAGGCTGTTTCTCGGGTGTTAGCCGCTAACCGAAGAACCCCGCGCCACCCGTCAGGGGACGACCAGGAGTTCGGGGGGATCGCTCGGAAAAGAACGGTACAGCGCCGCCCCTTGCACGGCGTCGAGGCGGAGCCGGATACGAAAGGGATCGGCGGGCCGGAGGCCGAGACCTTGGAGGAATTCCTCCCAACGGCCCCGCCACGAACTGACTTCCATCCGGGCCCCGGGGATCTCCCCCTCCAGCACCACCAGGAGGGTCCGCCCTCCCTCGAACTGGATCCGGAAGGCCGGGGGGACGGGGATGAGATCCTCGAGAGTGGGAGGCTCCACCCCGGCCGTGCCGGGGGTGGGTGTGGTGGTCTCGTCCCCCGGGATGATGCGGATGCGATGGACCTGGGCAGGGGGATCGAGGTGACCCTGGGACCAGGTGGCGGCGATCCACCGGTCATCGGCCACCCTTGCGAGGAGGAAGCGACGGGGGGATCCCACCTCCAGCGACTTCGCCGCGTAGGCGGCGATCATGGCGCCTGTGTGACAGAGTCGCAGTTCCCTTTGAGAGAGGTCCAGCTCCAAATAGAAGCGCTTGGAAGCCGCCAGGGCGGCGCGTTCCAAGAGCACGGCATTGCCGCCCGGGGCGGGAGCCTGGGCGGGAGCCGAAAACGCCATCCATGCCGCCAGGAGAAACACGGAAAAAGTCCGGATCGGATTCGTCGTCATGGTCTTCAGTACATGTAAACGGCGGCGCCCACCGGAACCTTCTTCCAAACCACCCGGAGGTCGTCGCGGCCCACCCGGATGCAGCCGTGGCTTACGTTCTTTCCCAAGAGCCGAGTGTAGAGGGTTCCGTGGATCATGTAGCCCGGGGGGCCTCCGCCGAGATCCAAAGCGTACTCGCCCAGCATTCCCTCCTGAATGCGGTCCGAATGGCGCTTGGGAAGGGGTTCTCCCGATTCGATGTAATCCCAGTCGGGCGCCACCCAGATGGGATTCTCCCGTTTGCCCTTCACGTAGAAGCGCCCTGCGGGGGTGTCGAATACCCATTGGCGCCCGGTCTTCGGATCGTCGAGGACGGAGCCTGCGCCTGCCGAAATGACGGCCGTGAGGAGGACCTTGTGGCCCTCTCGCAGATGAAGGAGGTTCTTGACCCGATCGATGACGATGAAGACCCCCTTTGGGCGAATCTTGGCCAGCGTAGCCTCGGCAGCCGAGGCGGCCTCTTCGGGCGTCTGGCCGGAAGGGAGCTCGGGCGGGGGCGCCGTGTGCTCGAGGGCGTAGTCGTCGCGAAGGGGGGAGTAGCGGTAGCCGGTGGAAAAGAAGACGAAAATCCCCAGGCAGATCAGCGGGATGCCCACAAAGAGGAAAAGGAGGACGAGGGCCTTCAGGAAGCGGACGAGGAGGCTCCCCCTCGCCGGGGCACCTTGGGGTGCAGGCACCTGAGCCGGGAATTCGGTCCGAACGTCCCCGCCTTCGCTCATCGGTACGACTCCGCCCTTCGAAGCATGGACCGGATGGGACCGTCCCCGCCGTCGGAACCGACAATGGCCACCACCGTGTTCAGCGGCGTCTCATTATACAGGACCGCCATGTCGCGGTCGTCGGGCGCCACGCAGCCGTCGGTCCAGTCGTATCCCAGGCCTCCCTGCCCGTGGATCTCGATGAGCCCGCCGATGCCCGTCCTCCGGGTCAGCTGGCCGCGGGCCTTCAGTTCGGCGAAACGCCTGCGGTCCTCGTCGTTGGGATAATTCAGGAGGAGGGCCAGGCCGAACTTGGACTGGCCGTGACCTTTCTTCTTCACCACCCTGTACAGCCCCTCGGGGGTGGCCCGATCCCCGGCGTGCATCTTTTGGTTGATGGATTTTGCGCCGAGGTCCACCTGCACGGTCCGGACGAGGCGGCCAGCCTTGTAAACGTGGAGGACGTGGTGTTCCTTGTTTACGACCATGGCGATTCCCGCGGGGCCCTTGGAGGCCTCCACCGCCTGGCGGATCCACCCCCTCCAGCGGTTCACGTTGCCTGGGTCCGAGAACCGGGAGAGAGAGAGCTTGGATCTCGTGTGGGCATGATCGCTGGAGGACTTGGAGGCCCGGGCCTCCGCGGCGGCCTCGTCGTAGCGGGCCGCGGCTAGGTAGGTCTGGGCCTTCTTCAAGTGCATTTCCGCATCCGCAATGTGGGAGCGGGTCGAAACGACGGGTAGGCTCGCCTCCACAAGGTCGAGGGAACTGTCGAGGGACTCGCGGGCCTCGGCGATCAGCCGGGCCGCCTCTTTGTGCATCCTCGTCTGGTGCGCCGCCGTGTCCCGCCAGAGGAGGAAGGCCTTCCTCTGCGCCTCGTCCATGGACTTCTGGGCCCTCGCAAAGTCCCGGGTTCCCCAGTAGCCGGCCGCCTGCAGGTTCATTTCGAATCGGGCTCGCTTGAGAGCGTCCTTGGCGGATTGGTACCGCTGGGGGTAGATGCGTTGGGCACCCGACGTCCGGGCCTCGTCCAGGAACCGCTGTGCGCCCCGTCCCAGGGAGTCGGCGGGAAGGTCCTGGCTGCCGTCCACAAGCGGGACGATGCGGGCCGAGGCGAACCAGACTGCCGCCAGGAGTAGGATCCAGCTGAATAGCCTCAAAAACTGCCGAAGTCGGGGCAACGCGTTGGTCCTCGCTTAAAAAAGAGGGGGCGGCAGGGCCGCCCCCTTCTTTTCGGGGTACACGAGGTAAAGGGTGCTTACCTCTTGCCCTTCTTCATCTCAATGGCGGTCTGGACGTCGGCCACGACCTTGTCGGCCTTCGCCTTGGCGCCGTCGGCCTTCGCCTTGGCGTCGAAGAACTTCTCGGCGGTCATGTCGGCCTTGGCAGCCTCGATCTCCTGAGCGGCGGCGTCCACGTCGCCGGTCATGGCTTCGAGGTCGGCCTTGGAGCCCTTGCCCTTGGGGGCCTTGGTCAGGGCCTCACGGGCGGCGACGACGGCGGCGTCGGCGGCGGTGATGGCGGCTTCGGCATCGGCCTGGGCCTTGGCCTTGCCGGCTTCGGCGTCGGTCTTGGCCTGGTCAGCCAGACCCTGGAGCTCGGTGGTCATCTGGGTGGCGACCTTGTAGCTCTTGAAGAACTTGCTCTGCTGGGTGGCGAGTTCCTGGTCCAGGGCGGCCAGCTTGTCCTCGGCGGCCTTGAGGGACTCGGGGGCGTAGATGTCAGCCTGGGCGGCCTTGGCGGCGTCCAGAGCGGCCTTGGCGGCGTCGATCTGCTGCTGCGGGGGCTTGGCGCAGGCGACCAGGGCGATCAAAGCGAGAACCAACAGGCTTCCAAGAATCTTCCTCATGTCTCCTTCACTCCTTTCGGTTAACCTTCCGGCCGGCATAAGCCACTTATGCCGTTACCTCGACCCACGTTCAACGGATTGTCCGCTTAGTTGCTTCTGGTTTGGCAACTGGCTTGGTGGTTCGATCACCGCGCGCTGCCTCCACCCCCGAAAAACGGGGGGTTCATCTCAGGGGGAGGGTACACCCAAAGCCCCCCCTTGTCAAGGCCTCAAGGGTCCTCATGGAAAGGGGACGGGGACGAAACAGAGGCCGAAGGCGATCGCGGCGGCGCCACCCCTCAGGACCTGGGCCGGCGTCAGGGGGCGGGCGTCGTCCAGGGTGGGAGGGTGCCGGAGACCCAAGACGAGGAAAAGCAGGCCCACCCAAAGGAGCCACTGAGGGTGAAAGAGGGCGAGGACCAGGAAAAAGACGGCCGCCGCGAAGGACACGTGCCGATGCCGGGGCCCGAGGAAGGCGTACAGTACGTGGCCTCCGTCCAACTGCCCCGTGGGAAGGAGGTTCAGGCCCTGGACGAAGAACCCCAGCCAGGCAGAAAGGAGAAGGGGGTTTTCGAAAAACGTAAGGGTCAGGTCCCAGCGGCCCCACGCCATTCCCCGCAAGAAGGAGAAAGCCAGGGGGAGGTTCACGTTGAAACCCAAGTCCGCGGGGGCCCGGTACCCCAACGGGCCCGCCGCGAGCCCGGATAGGGCCACGAGGAGGGTTGCGCCGAGCCCCCACAGGGGACCGTTGGCTCCGACCTCCATCAGGGCGCCGCGGTCGGGCACCGCCCCCTTCAGGCGGATGAATGCCCCAAAGGTGCCCAAGGACAGAAGCGGAGGACCGGGGATGAAGGTGGGCCAGGTGGCGGGTATCCCGTGCTTCCGGGCCGTAAGAAAATGGCCCATTTCGTGTACGCCGAGGATGAAGAGGAGGGAGAGCGAAAAGGGAAGGCCGAGGAGGAGCGACGAGGGGGATCGGAGCACCTCCCTGGCCGCATCCGCCACCCCCAGGTCCGAGAACCGGGGATGAACGAGGACTCCTGAGATCAAGGTGGTCGCAAACGTGGCCAGAAGGAGAAGGCCCTGGCTCATTCGCCAGGGCTCCTCCTTGCCGTGGACTCGTATCGGGTGACCGTCCAACCGTCAGTCGAAAAAGTGGCTGGAGGGCTTGAACTTGATGGTCTTGCCGGGGGGAATCTGGACCGATTCTCCGGTCTTCAGATTGCGGCCCACGCCGCGCTTGCGTTCCTTGACGCTGAAGACTCCGAACCCCCGAAACTCCACTCGCTCACCCTGCGCCAGCGCGTCCCGGATGGCGTCGAAGACGAGGTCCACCGAATCCTGCGCCCTCAAGCGGGGGAGGTCGGCCACTTTTGAAACTTCCGCCACGATGTCTGCCTTAATCATTGCCCTCTCCTTCGGTCCCAGGGCGGAGACTATAGGGCCCGCCCTTCCCCCTGTCAAGACGTTCGCCGGAGTGCCGGGACTCGCGGGTATGCCCGGTTTGGCGGTCAGTTCTTGAAGGAGGAAACGGCCTCGTCAAAGCCCTCGTAGTACTCGAAGACCGTGGCCAGCTGGGTAATGGTCAGCAGATCGTGGATCTTCTTGGTCAGGTTCACCAGCTTCAGGGTGGCATCGTGATGGCGGGCCGTCGTGTACGCCGCCACGAGTTCACCCAATCCCGTGGAGTCCATGAAGGACACGCCGCCCAGGTCCACAAGAATCTGCTTTTTGCCCTGCTCCAGGAGTCCCTTGATCAGGTCCCTCATGGTGACGTCCCCGCCGCCCATTGTGATCGAGCCCTTGAGCTCCAGGACGCTGATTCCGCTCTTTTCGTAGACGCGATGGTTCATCATTCGCCTGCCTCCTTGTCCTCGTTCGAATCAAGATCCACGGACATGCAAATGCCGAAGCGGCCGTCCGCGGAACGTGCGAAATCGGCGCGGTCCGTGAATTGTCGGATCAAAAAAATACCCCGCCCGTTGGGCTTGAAAAGGTTTTCCGGACGGCGGGGGTCCAAAAGAACCCCGGGGGAAAAGCCAGGCCCTTCGTCCCATACCCGAATCGTGAAGGTGGTCCCCGAGACCTCCATCTCGACCTCGACCCACTTGCTGAAGTCGTTCTTGTTTCCGTGGAGAACCGCGTTGTTCACAGCCTCCCGGAGGGAGAGGGCGATCCAGTCCAACCGCTCCGCGGGGAGGGGAACCAGCCGGGCCACCTGACCGAGAACGGTATGAAAGAGGTCCGAATAGCGAAGGTGGGAGCGGACGCGGATGCTGATCTTGAGATCGTTCCGAGTTTCAGGCCCCACGTCGCCCCCCGTCCGCCTGGGATGCTGTCCCGATCCTCAACCCGATGGCCCCGAAGATAATTCCATTATCGCCGCCGGGTGCGCCTCCGCAAGCCCCCAGGGGCGCGGAATCCCGGAGGGCGGTGCCCCTTTTCGGACCTGGGCGTGGGAGGCGATGTCGAAGATCGAGGGGAACCCGCACTCCGTTGGCCTCCAGGGTGTGGATTATAGGGTAGGGAAAGAAAAGGGTCAAACCTGTGGCAACCCCTCTCCCTGGCATCACTCGGACCACTCGATCCGGTTCTTTCCCGCCTGCTTGGCCCGGTAGAGTGCCTCGTCGAGCCGCCTGAGCAGGGTGGGCAGGTCCTGTTCTCCCTTCAGGTCGTCCGAGTGGAGGATCCCCGTGGAGCAGCCGATGGTGAGCCCCTGGGCCTCCTCCTTGGGCAGTGCCTTGGAACCGATGAGGGACCGGAGCTTCTTGGCCTTTTCGAGGGCGGCGTCGCGGCGGCAGCCGAGCAGGAGGAGTATGAATTCGTCGCCGCCGTACCGGGCGGGAACGTCCTCGCGGCGCGTCTCCCGCCGAAGGAGATCGCCGATCCGGCGCAGGACCGTGTCGCCGCTCGCGTGCCCAAGGTGGTCGTTTACGGCCTTGAAGTCGTCCAGGTCCACCATCATGAGGGCGAAGGGGGCCCGGTGGCGGGCCGAAAAGGAAAGTTCCTCTTGTAGCCGGTACAGGAAGTAGGACCGGTTGTACAGGCCCGTCAGTGGATCCTGGATGGCCTGTAGGTGGAGGAAGCAGTTCTCGAGCCCCACCACCAAGGACTGGGCGCAGAGTTCGAGAAGCTCGCGCTTGTCCGACAGCGGGACGTCGGCCTGGTAGGAGTAGACCACGATTCCCCCGAAGGGCTCTCCCCCGTGCAGGAGGGGGAGTCCGAACACGGACGGGGGAATGAGGAAGGGGGCCGTTTCCAGGGGCTGGAGGAACTCGAAGAGGCGCTCGCCCAGCTTTTGGCTCGGCTCGGAAAGGGGAAGCTGGTCGTACTGGAACCGCCGCTCCTCGGGGAGATAGGTCGAGCGGCTCTTCTCCCCCTCGACCTGGACGAGGTAGATCGTCGTAGCGTACCGCTGGTAGAAAATGACCCCGATGCCGTCGGCTGGAAGGTGACGCGCGAGGGACCGCGTGAAGGACTCGACCATCGGCATCAGGTCCAGGTCCGAACTTGCGGCGGCGGAAACCCGGCTGAGGATGGTCAGGTCCTCGACCTTTCCCCTCAGGTCGCGCTGGGCCCGGGTAAGGGCCGAAAGGCCCATGGTGGCGGCGACGATGAAGGAGGCTGTTAGGAGGAAGGCCGCCAGGCCAACCTGGAGGGCCACGAGGCTCATGACGAAACCGAGGGCGAGGATGGCGAAGGAATAGGGGAGGTCGTCCTTCAGCGCCTCCCGAAGGTAGCCGCGAAGGTCTCCCCGCGCCTCCAGTTCGAGCGGTAGGAAGGCGAGGTTGTTGGCGAGGTAGTAGACCCCAAAGGCCGCGAAGCCCGCCACGAAATCGCGCGCGGATCCCGTGAAAGGCCGGTCGCCGGTTATCGCGTAAAAGCAGGCGAAAGATGCGCCCAGGCGAAGCAGGCGGTTGCCTGCCATGCTGGCGAACATCCGGTAGAGCTTGGGCGGCCTGAGGGCCCCGGCTCGGAACCTTTGGAGGCAGTCGGCGAGCGTGGTTGCAAAGGCGAGGGCCATCCCGGAGAGGGGTGACACGAGAAAGAAGGCCGCCATGGCGAAGGAGATGTCAAAGGAGACGAAGAAGCTCCCCGTGTTCATGGCGAACTTGTACCGGTTGGCCACGAGGGAGCCCGCGAGGAGGACGCCCACGAGAATCACCGGGCCAGCGCCGCCGAAGGGCTCCAGGGCGGGTATGGGAAGCGACGTGGAACCCAGTGTGACGTCCCGCGTGGCGGGAAATAAGAGCAAGGCCGCCCAGAGGAGGAGCCCCGCCGGGAGCTGAAGGACGTCCAACAGGGTGAAAAGCCGGCTCCTCCGGGCCATGGTCAGTACTGCCGCTTCAGGAAGACCACGGTCCGGTCGTCCAGGTAGGCGCCCCCGGCGGAGAAGCTTGCCGCCTCCTCGAGGATCCGTTCCACCATCTCGCGGGAGGATAGGCGGGCAAGGTTTTCGCGGACGATGGCCTTTACCCGCTCCTCGCCGAACTGCTCCCCGTCCGGGCGCATGGCCTCCGTTATGCCGTCGGTGTAAAAGAGGACGGCGTCTCCGGGGTCGATCTTGTAAAAGCCCCTGCGGTAGGTCGCGTCGGACGTGGGCCCGAGAACCCGTCCGCCTTCCTCGAGGGGGTAGAAGCGGTCCTTCTTCAAGCGATAATAAAAGGGAGGATTGTGGCCCGCGTTCACGAAGATGAAGTGCCCCCCGGGTTCCAGTTCGCCGTAGAAGAGGGACACGTAGCGGGAAGTCAAACGGGACGAGTGGATGACCCGGTTCAGCTTCTCGAAGACCTTGACCATCTTCTGGTCCTCGGAAATCCCCATCCGGAGGCCCATGACCACGTCCCTCGCTTGGAGGGCGGCGGGGAGGCCGTGGCCCGTGGCATCCCCGACGGCGATCCCGAGGATCTTCGGGGAGATGTGGAGGAAGTCGTAGAGATCCCCCCCGACGAGCTCCGCCGGCTGGGAGCGGCCGGCGATGTCGAAGCCCTCGAAGCGGACGTCCCCCTCGGGCAGGAGGGACAGCTGGATTTCGCGGCTCTGGAGGATCACGCCCTCGAGCTTTTCCTGGGCGAGTTTGAAGTTGATGGCGTGGCGGATGCTGGAGAGGGCGAAGAGGACGTCGTCCACTTCTTCTCGCCTGTGGGCCTCCACCGTGAAGGCGATGAGGTGTTTCTTCTCGGGTCCCACGGTGATGGCCGCGAATCTCTCCACGCCCAGGTCGCCCTCGATCTTGGGGTCGACGCCCTGGCTTCCGACCTCCATGTAGGCGATGCCCTTGCGGAGAACGACCTGGATGGGGTCGTAGGCGACGGGGATGGCGTACCCGATGGGCGCGGGGATGTCGGATCCGAACTTGGCGATCAGGCGATAGGCTTGGCACTCCTCGTCCAGTGCGTAGAGACGCGCGCCCGCCAGTCCCAGGTCCACGGAGAAGTCGGCGAGGAGGCTCTCGATGAGCCGGCCGATGGTCCGGTTGAGGCTCGGCTGACTCTCGATCCGCGAGAGCTGGAATTCCAGCTTCCGGAAGAGTTCGTGATAGTTCATCGCCGGCGTCGCCTCCCCGGGGGGTCAAACCAAGAGACCCGGGCCGAGTCCCGGGTCTCTTCGGATTCAGGAAAGATGGTCGGGACGACTGGATTTGAACCAGCGACCCCTTGCACCCCAAGCAAGTGCGCTACCAGGCTGCGCCACGTCCCGACCTTGGGGGCACCAGAGTGCCCAGGGCATCCGGGAGTATGCCACAGCGCGCCCTACCTGTCAAAAGGAACGGGCCGGTGGAGGAGGGCGGAGAGCCGGAGGAGGCCCTCCTTGAGCCGCCCCAGCCGGGCTCCCGGCTCCTGGGGCGCGGGGGGCTGGGGAGTTCCCGGAACGGAGGAGGAAAGGAACTCCCGCGCGCCCCGGATCGTGAACTTGCGGTCGTACAGCAGGTTCTTGATCTGGAGCACCGTCTGGATGTCGCGCTTCTTGTACAGCCTGTGCCCGGATTGGGTCTTGTTGGGCGCCAGCTGGGGAAACTGCTTTTCCCAAAAACGAAGGACGTGGGACGGAACCTCGGTGATGTCGCAAACCTCGCCGATCTTGTAATAGATCTTCTCGGGCATTCCCGCGGGGAGCGACGGCGAAGGTCCCGGGACGGATCCCTGGCTGGCCGGGTTCTTCATGGCGCAATCTCGTTCAGCCACTGGCGGGAGGGAACGAAGACGACGGTCCTCCGGGTGGGGATCTGGACCGGATTCCCCTTTCCGAGATCCCTCCCGGTGCGGGCCTTCCTCTCCACGACCTTGAAGGTTCCGAAGCCGGAAACGAGGAGCCGCCCTTCCCGGCAGAGCCCCTCGGACATGAGGGTCAAGACCGACTCCACCACCTCCCGGGCCTCCTGGTAGGTGATGCCCCCGTGTGCCTCGTGTACTCGCTTGGCCAACTCAGCGCGCGTCATGCAATGCACCTTCAAGGATAGATATTAAATCATAAAATGCTAGAAATCAAGAACCTTTTATTTGGTGACGGAATTCCCGTCTGTCTGGGCAAACGCCAGGCATGGGGATCGGCCGAAGCGGCGGAAGCGGACGGGCCGAGACCCTACATGGGGACCGTGTGGTTGAGCGGCTGTTTGCCCTTGCCCAGCACGAAGGGATGTTGCGCGGCCTTGGCAACGTACTTCTTGGCCTTGTCCACGGCTTCCCCGACGACGGCGCCGCGAACCAGGAGCGCGGTGAACGCCGCCGCGAAGGTCGTGCCGATGCCGAGTGTGTTCCGGGTTACGAGGCGGGGCGCATCGAAGAGGTGGAAGGAGTTGCCGTCATACCAAAGGTCCATGGCGCGGCCCGAATCGGGGGCGAAGGAAGTGAGCACCACGTGTCTCGGGCCCATGGCCTGGATCGCTCGGGCGGCCTCCTTCGCTGAGGCGGCGTCGGTGATTCTCAGGCCCGTGAGCGCCTCGGCGTCCGCGGCGCTCGGGGTCACGGCGAAGGCGAGGGGAAGGAGCCTGGCCTTGAGCGAGGCGAGCCCCGCCTCGTCCAGGAGCGACTCTCCCGTGGAGGCTTTAAAGACGGGATCCACCACCAACATGGACTGAAGGCCGAAGGCCTCGATGAGGCTCGCCAGAATTTGCACGGTTGGCTCGTTGAGGACCACGCCCACCTTGACGGCGTGGAGTGCGAGGTCGGAGGCCACCGCCTCGATCTGCTGTCCGACCATCTCCATGGAAACGGGGAAGAGACCCTGGATCCCTACCGTGTTCTGGGCGGCGATGGCCGTCGCTACCCCCGCGCCGTAAACCCGGAAAGTTTGGAAGCACTTCAGGTCTGCGGCGAGGCCGGTGGCTGCGGACGCGTCGAAGCAGGAGACGGCGAGAACGGTTTTGTTCATGGGCTCCGGCCCTCCGGGTCCCCATTATAGGCGAGAGCGGTTCGCGCGCCGAGTCCCCCCGATCCCCTGGACCCGTTGTACACTTGGACACGAGGGCGACAGGAACGGGAGCCAGGGAAAGGCGCGGAGGACGGTCACCATGCGCGTGTTCAGCGAAGTGGCACCCTCGGATCGATCGGTGGTTGGGCGAAGGCCCGCGGAGGTTCCCGATGCCCGGTTTTCCTGAGGAGAACCCCGTTGTCTCAAGGCAGTCCGCCCTCCGGAGGGAGGGCATCCTCGCCTCCGTGGTCTTCGCCGCCATTTTTCTCGCGGTGGTTGGGTTCGGCGCCACGATCATCATCCGCGATCTGGGCAAGCGGGAAACCGCGAAGGTTTTGCAGGGATACTCCGAGGAACTGAGGGCGCTCATGGCCCGCATACCCACCACGGAGGTCCAGAAGGGGTTCAAGGAACAGACCATCGTGACCACGCGGCTCAACGAGTTCGCGGCCGAGAAGAAGTTCTTCGAGTCGGTGGAACTCTACGACGAGAAGGGAGCCCTGGTCTTTCGGGACGACCGGCTAAAGGGTGGCCAGCTCCTGGGCGGGGACGTGGAGGTACTTGGGCTCAAGCCGGGACAGCAGAGGGTGGAAACGAAGAACCGGATCCCCATCGAGGTCTCCGTGCCCATGGAGCCCGGGAAGATGGGTAGGGCCGTCCTGTCCGTGAGCGAGAGCGTCTTGATCCGCCAAGCCGACGAGTTCCGGCGGGAACTCATCACCAAATTCGTCCTCCTCGTGGCCGTCATCCTCGCCATGGTGGGCCTCGCCTACGTGTACGTATTGAGGGTCCTCACGCTCAGCCGGCGGATGGAGCAGGAGGTTCAGAGCCAGCAGCGCCTCTCCTATCTGGGCCTCCTGAGCTCGGGCATCGCCCACGAGATCAAGAACCCCATCAATTCCATTCAGATGAACCTCCAGATGTTGGAGGAGGAGGTGACTTCTGGCGCCTCCCAGGAAGACATCCGGTCCTGGCTGGACCCCATCCGAAAGGAGATCCGCCGGCTCGAGCGCCTAGTCAACGACTTCCTTTTGTATGCGCGCCCCCTTACGCCGTTGATCGAAACTACCAGCCTCCAGCGGGTTCTGGAGGAGCTGAGGCGGCTCGTGCACGAAGAAGCGAAGGCCTCGGGGATCACGCTCCGCGTCGAGGTCCCAGAGGACCTCCCCTCCCTGGAGACGGACGAAGGCCTCCTCCGCACGGCTCTGCTGAACCTCGTTCTCAACGCCATCCAAGCCTCCCCGAAGGGGGGCGAGGTGTGCGTCACGGCGATCTCCGAGGGGGGCGGGGAAACGGCGGTGGAGGTGAGGGACGAGGGTCCCGGCGTTCCCGAGGATCAGCGCGAACGGGTTTTCGACATCTTCTTCACGACCCGCCAGGGCGGGACCGGCCTCGGCCTCCCCATCGCGCGGCGGTTGGCGGAGACGCTGGGTGGACGGCTGGCCATCGTGGGCCCCCCCGACTTGGGCGCGAGGTTCAGGCTGGTGCTCCCCGCGGAGGTACCGTCCCGTGGATAGGAGAGAGGCCGAGACCCGTGCAAAGGCGTTGCGCGCCGAAATCGAGCGCCACCGCCGGCTCTACTACGAAGCGGACGCTCCGGAGATCAGCGACGCGGAGTACGACAGGTTGGAAGAGGATCTGCGCCTCCTTGAGTCCGCCTTTCCGAAGATCCGGCTCCCGCAAAGCCCGACGCAGACAGTGGGTGGGAGGGTGGCCCGGGGCTTCGCGCCCGTCCACCACCCCGCCGCCATGCTGAGCCTGGACAACGCCCACGGTCGCGAGGACCTCCTGGAATGGAGCGGGAGGCTGGAGAGGATGCTGGGCCAGAGCGACCTTGATTTCGTCTGCGAGATCAAGCTCGACGGCCTTTCCGTGGCCCTCCATTACGAAAGGGGCGAGTTCGTCCGGGGCGCGACGCGGGGGGACGGAATCGTAGGGGAGGACGTCACGGATAACTTGAGGACGATCCGGTCCCTGCCCGCTTCACTCCGCGGCGCGCCCGATAGGCTCGTGGTCCGGGGGGAGGTTTACCTGCCGGTCCGCGCCTTCGCGGAGATGAACCTCCGGCGCGAAGAGGAGGGAGAGACGCCTTTTGCCAATCCCCGTAACGCGGCCGCGGGAAGCTTGAGGCAGACGGATCCAAGAGTCTCCGCCGAAAGGCCTCTCGCCCTTTTCTGCTACGAAATCCTCCGCTCCGATGGCGCCGCCCCCGAGTCCCAGTGGGGGGTTTTGGAGGCGCTTCGGGCCTGGGGCTTCCCCGTGGAGGGCAACGCGCGCCTCTGCAGGGGAGTCGAGGAAGTTCTGAATTACTGCGAAGCGTGGACGCGAGATCGGCACCAACTGGAGTACGACGCCGACGGGGTTGTGATCAAACTGAACGAGGGGCTCCTGAGGGAACGGGCGGGAGTCACCGCCAAGTCGCCCCGCTGGGCCGTCGCCTTCAAATTCCCTCCCGAACAGGCAGAGACGCGCGTGGAAGGCATTGCGGTCCAAGTGGGCCGGACGGGCGCCCTGACCCCCGTGGCGAAGCTACAGCCCGTGCGGATCGGCGGGGTCAAGGTGACGAGCGCCTCCCTGCACAACGAAGAGGACCTCCGAAAAAAGGACGTCCGAGTGGGAGACACGGTCCTGGTGGAGCGGGCCGGAGGCGTAATTCCGTACGTCGTGGGCGTGCGGACGGAGAAGAGGCCTCCCGGGGCGGAGCCCTTCCGGTTTCCCGAGGTCTGCCCCGATTGTTCGGGCCCGGTGCATCGGGCCGAGGGTGAGGCCATTCTCCGGTGCGCGAACCGGTCCTGCACGGCCCAGCTCAAGGAGGGGCTGAGGCATTTCGCCTCCCGCGACGCCATGGACGTGGCGGGGTTGGGCAGGGCCCTCGTGGACCAACTCGTCGAACAGGAGATCGTCAAATCACCGCCTGACCTCTACGGATTGGACGGAGGTATGCTGGCCTCCCTTCCGAGGATGGCCGAAAGGTCCGCCTCCAATCTGTTGCGCCAGATCGAGGCCAGCCGGGAGCGTCCCTACAGAAACGTTCTCTACGCGTTGGGGATCCGGCAGGTCGGCCTGGAGACGGCCAAGGCCCTGGCCCTCGCGTTCCCTAACGTGGACTCCCTGATGGGAGCACCGGTGGAGGACCTCATGAGGGTCGAGGGCGTGGGCCCGAAGGTGGCGGGAGAGGTCGTGGCCTACTTTCAGGTCCCCGGCAACCGGGACATGGTGGAGCGCCTCCGGGCAGCGGGGTTGAGGATGAGCGGCGGGGGGGCGCCCCCTGTGGCGGGCCCCCTGAAAGGGCTCAGCTTCGTTTTGACAGGGACTTTGGAGTCCATGACGCGTTCGGAGGCAAAGTCGGCCCTCGAGGCTCTGGGCGCCTCCGTTTCGGGGTCGGTCAGCGCCCGAACGACGGCTTTGATCGCGGGCCCCGGCGCGGGTTCGAAACTGGAAGAAGCGCGCCGGCTGGACCTCCCGGTACTCGACGAGAAGGGCCTGAATTCCCTCCTGTCCGGCCGCATGGACCTCCTTGAGGATTTCGAGAAGAAAACCTGAGACCCCTCGCTTGACGTGGGTAAGGGGGGGCGTGGTACTAATGAGGGCGCCGGAAGGGGTGGACATGGCCAAACCCGAGAACGAGAAGGGGAGCACCGTGAAGATTCAGGACATCCAGAAACTCGTGGATATGCTCGACAAGAGCAATCTGAACGAGATCGAAATCGAGGGCGACGGCATGCGGCTGCGCCTTTCGAAGGGACTTCGGCCGTCGGAGGCGACTCCGGCCGCAGGGCCCTCCTACTTCATGGTCCCCCCGAGCGGGCAGGCCCTTCCGGCTCCCGCCGCGGCCCCTCCAGCGCCGCCCGCCTCGGGCGCGGCCCCGGCGGCCGTCCAGGGCCCGCCGGCCGGTGAGGCCACTCCGGCCGCGGCCGCGAGGGGCACGGAGGTCAAGAGCCCCATGGTGGGAACGTTCTACCGGTCCCCGGCCCCCGGTGCGGAGCCCTTCGTCAAGATCGGGGACACCGTCCGAAAGGGCCAGACGCTCTGCATCATCGAGGCCATGAAGCTGATGAACGAGATCGAGAGCGAGCTGGACGGCGTCGTTCTGGACGTTTTCCCCGAGAACGCCCAGCCCGTGGAATACGGCGAACGGCTGTTTCTCGTCCAGCCGGCCTGAGCGAAGCCATGTACAGAAAGGTGCTCATCGCGAACCGGGGGGAGATCGCGCTCCGGATCATCTGGGCCTGCAAGGAATTGGGCATCAAGACGGTGGCCGTTCATTCGGATGTGGACATCGATTCCCTCCACGTTCGCTTCGCGGACGAGAACGTTTGCATCGGGCCCGCGCCGAGCCGGGATTCGTACCTCAACATCACGAATCTCATCGCGGCCGCCGAAGTGAGCAACGTGGACGCCATCCACCCGGGGTACGGCTTCCTCTCCGAATCGGCCGAGTTCGCCCAGGTCTGCCAGGCCTGCAATATCGCCTTCATCGGCCCGACCCCGAAAACCATTTCCCTCATGGGAAACAAGGCCGAGGCCAAGCGGACCATGAAGGGCGCGGGCGTGCCCATTCTGCCCGGGTCCGACGGGCCCGTGGCCGACGTGGACACGGCCAAGGGGATCGCCGCGGAGATCGGCTATCCCATTATCCTCAAGGCATCGGCGGGCGGGGGCGGCAAGGGGATGCGCGTGGTTCCCGAAGAGAAGGACATGGAACTCGCCTTCCAAATGGCGGGCGCGGAGGCCACGGCCGCCTTCGGAAACGGGGACCTTTACCTGGAGAAGTACCTGGAGGCCCCCCGGCACATCGAGATCCAGATCCTGGGGGACCAGTTCGGGAACGCGATCCACCTCTTCGAGCGCGAATGCTCCATTCAGAGGCGCCACCAGAAGCTCATCGAGGAGGCTCCGTCGCCGGTCCTCAGCGAGTTCCTCCGCAAGGAGATGGGCGAGGCGGCCGTGAAGGGAGCCCTGGCGGTGGGTTACCACACCGTGGGTACCATGGAGTTTCTCTACTACGACCGGAAGTACTACTTCATGGAAATGAACACGCGCATCCAGGTGGAGCACCCGGTCACGGAAAACATTACGGGTATCGACCTGATCAAGGCCCAGATCATGGCCGCCGCCGGGGAAAAGATGACTTGGCGCCAGAAGGACGTAAAGATCAGCGGCCATTCCATGGAATGCCGGATCAACGCCGAGGACCCGGTCCGGTTCACTCCGAGCCCCGGACGCATCACGACCTTCCACGCTCCCGGAGGGCCCGGCGTCCGCGTGGACACGGCGGCGTACGCCGGGTACTTCGTTTCCCCCCACTACGACTCCCTCATCGCCAAGCTCATCGTCCGCGGGAACACCCGGCAGGACGTGATCATGCGCATGAAGCGGGCCCTCGACTCCTTCGTCGTGGAGGGGATCAAGACCAACATCCCCATGCACCTGAAGATCATGGACGAGGAGGATTTCATCGAGGGCCGCCTCTCCACGAAGTTCATGGAACGGTTCATGGCCTGAGAGGCGCCGCGGCCGGACCCCGGCCGCCGGTGCGATGAATCGCGCGATGAGAACGCCCCCCCTGGAGTTCCCGCCGGTCTATCCCATCACCCCGGACGCCTTGAGAGGGGGGGCGCTGCTCGAATGGGCCACATCCCTGATCGGCGCCGGCTGCACGATGATCCAGTTCCGCCGGAAGACCGGGCCCGATGAAGAGCGCCTGGCGGACTTGAGGGATCTCGTCGGACTGGCCAGGCCCGCATCGTGCCGGGTCATCGTGGACGACCGGGTGGACCTCTGCCTCCTTGCGCAGGCCGATGGCGTTCACCTGGGCCAGAGCGACCTCCCCGTCCCCGAAGCCAGGGTGCTGCTGGGGGGAGACAGGATCATCGGCCATTCCACCCATGGCCTGGAGCAATTCGAGCGGGCCCTGGACCTTCCCCTGGACTACCTGGCTCTTGGGCCGGTGTATCCGACGGCCACCAAGGAGGAGGCGGACCCGGTTGTCCCGCCGCTCGTACAGAGAGAGGTCCTCTCCCGATCGCCCTGGCCCGTGGTGGCCATCGGTGGAATCACGGCGACGAAAGCCGAAACGCTCTGGCGAAGGGGATTTGCGAGCGTGGCCGTGATTTCGGCCCTCCGCGATCGGCCTTCGGAGGCCTTCCGAGACTTCCTGAGCCGGGGCGGGGCGTCACCGACGCGGGGCTGACAGCCTCCGTCCCATCCGATATGCTGTCCATCCAGCCCAGGGCGCCGGCCCAGGCGTCCGATTGGGCCGGGCCACCCGGAGGTTCCCATGTTCGAGGTTAAAGTCGTCCGACACTTTTCCGCGGCCCACCGCGTGGAGGACTATCCCGGTAACTGCGAGAGGCTCCACGGGCACAACTGGAAAGTGGAGGTCGTGGTGGGCGCGATGGAGCTCGACCCCCTCGGAATGGTGGTGGACTTCCGCCGGCTGAAGGAAAAGGTGGACCGGGTGCTCGAGGACCTGGACCACCAAGTCTTGAACGAGGTGCCCCCCTTCACGGAGGTGAACCCCACGGCGGAAAACATCGCCCGCCACGTCTTCGAATCGTTGGCGGGAGAGGTGCCCGTCTCCCGGGTAAACGTCTTCGAAACCGACACCTCCGTCGCCTCCTACTACCGTTGAGGGTGCCATGACCGAATCCGACGGCGGGTCCGGGGCGTCCCGGTACCTCGGGGCGAAACCCCCGGCCGCGAGCCTTCTGATCAACGAGATCTACCCCTGCCTGCAGGGTGAGGGTCCGGAGACGGGCTATCCCACCGTACTGGTGCGGCTCACGGGCTGCAACCTTCGCTGTCTTTACTGCGACAGCGCCTTCGCGTATTACGAGGGCGAGAGGATGTCCGTGGATGCCGTTTGTGCCAGGGCGGACGGGTTCGGGATTCCCAGGGTCCTCGTCACGGGAGGGGAACCGATGGCCCAGGCCGCCACTCCGGCTCTTTGCGGCGCTCTTCTCCGAGGGGGGCACCGGGTATCCGTCGAAACGAGCGGCGCTTTCTCTCTGAAGGCGCTTCCCCGGGATGTCCTCAAGGTCGTGGACGTGAAGGCGCCCGGAAGTGGCGAGGCGGGTTCTTTCCAGGCGGAGATCCTCGAGGATCTGAGCGCGAAGGACGCCCTCAAGTTCGTTCTCAGGGGGCGCGAGGACTACCTATTCGCGCTCGACTTCCTGCAGCGAACCCCGGGC
>JBFLVU010000026.1:0-19604 GCA_040758175.1 Acidobacteriota bacterium | reverse complement strand
CTGTGGCGGGCAAGGTGCGGCCCGACGTGGCGGCTTGGTTCCCCGATGCCCTCCTCCTCTTCGCCGGGCTCCTCTTCCTGGCCCGGAAGGACCGGATGGCCGAGCCGCTCTGGATGCGCCCCATCCTGCTCCTCTTCCCTTCCCGGGAGCCCTCGTCGGCAGGCACGTCCCCCCGGGGGAGGTTCCGGCTCGGGTCCTGGCTCAAGATCTTGGACCGGTACCTGCTGGGACAGATGCTCCGCTACGCGTTCCTCATCGGGCTCTCCGTGCTCCTGCTGGACTGGATCATCGAGATCCGGGGGCTCTCCGAGTTCCTGTCGGGGGCCGACAAGGGAAAGGTCCTCTTCAAGTATCTCCTCGCCCGGTCGCCCGAGGTGCTCACGCTCCTGGCCCCCCTCGCCGTGCTCATGACGGTGCTGGTGACCTTCGGCATCCTGGAGCGGACCAACGAACTCACGGCGCTGAAGGCCTCCGGCATCTCCCTCTTCCGGCTCTGCCTCCCCGCCCTCGCCCTGGGCGCCGCGGCGGGGTTCCTCACGTGGGGGTTCCAGGAGGCCGTGGTGCCCGCCGCCAGCCGGAAGGCCCTGAACCTGCGCGACAAGCTCAAGAACTACACGGCCCGCAACGTGGCCAGCACCATGGACGTATGGCTCTTCGCGCCGGATCGCGGGGCCCTCTTCCACTACAACCACTACGACGCCCGCGCCAAGTCCTTCCAGGGATTCTCGGTCTACGGCCTGGAACCGGACCGATTTCGACTCCGCAGCCGCACCTTTCTCAAGCGCAGTTCCTTTTCGGAGAAGACGAGCCTCGAATACGCCAAGGGATGGAAGTGGGACCGCGGGGCGAAACCCGCCTTTGAGGACCTCGCTCCGGGACGGCTCGACGTGAAGCTCCCGCTGGACTACTTCGTCCTTCCGCCCCAGCGGGAGGGCCGGTACTTCTCCTCGGCGGAGCTGAGGCGCCTGATCCGGAGGCTGGAGGAGCGGGGGTTTCCCGCCGACCAGCAGCGGATGGACTACTACAAGAAGTTCTCCGAGGGCAGCGCCCCCCTCGTGCTCCTGCTCGCCGGGCTCCCCTTCGCCTTCCTGGCGGGCCGCCGGGGCTCCCTGTACGGCATCGCCATCGCGCTCCTCCTCGTGGTGGGGTTCTACACGCTTTCCGCGGTGTTCAACTCCGTGGGGGTCATGGCCTGGCTCGACCCCGCCCTGGCCGCCTGGGCCCCCGCCTTCCTCTTCGCCTGCGCGGGCGGATTCCTCCTCCTCAACCTCCGCACCTGACGGCCCCGCCGCGTTGACGGGAGCCGGCCAAAGGAGCTACGTTGGGAGGCGGCTCCACCCCAAGCGGGAGGGAGCGGAGGTTCTTGCCATGCGCTGGAGAATCGCGTTGCTGGTAGCCGCCGTCGCGTCCGCCTCGTGCGGGCTTTCGCTGAACGCCCGGCTGAAGGTCGGGGATTCGCTGGAGGCCAGGATCGAGAGCCCTCATCCCATCCGGGGCGGGATGTGGAGCCAGGAGGTCATCCTTCCCGGGGCCACCTTCCTGAAGTTCCACCTGGACACGCTCGACCTGGGTCCCGAGGACCTCTTCCTCCTCCACGACGGAGAGGGGGCGACGGTGTTCTCCCATGTGGGGCCCCTCGATGCCCGGTGGCTGCCGTCGGTGGAAGGCGAGCGGGCGAAGCTGGAAGTCTGGTCCGGAGAGGGCTCCATGCCCTGGGGGCTGGTGGTGGACGGCCTGGCCCGCGGGACGGAGCGGGTCCGCGCCGAATCGGGGCACGTCGATCCCGAGTCCATCTGCGGTTCCAACGACTCCCGCGATCCGGCCTGTTACGGTCCTTCCCTCCGCTCGGCCGGGGACGCCGTGGGGCGGATGCTCTTCGAGGACGACGGCGGGGGGTGGTACCTCTGCACCGGATCCCTTGTTTCGCCCTACGAGCACTTCCTGACCAACAACCATTGTGTGGACTCGGAGAGCGAGGCCAACTCCTTGGAAGTTCGCTGGCGCTACCAGTACTCGGGGTGCGGCGCGGGGGTCCCCGCCACGGAGACGGTCAGCACCGGGGCCCATTTCCTCTCGACGAGCCAGAAGCTCGACTACAGCCTCCTCTACTTCGATTCGGACGCGCCGGCCGCCCGGTACGGCCACCTCACCCTCGGGACCTCCACCCCCGCCTCGGGGACGCGGATCTGGATCCCCCAGCATCCCGGAGGCAGCCCGAAACGGTTCGCCGTCGCCTCGGACCTGGACGCCGGCGGAAACGCGACGATCCAGGCCGTCAACCTCAAGGGGAACGCCAAAAACACCGACGTGGGCTACTTCGCGGATACCGAGGGCGGCTCCTCGGGCTCCCCCGTTCTGACCTACAGCGAGCCGTTTCAGGTGGTGGCCCTCCATCATTTCGGAACGGGCGGAGCCCCCTGCGGCTCCTCGGCCATGAATCAGGGCGTGGACATCGGCAAGATCGCGCCGGAGGTGAGCCCTTACCTGGAGGCGCCCCAGGCGGCCTCCATGAAGAAGGTGGCCACCCCCTCCTTCCGGTTCGTCGTGACGGGGACCCACTTCACGCCCAGCACCACCGTCGCCATCGACGGAGCGGCCTGGACATCGGTGACTTACAAATCGAGCACGAAGCTCGTGATCAAGGGCGGGGCGGCCCTGAAATCCGAAGTCCCCAAGAACACGCCCGCCACCTTCACCTTCGCCAACCCGGGCATTCCTCCCGCTTCCTTCGTGTGGCAGTGGCCGTAGGCGGCGCATTCGGATGAGGCATCCATGAAGATTCTCTCGGGAGCGGCGGCGGCCGCCGCCGCCAAGGGGAGCGCCCTTCAGGCGCTGTGGACCTTCCCCTCCATCGTCGGAAGCGCCTTCATGATCGCCTGGGCCGCCGAGTCGGCCCAGTTCTTCATGTCCCAGGGCCTCTCCCTGGCCATCCTGGCCTGGGTCCAGACCCTTCCCGAATTCGCGGTGGAGGCCGTCATCGCCTGGCAGGCCCCCCGCACGCCAGACGGGATTCACCTGGTGTCGGCCAACTTCACAGGGGCCGTCAGGCTCCTCGTCGGCCTCGGGTGGCCCATGATCTACGCCACGGCCGCCGTCTTCCACCGCCGCAAGTACGGAAGGCCCTTGAACGTCATCCGCCTGGAGCCGGAGCACAGCGTGGAGGTCATGGGCCTTCTGGCCGGGGTACTGTACTTCACGGTCGTGGGGCTGAAGGGCCGTCTCTCCATCTGGGACGGGATCGCCCTGACGGGCATCTACGCGGCCTACATGTTCGTCCTGAACCGCATCCCGCCCAAGGAACTCGAGGACCCGGAGGGCGAGGAGTGGCCCGTCCGCAAGATCGTGGTCATGGCCCCGTGGAGGCGGAACCTGACCATCGGGACGCTCTTCGTCGGCGGGGCCGCGCTCATCTACTTCACGGCCGAGCCCTTCCTCCACTCCCTGCTGGCCATGGCCCTGTCCCTGGGCGTCTCCCAGTACGTCTTCGTCCAGTGGGTGGCGCCCTTCCTGAGCGAATTCCCCGAGAAGCTGTCGGCCTTCTACTGGGCCCGGCGGATCACCGGCGCCCCCATGGCGCTCATGAACATGGTCTCCTCGAACATCAACCAGTGGACCATGCTCGCCGCCATGATCCCCTTCGTGTACGCACTCTCCGCCGGGCACGTGGAGCCCATCCCCTTCGACCACGCCCAGCGGATCGAGATCTTCCTTACCCTCGCCCAGTCGGCCTTCGCCGCCTGCCTACTCGTGAACATGGCGCTGGCCTGGCACGAGGCCCTGGTCCTCTTCGCCCTCTTCGCGGCCCAGTTCTTCGTCCCCTCCCTCCGGGAGGAGGTCACCGTCCTCTACCTGGCGTGGGTCTGCTACGAGGTGCTGAGGTGGCTCATGCGCTACGAGCGTCCGGCGGCCTTCATCGAATTCGGTAGGCTCTTCCGCGAAAGGGTGCTGAGGCGGGGCTGACCGTTGGGAAGAAGGGGCTCCACTCGCGGCGTTTTGCCAGTGGGCCGCCCCCCGGGGCGGGAAAGGTTCTGCGTGGACCAGAATTTTTACAAGAGCCTTCTCGACAACCTGTACGACGGCGTCTACTTCGTGGACCGCGAAAGGCGCATCACCTACTGGAACCGCGGCGCAGAGCGCATCACCGGGTACTCCGAGGCGGAGGTCGTGGGCCACCGGTGCATGGACAACCTCCTGGCCCACGTGGATCTGGAGGGGTGCGCGCTCTGCACGGGCGCCTGCCCCCTGGCGAGGACCATGGCGGATCGGACATCCCGAGAGACGGAGGTCTTCCTTCACCACCGGGACGGACACCGCGTACCCGTCCTCGTTAGGACGGCCCCCATCTTCGGATCCGACGGCGGCGTGACGGGGGCCGTGGAAATTTTCACGGAGCACACCTCCCGCGTCGCCGCCTTGGAACAGGTGAAGGTATTGGAGAGGCTGGCGTACCTCGACCCCCTAACGGAGCTCCCCAACCGCCGCTTCGCCGAAATGGGCCTCGACGCGGCCCTCAACGAGCTCAACCGCTTCGGCTGGCCCTTCGGCGTCCTCATGATGGACCTGGACCGATTCAAGGAGATCAACGACGGGTTCGGCCACGAGGCCGGCGACCGCGTTCTGCGGATGACGGCCCGCACCCTGGCGTCGGCCTCCCGCTCCTTCGACCTCGTGGGGAGATGGGGCGGGGAGGAGTTCCTCGCCGTCGTGAAGAACGTCCCGCCGGCGGGGCTTCGGGCCGCGGGGGAGAAGTTCCGGTTCCTCGTGGAGAGCTCCAACCTCGAAGTGGCCGGGCGGCGGGTCTCGGTGACCCTCTCCGTCGGCGCCGCCTCCGCGCTCCCCGGGGAGACGGCCGGCGAACTCGTGAATCGTGCCGATGGGGCTCTCTACGCCAGTAAAAAGGCGGGCCGCAACAGGGTCACCCTCGCCTTGGAGAGTCCGAGCGCCGAACGGACGGGCTCGTAAGCCGCAGGGCGGTTCTCCGACCCCGCCCCCCGCTCACTTGACCTCGCCGGGCAGAACCCACCGTCCCAGGGTCCCGTCCCTCTTTCTCAGAAGGTCGGCCATGTGCCGGTCCCCCTGATCGAAAGCGAGCCCCAGGGGCGTGAACCCGTCCGCGTTTCTCGGGCGGGTGTCGGCTCCCTTCTCCAGGAGGGTGGCCACCGCCGCCGTGAGCTGGCGGCGGACGGCGGCATGAAGAGGCGCGTCGCCGTGTTCGTCCCGGGCGTTGACGTCCGCCCCCCGTTCCACGAGGAGCTGAGCAAGGCGCGCGTCCCTCCTCAGGATGGCCGCGTGGAGGGGGGTTCGCCCCTCCCGGTCCCGGGCGGCGGGGTCGGCCCCCCGATCGAGGAGAAACCCGGCCAGCCCCCCGCGGAACCCCTCGGAGGCATCGAAGAGGGGGGTCCGGCCTTCCCCGTCCGAGGCGTTGGGATCGGCGCCCGACTCCAGGAGCCGCAGGGCCAGATCCCGCCGGCCCAGGGACACGGCGACATGCAGGGCCGTGCGCCCCTCGGGCGGGGCGGAGCGGGACGGGTCGGCCCCGGCGTCCAGCAGGAGGGCAAGGAGCCTCCGATCGCCCGAATCAGCGGCGAGAACCACGGGTGGGGGGACGTTCCCGCCCCGTCCGTCGGGCGAGGCTCCGCCCGCCAGAAGGGCTTCCGCCATCTCCGCGTCCCCCTGTTCCACCGTCAAAGCCAAGGCCGTGTTCCCGTCCAGATCGGCGGCGTCCGGTCCCGCGCCGGCTTTCAGGAGCCGCCGCGCCTCCTCCCGCTTCCCGCCGCGCACGGCCCTTAAGAGGTCCGCTTCGAGGGGCCGGCCCAGGCGGGCGCCCCTCCCTCTCAGAACATCGGCCGCCCCGGCGTGGCCTTTTTCCACGGCGGCCGTGAGGGGGGTGGCCGCGTCGCCCGATTCGGCGGACGCGTCCGCTCCCGCCTCCACCAGGCGGAGAACCGCCTCCACGGCCCCGGATCCCGCGGCGGCGTGCAGGGCCGTCCGGCCCCCCTTGTCCCGGGCTGACAGGTCGGGGCCGCTCGCCAGGAGGAGATCCAGGGCGGCGGGGTCCCCCGAAGCGGCGGCGTAGTGGAGCGCGGTGCGCCCCTGGGAATCGGCCTCCTCCGGGTCCGCGCCGGCCTCCAGGAGAAGCCGGACCGCACCGGTGGAACCCGTGGCCAGGGCCACGAGGAGGGGCGTTTCTCCGGACTCCTCCAGGGCCGGGGAATGCGGGGCACCTGCCGCAAGGAGCCTCCTCACCGCGTCCTCCCCACCGAAGGCGGCGGCTTCGTGCAGGGGCGCGCGCCCCTCCCGGTCCCGCGCGCCCGGGTCGGCTCCCGCATCGAGGAGGAGATCCCGAATTTCCGGGACGTCTGCCTCCACTGAAAAGTGGAGAGCCGTCCGGCCCTGTTCGTCGCGGACGTCGGGATCGGCTCCGAGGGCCAGCAGGTCGGCCAGGCTCTCCACGTTCCGCGTCGCCGCCGCCCAGATCAGGAGGGGAAGTCCGTAGGGCCCGGCGGCGGTGTCCACGTCCCCGGGGCCCAAGCGGGCTCCTCCCTTTCTCAGGGCCTCCACCGCGGCGAAACGGCCCAGCCGGAGGGCTCGCCCGAGGGGAGTCTCCTGGCGGATGTTGCGGGCGCCCGCCGACGCCCCCCGGGCCAGGAGCGCCGCGCAGATCTCGGCGTCGTTGGCCGAAGCCGCCAAGTGGAGGGGCGTGTCGCCGGAAACGTTGGACGCGTCCGGGTCCGAGCCCCAGGCGAGCATCAGCGAGGCCACCTCGTCCTTCGCGTGGAAGCTGGCCCAGTGGAGGGGCGTCCACTCGTCCAGGTCTCGGTCTCCCACGCCCGCGCCTTGGACGAGGAGGTGCTCGCAGGCTTCCTTGTGGCCGGCCATGGCCGCCAGGTGGAGGGGCGTGAACCCTTCGGCGGTGCGCGCCTTGAGTCGGGCTCCCCGGGAGAGGAGAAGGTCGGCAATCTCCCGCTGGCCCACGAGAGCCGCCACGTGCAGGGGCGTGTACCCGTCCCCGCTCTCGGCGTGGAGGGAGGCCCCACCGAGGAGGAGGGCCGCCACGGCCTCGCGGCTTCCGGCGTGAACCGCCCAATGGAGGGCCGTCTCGCCGGTGCGGGTCCGGGCGTCTGGATCCGCTCCCGCCTCCAGCAGGGTGGCGCAGAGGCCAGCGTTTCCCCTCCGGGCGGCGAAGTGGAGGGCCGTCCAGCCGTTGTCGTTCTTTGCCCGGACCTCGGCCTTTGCCGCCAGAAGGGCCGCCACGGCTTCGGGGGACCCGTCCGAGGCGGCCGTGTGGAGAGGGCGGACCCCGGTCGCGGAGGCCGCGTTGACGTCGGGGGCGCGTTCCAGAAAGAGCCGCAGGGTATCCAGGTCGGAGGAGGCCGCGGCCAGGTGCAGTGAAAGGAGCCCCTCGCGGTCCCTCGATGCCGGGTCCGCGCCCGCGCGAAGAAGGAGGCGGCAGATGTCGGCCCGTCCACGGAGGGCCGCCTGGTGGAGAGCCGTGCGGCCCGGGCCGTCGGTGGCGGTGGGAGAAGCCCCCTGGGCCAGGAGGTAGGCGCAGACGTCTGCACGTCCGGCGGAGGCGGCCCACATGAGCGCGGTCCAGCCCGACTCCGTCCCGTCCTCGACGATTTCCCGATCGTCGACAGGCACCCGGCAGGTCTCCATCAGGAAGCGGACCACAGCCAGATGGCCCTCGCCGGCGGCGGCGCCCAGCGTGTTCCCGTAAAAGCCCTGGTCCGGCGGGTCAAGGCGCAGGATTCCCTTGCCTCTTGGATCAGCGCCCTTCGCCACCAGCAGGCGGAGGATGTCCTCCCGGCCGTTCCGCGAGGCCCACAAGGCGAAGGGCGGAAACGGGAACCCCGGACCCTCCGGGTCCGCACCGGATTCGAGGAGGTTCCGGACGGCGGTCGAATCCCCCTGAAGAACGGCCTGAAAGAGAGGTGGATCGCCTGGGTCCTCCCACTCCTGGGCCGCCGGCGGAAGCCCCAAGATGGCCGCCAACAGGACGGGCACAACAACCCGGAGCCCCCCCCGCGTTCGCATCATGGGTCCCAGTCTAGCATGCGGGGGAGCCTACTTGAGGTGGAAGGGGGAGGGCGGGAGGTCGGCCCCATTCCCCGCAAAGTCGCGCATCCGGCCCGACACGGTGTGCGTTCCGGGGGGCAACCGGGAAAGGTCCACGCGCGCCTCGCCCGAATCCGGATCCCAGTCGGCGAAGGCGGTCTGGCCGTCGAGAAGGAGGGTGAGGCTCCGCAGGTCCGGCCCCGTCTCGGCGTCGGAGATGGGAAGCACGAGTTGGGGATCCCCCTGGTTCGGGATCCGTCCCACCCTCGGTCTTCCCCACACCGGCGGCCGCCGGTCTTCCCGCAGGCCGTACATCCCGTCTCCGCGATAGGGCACCGCCTTGCCCGTCCAGTTGTCCAGGAAGAGCCGGTCCCGCCAGACGCCCAGCCCGCCGCCGGGCTTCACGCCGGGATAGGTCACGGAGGCGCGGAGAGCGGCGGCGTAGGGCCCGACCCGAAGCTCGAATGCCGTCCCCGGGCGGAAGCCGTCGCGGCGTGGCCTGAGAATCCCTACGGCTCCTTCAGGGATCTCCAGCGCCACGGGTCCTGCGGCGATTCTCCCGGGCCCCGCGGCGGCGATCCATCCCGTGGCGCCCCCCTCAAGGACAAGGGGAGCTCCCTGGGCGGGCAGGGATTCACGGGGGATCAGGGCCTCCACAGCGGCGGATCGCCCCGACAGGACCCTGAGCCCGCGGACCGGGAGGGTGCCGAGCAGGACGGGGGTGGCTCCCTCGGCGGACCCACGCTCCAGGCGAAGCCGGATCCCGGCGGGCACCACCTCGGCGTCTTTCAGGACGTACCTGGAGCCCGGAAGGGAGAGCCTCGACTCCGCGCCAAAGCCGGGCCGCACCCGGAGGGCGCCGGAGGCCGAAGCCGACCGCTCCGGACGCCCCCCGGCGCGAATCGAGAGGGTGTGGTCCCCGGGCGGCAGGCCGGACGGGAGGCCCTCCCCGCCCACGCCCGCCACGCGGAAGGCGGGCAGCTTCCGCAGGCGGTAGGCCGCGGCCCCGCCCCGCTCGTGGTCGGGCGCGAAGAGGAGCGGCGAATCCTTGTAGTGGGCGAGGCTGATGGACGCCAGGTCCATGTGGAAGATGGGCCGCCCGTCCAGGGAAGCCGAGAGGGCGGACACTCCGACGGCGTTCTGTGCCACGCCGAGGTGGTCCTTGACCACCGCGAAGGCCTCCGCAGGTCCAGTCACTTCCGCCGGTCCGAAGGCCGCCGTCCCCCCCTTCCCGGGCCGCGCTGCATAAAAGCGGGGCGAAAAGGAGCCTTCCACCAGGCTCTCCGAGGAAAGCGGCTCGATCACCACCCCTGCAATCTGGGGGGGCGCCAGGCCTGAAGGAAGGGGCATCCCCTCGAGGAAGGGGTCCAGTAGGTCGTCCCCGCGGCGGATCTCCAGGTGGAGGTGGGGCGAGCCCACGCCGAGGTCTCCCGAGTAGGCCACCGTCTGGCCCGCCTTCACCGGCGGGGGCGGATCCAGCCACACGTCTCCGGGGAAGGAGGTCCCCCCCTTTCGGCAGGCCTCCAGAAGGAGGTCCTCCAGGCCCAGACGGGCGTTTTCGAAGCGGCACACGTGGCCGTACACGGCCATCCGCCCGTCGTTGAGCTGGAGGTAGAGGACGCGCCCGTATCCCCCGGCCTCACGGCGCAGCCGCACCACCTTCCCGTCCGCCACGGCGGCGCAGGGCCAGCCCACCGTTCGGCGCGTCGGAAAGTCGATCCCCCCGTGGAAGTGCGTGCGTCGGTATTCCCCAAAGGAGGAGGTGCACCCGTCGAAGAAGGGGAGGGGCGCTCTCAGGCCCAGGGGGTCCTTGGCCAGGAGGGCGAGTCCCGCCGCGGCCCCCAGCAGGATCACCAGGGGAAAAGGGCGTGCCTGCCTCCTCAAGAGGGCTTCTTCTCGAGGGAGGCGGCGACCTCCCGGATGAACCGCGCGAAGGACGCACCCACATCGGGCCGCGCCAGGGCCATCTCCACCGTCGCCTGAAGAAAGCCGAGCCGGTCGCCCGTGTCATACCGCCGCCCCTCGAACCGGTATGCGTAAACCTTCTCCCGCTTCAGAAGGGCCCGCACGGCGTCCGTGAGCTGGATTTCGCCGCCGGCGCCCGGGCCCGTGGCGGCCAGTTCCTCGAAGATGGCGGGGGTGAAGACGTACCGGCCCACCACCGCCGTCAAAGAGGGCGCCGCTTCCGGCGCCGGCTTCTCCACGACGTCCGTGACGGCCAGGAGCCTGTCCCCCACCGTCTGGCCCGCCACAATGCCGTACTTGCCGGTTTCCCTCCGGTCCACTTCGATGACCCCAAGGACGCTCGCGCGGGTGCTTTCGAACACGTCCAGCATCTGGCGCATGCACGGCGTTTCCGACACCACGATGTCGTCGCCGAGGAATACGGCGAAGGGTTCGTTCCCCGCCCAGGCCCGTGCGCACAGGACCGCATGGCCCAGCCCCAGGGCCTCCCGCTGGCGGACGTAGGAGATCTCCGCGAGGGCCGAGATGGCCCGAACGGCGCGCAGGTCCTCCGCCTTTCCCCGGGCCTCGAGCACCCGCTCGAGCTCGAAGGAGACGTCGAAGTGGTCCTCCAGCGCTCCCTTGCCGCGGCCCGTCACGATGAGGATGGACTCGATGCCCGCCGCCGCCGCCTCCTCCACCACGTACTGGATCACCGGCTTGTCCACGATGGGAAGCATTTCCTTGGGGGAGGCCTTCGTGGCCGGGAGGAACCGGGTGCCGAGCCCGGCGGCGGGAATCACGGCCTTGCGCACGCGCATGGAACCTCCTCTTCACGCAGACATCATTCTAACAAAGCCGGACCGTTTCGTGGCGCGGCGCTCTAAGGTCCGCGCCGTTCAAGGTCCTTGGGACTGACCCGGCGTCCCTCAGGCTCACGCTTTCTCAGAGCCTGGGCAAAGCGCATGCGCCGGTGCCCGCCCCTTTTCGGCCCGGCGGGGGTGGTGTACTCTCCCATCGGGAGAGCGAGATGAACAAGGAGCTGTTCCTGACCCTCCTCTACCTCCTCGGGCTGGTGGCGGTGGTGGCCCTCACGGTCCTCCTGCTGTGGCCCTTCCTGTCGGCCCTGGCGTGGGCGGGGGTCCTCGCTCTGGCGGCCCGCCCCCTCTATCGCCGGTACCTGCGCTGGTGCCGGGGGCGTGAAAACGTGGCCTCCTTCCTGGCGACGGCCACGGTGGTCCTGATCATCGTCCTCCCGTTCATCCTCCTCGCGGTGCTCTTCGCGGGGGAGGCGGCGCAGGTCATCATTGCCCTGGAGGAGTACGCTTCGACGGGCCGGGTCCCCGGAATGGACGCCGCCTTGGGCAACCCCAAGGTCCAGAGCTTTCTCGAATGGGCCCAGCCCTACATCCGGGACCTGGACATCAAGCCCATCCTCCTCGCGGCGATGAAGACGGCGAGCACGGTGGCCGTGGGCCTCTCGAAGGCCCTCTTCAAGAATTTCTTCCTGGCCATTCTCAAGTTCTTCGTCATGGTGGCGGTCCTCTTCTTCGCCTTCCGGGACGGAGAGGCCATCACCCAGGCCTTCTGGGAGGCCATCCCCCTCAAGCGGTGCGACAAGGAGATCATTGCCTCGGCCGTGCGCCGCGTAGTCTACGCGGTTCTCTACGGGATCATCCTCACGTGCGTGATCCAGGGGGCCCTCGGGGGTGTGGGCTTCGCCATCGCGGGTCTCCCCTCGCCGGTGTTCTTCGGCGCCGTCATGGTGGTCTTCGCCTTCATCCCCCTGGTGGGGACGGCCCTGATCTGGGTTCCCGGCGTGCTGTACCTCTTCGCCGCGGGCCAGTACGGAAAGGCCCTCTTCCTCACCATCTGGGGCATGGCGGTGGTTTCGAGCATCGACAACCTCATCCGGCCCTACTTCATCAGCACCCGGGCCCGCATGCCCCTCCTGGTCATCCTCCTGGGCGTGCTCGGGGGCCTGGCGAGCCTGGGGTTCCTGGGCATCATCGTGGGCCCGCTCTTCTTCACCGTGGCCCTGGAGATCTTCCGCGTGTACCGTACGGACATCTTTCCGAGGCTACGGGAGGGCCAGCCCGACGCCGAAATACCCTGCCCGGAGGCCGGCGCCCCCGGCCCGGGAACGGGGGGTTGAGGGGAGGGCGGAGCCCTTCCGCGAGGCGGCATGGACGCGTTCCGGATCGAAGGCGGCGTTCCCCTGCGGGGCGACGCGGCCGTGGAGACATCAAAAAACGCCCAGCTCCCGTGCATGGCGGCGGCCCTCCTGACGGGGGAGCCCGTGGTCTTCGAGGCCCCCTCGGGCCACGCCGATATCGCCACCATGCGCAAGCTCCTGCGCGAATTGGGCGTGACGGCACAGGACGGGGCGGAGGGGACCCTTTCGCTACAGACCACGCGCGCGGGGGGCCACTTGGAGGCCCCCTACGACCTCGTTCGAAAGATGCGCGCGAGCATCCTGGTCCTCGGGCCCATGCTGGCCCGCTTCGGCCGGGGGCGGGTGTCCCTGCCCGGCGGGTGCGCCATCGGCGCCCGTCCCGTGGATCTCCATCTGAGGGCCCTCGCGGCGCTGGGGGCCGACATCCGGGTGGAGCACGGCTACGTCGAGGCGACGGCGGGGCGTTTGAGGGGTGGCGAGGTGGTCTTCGATCGGGTCACCGTGGGGGGGACGGAGAACCTGCTCATGGCGGCGGCCCTCGCCGACGGCCTTACGACCCTGCGGAACGCGGCGCGGGAACCCGAGGTGGCCGACCTGGCGCGGCTCCTGGCCGCGATGGGGGCGAAGGTCGAGGGCATCGGCACGGACACGCTGAGGGTGGAAGGGGTCCGGGAGCTGGGCGGCGCGAGGTTCCGGTGCATTCCGGACCGCATCGTGGCGGGCACCCTCCTGCTCGCGGGGGCCATCACGGGGGGCGACGTGACCTGTCGCCCCGCTGTTCCGGAGCACCTCGAAGCCCTGCTCGCCAAGCTCCGCCAGATGGGCGCGAAGGTGGAAACGGGCACGGACTGGATCCGCGTGGCGGCGGAGGGGCGCCTCCGGGCCGTGGATGCGCTCACCCTGCCGTATCCGGGCTTCCCCACCGACCTCCAGGCCCAGTTCATGGCCCTCCTTACCCAGGCCGAGGGGACGGGGACGGTCCAGGAAACCATTTTCGAGAACCGGTTCATGCACGTTCCCGAGCTCTTGAGGATGGGCGCCGACATCCGCATCGAAGGGAGGCTGGCCGTGGTGACGGGGCCCCGTCCGCTCACGGGGGCGCCCGTCATGGCCAGCGACCTCCGGGCCTCCGCGTGCCTTGTCCTCGCCGGCCTCTGCGCCGAAGGGACCACCACCGTCCGACGGATCTACCACCTGGACCGCGGCTACGAGCGCCTCGAGGGTCGCCTCTCCTCCCTCGGCGGGCGCGTCGCGCGCGTGGACGCCTGAGGTCCGCCCAGAAAGGACTCCATGGCCCTCCCCGAGCTTCTCTTCGCCACGTCCAACCCCGGCAAGCAGCGCGAGATCCGCGGCCTTCTGGAAGGCCTGCCCCTGACCCTCCTTTTCTTGGAGGACGTGGGGAGTCCCCCAGAGGTCCCGGAGACGGGGACCACCTTCGAGGAGAACGCGCGCCTGAAAGCCGAGGGCTACGCGCCCCACCTGCCGGGCGGGATGGTGGCGGCGGAGGATTCGGGCATCGCCGTGCCCGCCCTCGGCGGAGAGCCGGGCGTCTATTCGGCGCGATACGGCGGGCTCGGGACGGACCGGGAGCGCAACGACCTCCTCCTCCAGCGCATGCGGGGGCTGAAGGGCGCGGACCGGTCGGCCTACTACGAAGCCGTCGTCGTGCTCCTCCTGCCCGGCGGCGGCGAGCGCGTCTTCCGCGGGCGCGTCCACGGCTTCATCGCGGAGGAGCCCCTGGGGACCAACGGTTTCGGCTACGACCCCCTCTTTTTCCACCCGCCCTCGGGAACGACCTTCGGACGGACGGATCAGGCGCAGAAGGACCGGTACAGCCACCGGGGGGAGGCCGTGAGGGCCCTGAGGGCCTTCCTGGAAAAGGGCCTCCGGCTCTGAGTCTCGCGCGGCCGCCCACCGGCGTATAGAATGGCGCCATGGCGAAGGACGCGCTCCAGTCCGCCCTCTCCGAATTCGAGCGCCACCTGCGGGACGAGCAGCGCGTTTCCGGTCACACCCTTCGGAATTACATGTCCGACCTGGAGCAGATGGCGGCCTTTCTTGGGCGCCTGTTCCCGGCGGGCGTGGAGATCGCATCCGTGGACGCGCTGACCCTGAGGGCCTACCTGGGGCACCTCCACCAGAGGGGGCTCGCCAAGGTCACCATCATGCGGAAGCTCGCCGCCGTTCGCACCTTCTTCCGCTACCTCCACCGGGAGGGACGCCTCCAGCTGAACCCGGCCCGCGCCCTGGGAACGCCGCGACAGTTGAAGAAGGTCCCGCGGGTCCTCACGGAGGAGGAGGCGGCGGCGCTGGTGGAGGCGCCTCCCCGGCCCGACACGAGGACGCTGGCGGGCCTGAGGGACCGCGCTCTCCTCGAACTCCTCTACGCCACGGGGCTTAGGGCATCCGAGGCCGTCGGGCTGGACTTCGAGGGGCTGGACCTGGAGGGGCGAATCGTGAGGGTTCTTGGAAAGGGGAGGAAGGAGCGCATCGTACCCTTCGGGGAACCCGCGGCCCGGGCGTTGGAGGCCTACCTGGCGGCACGAAAGGCGGCCTTCCCGACGCCCCCCGCCGCTCCCGTCTTCATCAACCTCAAGGGGGGACGCCTCACCGCCCGTTCTCTCCAGCGCACGGTGGAGCGCTACCTGCCCCAAATCCCAACGGACGCCGACGCCTCGCCCCACACCCTCCGCCACTCCTTCGCCACCCACCTGCTCTCCCGCGGGGCGGACCTGAGGACCATTCAGGAACTCCTGGGACACGCCAGCCTCTCCACGACCCAGAAGTATACCCACGTGGCCACGGCCCAGCTCAAGGCCGTGTACGACTCGGCCCACCCCCGGGCCCGGAGGGACCGGACTTCGGACCCCGAGGAGGATTGATGCAGACGTACCTGGAGGCCATGACCGAAGCGGCCCTGGAGGCCGGGAGGATCTTGAAGAAGGCGAGGGTGGAGGGCACCGCCTGGGTGGAGGCGAAGGGAGCCAACGACTTCGTCACCGCCACCGACAAGGCCTGCGAGGCCGCCGTAAAGGAGATCCTGGCCCGGCGCTGTCCGGAGGTGCCCCTCCTGGCGGAGGAGGGATCGGGCACGGCCACGGGCAAGGAGGGGCGCCTCTTCTGCGTGGACCCCCTGGACGGCACCAACAACTTCGTCCGGGGCCTGCCCATCTACTGCGTCTCCGTGGGCCTCATCGAGGACGGGGCCCCGGCCCTGGGCGCGGTCTACGATCCCGTGCACGACGAGCTCTTCCAAGGGGGAAAGGGGCTTCCCGCGACGCTCAACGGAAGGGCCATCCGGACCACGGGCCGGCGCACCCTGGAGGGAGCCTTCGTGGCCACCGGCTTTCCCTTCAAGGAGTTGGACCACCTGGACCACTACGTGAAGGGGTTTCGCCAGGCGGCGTGCGCGACGGGGGGAATTCGCCGGTGCGGGGCCGCGGCCCTGGATTTGTGCTGGACCGCGGCGGGGCGCTTCGACGGCTTCTGGGAGCGCGGCCTCTGGGCCTGGGACGTGGCCGCGGGCGCCGCCATCCTGCGGGCCGCTGGGGGCCATCTGACGGACTTCTCCGGGGGGGAGGACTTCCTCTTCGGCCGGAACGTGGTGGCAGGCGCCACGCGTGACCTCGCCTCCGCCCTGAGGGAGTGCATCGGATAGGGGACGGGAGACGGGAGACGAGAGACGGGGGATGAGAGACGGGAGACGCAAAGGGAGAAAGGCGAGACGGGATCGGGGGAGGAGAAGCGGGGAGAATGAGCAGACGGACGCGGTTGGTCGCGGTGGTGCTGGGGTTGGTCGGCTTGACCGCGTTTGCGCAGGGGCCGTCACCAGCGCTGGGTCTGCACGTGTCGCTTCCTTACTCGGCCTATGGGCCGGGCCAGGTTATGACCCTCTTCCTCATCGTGCGAAACCGGGGCGTTGTGCCCGTCACCCTTCCGTCCCGAGCCCCCGCGAGGGTGGAGGCGGAGGTGGAGGGTCGGACCGTTTCCCTCGAGGTGGTCAACGCGGTGGACGGGACGCGGGAGGAGCGCGCCGGTCCGGAAGTCATCCTCGGGCCCGGGGAGCACCTCATCCGTCCCGTGGTCATCCGGCTCGACCGAACCCTCTTCCTCCCCGGGGAGTATCCGCTCCGGGTGGCGCTGGACCTCCCCGGCCGGGTCGTTCTCCGCGCCGAAGCCACCCTCACCGTCCGTTACAAGAGCATCTTCTTTTACTAATGAAAAGTGTGTGAAGCGAGAGACGGGGGGCGGGAGACGGCGGACGAGAGCGGCTCCGAACGCCTATCCCTCCATCCTCTGGTGGTCCTGCAGGCGGGAGAGGAGGAGTTGGGCCGAGAGAGCTCCGATCAGCGCCATGAACATGTCCCATTGGGTGTCCCAGACGTCGCCCTGGGTGCCCAGGAAGGCGTCGGCGGCGGTTCCCGTGGCCACGGCCACGCCCCACTCGAAAAACTCGTAGACGGCGCTCACGGCGAGGCACACGCAGGTTACGAGGAAGAAGAGCCACCCGCCCGGCCGCAGGGGGGACGTGCGCAGGAGGATTTCCCGGGCGAGCAGGGCCGGGACGAATCCCTGGAAGAAGTGCCCCACCCGGTCGTAGTAGTTGCGACCGAGGTCGAAGGCGTCGCGGATCCAGTTGAAAAGGGGAACCTCGGCGTAGGTGTATTTCCCGCCTACCATGAGAACGGCCATGTGCAGGGCGATGAACGTGTAGGCCAGGGGCGTGAAGCGGAAGCGCCGGTAGGTGAGGGCGAGAATCGGCCAGGCGAGGAGGACGGGCAGGACCTCCAGGAACCAGGTGAGGCGGTCGCGGGGGTGGGCTCCCGACCAGACCAGGACGGCGGCCACGGCGAGGCTGAGGCCGACGACGAGGCGCAGCGGCTCGGTGGGCGATCTCATCCTCGCTCCCCCTTCCGCGGCCAGGGTACCCTCGAATGGCGCCGGAGAGCCACCCGCCTGTACACATCCTCCCCGACTCGGGCGGCGCCGGGAAGGTGAAAAAGGAGCGCGGCGGGCCAGGTCAGGGGATGGATCCAGAGCAGGCGCCGCACGGCCCGGAAGCCGCGATGCACCCTCCCGCGCGCGTCCACGACGTGGAGCGCCTCCGCGAGGGTTTCGGGGCGAAGGCCGTGGGCTCGGAGGAGCGTGTCCGGCGCCTGGGAGACTCCCACGAAGCGCAAGCGCCGGAAGACGTCGAGCCGCTCCAAGCGCCTGCACGAGGCGAGGCAGAGGGGACAGGCGTCGTCGAAGAGAACCGTGAGGGCCATGGCTAGACCCGCAGGCTGCCCGTGCCCACGGTCTTCCATATGCGGGCGCCGATGAAGAGGCCGACGAGCGCGGAATCGAGGAAGCCTTCGCGGGCCTCCTCTTCGAGGATCGCGAGGGCGCGCTCGGGCGGTACGGCCCGCTTGTAAGGCCTGTCCGAGGCCGAGAGGGCGTCGTAAATGTCGGCGACGGTCATGATGCGCGATTGGACGGGGATCTCCGGGCCGGAGACCCGGCGCGGGTACCCGCGCCCGTTGAGCTTCTCGTGGTGACCGAAGGCGATCTCCGGAATGCGGCGGAGCTCCCCCGTCCAGGGGATCTTTTTCAGGAACTCGAAGGTGTGGGTCACGTGGCTTTCGATCTCCAGGCGCTCCTCCTCGGTGAGGCTGCCCTTTCGAATCGAGAGGATGGCCACCTCCCTGGGTTCGAGAAGGGGCCGATCCTGCCCCTCGCGGTCGGTGAAGGAGGCCGCGGCGATCTCCCGCAGGGTGGAGAAGTCCCCCTCCGGCAGGACCGTGGGCTCGTTGGCCCGGAGGATCGTCTGGCGGAAGCGCGCGAGGTCCGACTCGGAAAAGGCCAGGGCCCGGTCCAAGGAGGCGAGGCGATCCCTCCGGTCGGGGTCGTCCCCAAGGGCCGCCTCCACCTTCTGCAGCAGGATGGCCCTTTCCCTGTGGAGGCGTGCTACCTCGAGGCGCGTCTCGATCCTCTCCAGCTCGAAGGGGTAGAGCTTCTTGGCCTTCACGAGGACGTGCTCGCGCACGCCCACTTTTCCGAAGTCGTGGAGGAGCGCCGCGTACCGAAGCTCGCGAACCTGCTCTTCGGTGAAGGCGATCCCGGCCAGGGCCCCCGTTTCCTCCCTGCCCGCCGCGTCGGCCAGGCCCACGCACAAAGCCGAGACCCGCAGGGAGTGCCCCGATGTGGTGGGGTCGCGCTGTTCGATGGCCGTCACCGAAGCCTTCACGAAGCCCTCGAAGAGGCGCTCGATGTTCTCGTAGAGGCGGGCGTTGTCCACCGCCACCGCGGCGAGGCTCCCCACGGCCCTCATGAGGCGCGTGGTGGCGGTGTCGAAGGGGACGACCTCCCGTTCGACGGCCGCGGGAGAGTCGAGCAAGGCCGCGGGGTCCCTCTTCCGGTTGATGAGCTGGAGGACGCCCGTCACCTCGCCCTTCGGGTTGGTCATGGGAAGGACAAGAAGGGAGCGCGTTCGGTAGCCCGTTTCGCTGTCGAACCCGGCGTTGAATCGGTAGGGGGCCGAAGCGGGGATGGCGTAGGCGTCCTCGATGAGGAGCGGCTCCCCCGAGAGGGCCGCGTGGCCTGCAAGGCTCCTCTCCGTGATGGGCAGTTCGGCCTCCCTGAAGCGGAAGGCCACCGAGGCATTCTGGGCGGCCACGAAACGCAGGCGCGGTGGGCCGGGATTCTCCGGGTCTTCGTCGGGAACCCGGATGTAGAGGCTCCCGGCGTCGCACCGAGCCAGGAGGAGGGCCCTGGACAGGATCAGGTCCAACAGCTTCCGGAAGTCCCTTTCGGTGGAGAGGGCTAGGCTTACCTCCGTGAGCTGGTCGAGAATCAAGGCCTGGTCGTCGAATTCCCGCTCTCGGGTCATCGGGCTCCCCGGGGATGCTGGATCGCCCCCTCAGGATGCCCCACTTCCCCTCCGCTGTCCAGGCCCCAACGGCTCAAATCGGGCGCGCGCCTCGTCGTTCTTGACAGGGTCCGGTGGCGCTGATATCTTCGCCCGTGGGGGCTTCGGTCCCCGGACGGGAGCGAGGCCCTTTCCCTTCGGAGAAACCACCTCACTTCCCGGTATTTCCGCCGTCCCGGTTTCCAGTGAGACCGGGAGATGATCTGACCGTTCCCCGGGCCCGGAAAGCCCGGCGGACGATGCCGGCGGCGCTCCCCGTAGGACGGGGGAGAAGGGCGCCGCGGCCTTAGCAGGCTGCTGAAAAACCCTTGCGGGCCGCGCGCAAGAGGCTTGGGGGCCAGATGCGAGGCGCGGCGAGGAGGAACATGCAGGGAGCATCGCCGACGAGTCGCAACAAAGCAGATGGCCCCCAATCCCTTGCGCCCGTAGGGTTGCCGCGGCACGGCCCCGCCTGCGGCGTTGTCGCTCCTAGACGATGCGCAAAGGCATCGACGGCGTCGCGACGCCTTGCATTCGGGG
>JBFLVU010000025.1:4820-19817 GCA_040758175.1 Acidobacteriota bacterium | reverse complement strand
GTCGGGAGGGGTTTGGCTCCTGGGCCTCTGCACCGCGGGTCTCGTCGCTTCGCTTCTCGCCGCGGCGCTTCTTAGGGTTTCCGCGACGGTGGAGACCGGTGCGGAGCCCGTGGAGACCCCGGGGATTCCCTGGTGGGACCAGCGCCGGCGGCGAGAGGCCCTCGCTTGGCTGGCCAGGCTCGTGAAGCTGGCGGACCGGGTGGAGCCGTTGGACGCCGAAGATTACTGGGAATACCACCGCGCCAAGCTCGGCCTGCTCAAGGAGGAGGGCTTCCTGGAGGAGTGGCCCTACCGCTCCGCACTGGCCCGCCTCAACACCCAAGAGCGGGAGGAGATGGGGGAGTGAGGGTGAGTCCCGAGGCCTACTTCGGGTCCCTGCAGGCCTGAACCACGGCCCGCAGGCCCGCCTCGAAGGGGCGGGCCACGAAGGGGTCGTCCGGGTGGACGCGCAACGGCGTCCCCCGCTTCTCGAGCAGCCGGCAGAAGAGGTCCATGCTGTACGCCCGGCGCATGGACACCCCGGACAGAAAGGCCGCCGTCGCCAGGAACCGTGGCGACAGACCCGCTTCCGCCGCCACCGACCGCAGTTCCTCCTCGTGGCCCAGGATGTAGCTGAGCTTCAGCTGGGCGTCGGCCAGGGGGAGGTCCCCACAGGGGACCCCGCCGGCCTCCAGAAGGGTCAGTCCCGTCTCGTAATCCGCGTCATAAGGCTCCAGGGGCACCTGGGAGGTGACCGCCACGAATTTCCCCGAGTCCACGGCGTCCTTCAGGGCGGGAAGGACCGAGTGACCGGAGGCATCCAGGATGTTGGCGTTCCCCCCCCCGTATCCACAGAATACGGCGCCCTTGCCGCAGGCTCCGAACTGGGCGGCGTAATCCCCCGTCGTGAAGACGGGGTTCGCGAAGACGGGCTTCACCGAAGGGTCGAAGCGGATGTCGGCCGTCGCCACACCGATCCGCTGGACCTCCATGGCGATCTTGGCCCAGTGCTCGTAGGAAAGGTTGGAAGAGTCCAGGGAAAAGAGGTCGTGGCGATGAGGGTTGACGAAAAATCCCGAGAGGGGGTCGTTGAGGTACTTCCACACGAAGTCGCCCGTGGGCTTGAGCGCCCCGAACTCCTGGGACGACCGCTGGGACTCGATCGTGCCCCCAGTACGGATCAGGTGGAGGTCCTGGAGCCGCTGGTCCTGGTAGGGGATGAACACCCAGTCCTTCCGGACGGATGTGATACCGTCGGGGCTGGCGCTGGCCGCCAATCGGCCCTCAAAGGCGTCCGTATCCCACTTTCGGTACTTGGTCAATCGTCCGGAGAAGACGCGCTGTCCGTTGTTGAAGACCGCGAACAGGTGAGCCGGCCTCAACCGGTTCAACAGATACAGGGCCGTTTTGAGGTTGCCGAGCGCGTCGGAGCTGGAGAAGTACCCCTCAAGCGGGACCTGCGAGCCCGTCACGGCCACGTTGGCGCGAAGCCCCTTGAGGGCGTAGCGGAGGTAACAGAGGCCCCAGGCCATGGTGTCGGTGCCGTGGGTAATGAGGATGCCGGTGTCGTTCGCCACCCGTCCGTACTTGTGGAGGCCCCTCGCGATCTTCCACTCCAGCACGTCGAGGCGCTGGCTGGCCAGGATTTCTTCCTTGAAGAGGAACGCCTCCGGGTCCACGTCCTCGACTGTCAGGTCCTCGGACACCTTCTCGGTCAGGAACGCATCCCGCAGGACCTGGGCGTCCCGGATGTCGGTGAGGACAATGACGGGCACCGTAGGGGAGTGTCTGCGGACGTGGTAGAGGAGGTCCAGTCCCTCCCGGCCGCCCGGGGAAAGTTCGAGGTCCAGAACAACCGCGTCCGGTGCCTCCGCGAGCAAGGCCTCGCGCGCCAGGTCCAGAGAGTCCGCGAAGACGCAGCGCCACTCGGGGCGGGTCCGGGAGAAATAGTCGCCCACGAGATCCTCTATCTCCCCAAGGTCGTCGTCCACGAAAAGGATGGTAAAGGTCCTTGCCATGGCGCCCTCCCCCGTGGGGCCTCACCCGGCCCTCCGCTCATACTATACAACGGGGCGGCGGCCGCCCGCGCGCGTCACGGATCGAACCCGCGCGGATTCCGGCCACCCGAAAAAAACCGCCCCGAAGGGCGGGAAGGGGGGAGTCCTGTGGGTTCCGGAGGTGTTCCTTGGAGTGATACGCGGGACCGCGCGATTGGTTTCAGCAAGGGGGGGTGGCGGTCTGGTATACTACGCCGCCTGGAGGTTTCATGGCACCGGTGCGACTTCTCCTGCTGAGCAACTCGACGAATCCCGGAGAAACCTACCTCGGATGGCCGGAGGCGCACCTGCGGTCCTTCCTGGACGGGTCCCGTCGGGCCTTCTTTGTTCCCTTCGCCGGCGTCCGCCTCTCCTGGGACGACTACGCGGCGAAGGTCAGGGAGAGGTTCGCCGCGGCCGGTGTGGAGGTCGTTTCCGCCCACGAGGTGGATAGTCCACTGGAGGAGCTGGCCCGGGCGGACGCGGTGGCGGTCGGGGGAGGCAACACCTTCCACCTCCTCAAGCACCTCCGGGAATCGGGCCTCGGGGAGGCCATTGCAGCCCGGGCGAGGGCAGGGATGCCCTACGTGGGATGGAGCGCCGGGGCCAACGTGGCCTGTCCCTCGATCCGGACGACGAACGACATGCCCATCGTGGAACCGGGCGGCTTCTCCGCTCTGGGCCTGGTCCCTTTCCAAATCAATCCGCACTACACGGACGCAACCCTCGCCGGACACGGCGGAGAGACGCGGGAGGAGAGGATCCTCGAGTTTCTGGAGGCCAATCCGGGGGCCGTCGTGATCGGCCTGAGGGAGAGCAGCCTCCTGCGGCGGGAGGGGTCCTCCCTGCTCCTCCTGGGCAGCCGCGGCGCCAGGATCTTCAGAAGGGGACAGGATCCGGTGGAAGTCTCCCCGGGATCGCCCCTCGACGGGCTTCTTGGCTGACCCCCCATGTGCCTGATTCTCGTCGGCTGGAGAGCGCGCCCGGGACTCGAACTCGTCGTGGCGGCCAACCGCGATGAGGCCTACGATCGTCCAACGGCGGCCTCGGGCTGGTGGCCCGAGGCCCCGGGTGTACTGGCCGGTCGCGACCTTCGGGAGGGGGGGACGTGGCTCGGCGTGACCCGCGGAGGCCGCCTGGCCGCTCTCACGAACATCCGAGGACGGGGGGCGGGGGTACCGGGAGCGCGCTCGCGCGGCCTCCTCGTGCGGGATTTCCTCCTCTCCCGGGACAAAGCGGAAGGCTATGCCCTCCGCGTGGGGGCCGAAGGGGACCGGTATCCGCCCTTCAATCTCCTCCTATTCGACGGGCGGGAGCTTTTGGCGCTCTCCAACCGGGCCGACGGGTTCCGTCGTCTTGAGGCGGGGGTGTGGGGTTTCAGCAACGGGGTCCTGGACGAGCCCTGGCCCAAGACGGTAGCCGGCACGCGGGCCCTCCGAGGGCTTCTCTCCCAGCGCATCCCGGAGCCCGGGGACCTTTTGGCCCTCCTTTCGGACGACCGGCCGGCCCCCGATGGGTCCCTTCCGGAGACGGGGATCGGGCTGGAAGCGGAGCGGCTCCTTTCCCCCATTTTCACCAGGACGCAGGCCTACGGCACCCGGTCTTCCACGGTGGTGCTCCTTTCCACCGAAGGCTCCGCGTCCTGGACCGAGATCCAGACGGGCCCGGGATCCAAGGCGGACGAAAGGGTCCGAGAGGAATTCCGACTGGAGGGCCCGTGAGCGCCGATGCTCTGAAGCCGGAAGCTCCCGCCGAGACCTCCCCGGCCGTAGGCGCCGCACAGGAGATGCCGCCCGGACGCTGGGAGGGCGAGGTGCTCGTCGTGCGCCGAGAGGAGGACATCGAACCCGCCCTGGCAAGACTTGAGGGAGAACCTGTCCTCGGTTTCGATACGGAGACCCGGCCGTCCTTCCGCAGGGGGGTTGCCTACCCCCCCGCGCTCATTCAGCTCGCCTGCGCGGACTTCGCCGTCCTCTTCCAATTGGGGCGGATCGGGTTTCCGGAGGGATTGAAGGCGCTCCTCGCCGACGCCTCGGTCCTGAAGGCGGGCGTGGCCGTGGGTCGGGATGTGCAGGACCTCCAGGCCTTCTCTTATTTTCACCCCGGCGGCTTCGTGGAATTAGGAGACATGGCCGAGAGGGCGGGTTTGAAGTCCAGGGGCCTGAGGGGCTTGGCGGCGGAGGTCCTGGGCCTGAGAATCGCCAAGGGCCAGCGGACCTCGAACTGGGCGCGGGATGTTCTGACCGCCTCCCAAATCACCTACGCGGCTACGGACGCGTGGATCGGGTTCGCCCTCCACGAAGCCCTTCGGCGCCTTCCCCTCCCTCCCTCGCCGGAAGAAGGGCCCCGGCCCGAGTGAGGCCGGAAGGGGCGGCGCCCAGCGGTTTGGCCTTCGCGGCCTTTCTGTCCCATAATGATATCGAGTAGCCGGTCGCCGATCCGGGCCAGAGGGGAGGGGGGATGGCATCTCGGTTGATGAGGACCAAGTCCCTGTCGCGTCTGCTCCAGGACACGGATGTGGAGGGCCGGAGGCTCCGCAAGGTGCTTTCGGCCTGGGATCTGACAGCCATCGGCATCGGCTGCATCATCGGCGTCGGGATTTTCGTGCTTCCAGGTGTTCAGGCTGCGCACAACGCCGGTCCGGGCATCGTCCTTTCCTTCGCCATCGCCGCGGCGGCGTGCGCCTGCTCCGCCTTCTGCTATGCCGAACTGGCGGCCATGATTCCGGTTTCGGGTAGCGCCTACACGTACGGCTACGCCACCCTGGGGGAGTTTCCCGCCTGGGTCATCGGATGGGACCTGATCCTCGAATACATGGTGGCGGCGATCCTGGTCTCCACGGGGTGGTCCGCCTACTTTGTGAACCTTCTTAACATGACCTTGGGCGGAGGAGCGGACCTCCTTCCCCGGATGTGGACGGCCTCCCCCTGGGACCCGAGCCCCGGCCTGTTCAACCTTCCGGCCGTCCTGATCGTCCTCTTTATCACGTGGCTCCTGGTCCGGGGCATCAAGGAAAGTTCGAGGGTCAACCTTGCCATCGTCGTCCTGAAGGTCTCGGTGATCCTCTTCTTCATTCTGGCCACGGCGTGGCACGTGAATCCGGCCAACTGGAAGCCGTTCATGCCTTTCGGCTTCTCGGGCGTCATGACGGCCGCGGCCATCGTATTTCTCGCCTACGTGGGCTTCGACGCCGTGTCCACGACGGCCGAGGAGGCCAAGAATCCCCAGAAAGACCTGCCCCGGGGCATCATGGCCTCCCTCCTCATCGCCACGGTCCTCTACATCGCCGTCGCCGCCATCATGACGGGCGTGGTTCCCTACTCCCAGCTCGGGGTGGCCGATCCCATCGCGCTCGTCCTCAACACCTTGAACATGCCGTGGGCCAGCGCGCTGATCAGCGTGGGGGCGCTGGCGGGGATCACCAGCGTTCTGTTGGTGCTCCTCATGGGACAGCCTCGGATTCTCTTCGCCATGTCGCGAGACGGCCTCCTGCCCCCCGGCCTGTCGCGGGTCCATCCCCGGTTCGGCACCCCCCACCTGACGACCCTCGGCACGGGCCTCATTGTCGCGACGGCCGCGGCCGTAACCCCCATCAACGTTTCCTCCGAGCTCTGCTCCATCGGGACCCTCTTCGCCTTCTGCATCGTGTGCGGGGGGGTCATCGTGCTGAGGAGGAGCCGCCCGGAGATCCAGAGGCCTTTCCGAGTGCCCGGCGGGCCGTGGCTCGCCCTCTTGCTAGGCGGGGCGCTCCTTGCGGCGGTGGCCTTCCTGCCGATCCACCCGCCCCGAGTCCTGGAGGGGGCACTGTTCGCGGAGGGCGCCCCGGCTTGGCTCACTTGGTTGTTCAAGGGAGTCTTGATGGCGGTACTGGCGGTCCTGTACCTGGCCTTCCGGCGCCAGCCCCTGCCCCTTACGGGCATCCTCCTGTGTCTGTACCTCATGGTGAGCCTGCCCGCTTCGGCCTGGATGAGGTTCCTGATCTGGCTCCTCATGGGCCTCGCGCTCTACGGAATGTACGGATTCCGCCACAGCCTGCTCGGCTCGGACACCGCCGCACGGGCATGACGTCCGCGCTCCTGGAGGACGCCGTGCGAAAGCAGCGACCCTCCGGCATCGGCCGCCGCCTTCACGGCTTGCGGTTGGTTTCTTGAAGGTAGTGGATCAGCGCCTCAATCTGCTGGTTGGACAGCCGGCCCCGGAAGCCCGGCATGGTCAATCCCTTTCCCTCGTGGATGATCTTCAGAAGAAGGTCCGGGTTCTCGCGGAAGGGCCAGTTCGGACGCGCCAGGGCCGGAACGGTCCCCGATCCCTGAAGGTCGGCTCCGTGGCACACGGCGCAGTTCTCGTCGTAAATCTTCTTCGGGTCCGTCCCCGCGGGGGTCGCCGCAGCGGGGGCGGGGTGGGAGGGGGCGAGTTCCGTCTTTTGGGGAGAGTCGCCCCATCGCCCCACCGTGGGCGTCGTCCTCCAGAAGAGGATGGTGAGAACGGCGGGGACGATCAGGGCCGCCGCCACGGCCGCCGCCTTCCACGGAAAACTCTTCGTCTTGTCGGGGGCCTCGGTCATTCCAGTCTCCTTGAACGAGTATAACCCGGCTTGCGCGTCGTTATGCCGGGGAGGACCCGGCCGTCCTGACCCCGCGCCTCAGAGAAGGTAAGCCAGCCCCAGGCCGGCCTGGGCGGCCATCATCATCCCGTACATCTCGGTCCACGAGGGGTGGTTCTCGGTGTAGGCGAGGGCCTCGGGGTCCCTCAACATCAGGTACACCGTGTGGCCGCCCCAGAGAACCAGCGCCGTTCCAAGAACCGTCAGCAGGGTGGCGTTGCCCGTCAGGAGCCGCCCGCCCTCGGGCGCCGGAAGGAGAATGCCCAGGGGGAAGAGGACCCAGGGCAGAACGAAGGAGGGCGCGATCATCCAGGCCGCCTTGCGGGGTCCGTAGACGATGGGAAGGGTGCGGCAGCCGCCCCTCCGGTCGCCCTCCATGTCCGAGAAGTCCTTGGTGGAGGAAGCGCCGAGGAGGAAGAAGAAGAAGACCGCCCCCAGATACCACGGCTCCCAAATGGCTGCCGAGGCCACCATGGCCCATCCCGCCACCTTCAGCAGTTCGCCCCGCGCCACCGCGATGGTGACGTTCGCCCAGATTCCCAGCCGCTTCGTGCGTCCAAGCCCCGGAGCGCTGTAGATGTAGGTGCACAAGAGGCCGGCCAGATAGATCCAGAAGCAGGCGTGGGCGTGCCACGGCGCCGTGGTCCGCGCCCAGAAATCGGTGTTGTGAGGTGGCGGCACCACCCACCAGATGGGCACCAGCGAGAAGACGTACATGACCCAGGAGACCCATAGGGCTTGGCGCACTGTCACCTCGCCCGTGCAGAGCGGGCGCTTGGGCTTGTTCACGCGATCGATCTCGAGGTCGTAGACCTGGTTGATGATGTTGGAGGCGGCGTTCATGAGGGAGGCGCAGAAGGAGGCCACCAAGAGCGTCCAGAAGAGTCCCCAGGTGAAGGACGGGTAGGGGTTGTGGGAGGAGCCCCACGCGCAGGCCGAGCCCGATAGGATCCCGAGCAGGGGGGGCAGCAGCGTGAAGGGTCGCGCCATGTCGATCCAGGGTTTGAACCTCACGGGATCACCTCCACCCCCACGCCAGCCAGGCGTTCCAGAGTGCCGCCGGGGCCCAGACGAGGGCCCCCGCGAGGGCCCCCATCAGTACGTGGACGACGACCTTGGAGACGAAGTCTCGGCCGGCGTTCCATTCATTCAACGCCGATTCGAGGAGGAAAAAAACGAGGGCCGAGACCGCCACCGAGGCGAAGGGGAACCAGGGCCACGTCCCCAGGAGGGAGAAGGGACCCCAGTGGCCCGCGGGCCCCGCTGGCTCGAGCAGAAGTGCGTAGGCCAGAGCCACCACCGCCAGGGCGCCCGCGCCCGCGGCGGTTCCCTTGAGCGACAGCGCCCCAGGAGTGCCGGGGGCAACGAACTTTCGCGCCAGAAGGGCAAAGGTCCTGCCGCGGGAGGTCTTGCCGAATTCCGAGGCCACGGTATCCGCGGCGTAGACCGCCAGGGCCGCGGCGAAGGCCGGCGGCGAGATCCAGGCGAAGACGGCGGGCATGAAGCCCTTCGAGAAGACCGATTCGGTGCGTCGCTGCCCGCCGTGGGCCTCGGCGATGCCGCGCGCCTCCTTCACGCGCCTTCCGTAATAGGTGCTCGAATTGGCCAGAAGATAGAACAGCAGGAGCAGTGTGAAGCCTCGCCATCCCCGGGCGGCGATCACCGACAGCCCCGCCGCCGCACCCAGGAGGAACCCGGGGAGGTCCACCCACCCCCTCCTCAGGGCCGTCCAGGCCAACGCGAGGTTGACGGCGGCCAGGGCCGCGAGGACGAAGAGGGTCGGATCGGCCGGCCCGGCCTCGAGGGCGCGGCCCAGGGCGGTGGTCCATAGGAATCCGGGGAGGAGCCCCGGGAGTAAGGCCAGCACCGACCAGGCCGCCAGGGGCACGGTGAGGTTGTCGTCGAACTGGCCCGGCAGGGACTCCACCGCGGCGGCCACGGCCGAGGCCAGGGCGCAGAGGCCCCAAACCAGCGTGAGGGTCCACGGGAAGGGGGCGGTGTCCGACAGTACGAAGCGGAAAAGGGCCTGGGAGGTCACCGAGGCCATGAGCCAGAAACCCAGAAGGCCGGCCCAGGTCTTCTTCGGGTTCCAGGGCAGGCGGGGGCCCCGGAGCAGGATGCCGCACAGGGCCCCGGCGGCGTCGCCGAAGGCCAGGACGGCCCAGGCCGCCGCCGCCACGGCCAGGCCTGCCCGGCGGAAAAACGCGACGGATTCCTCTCCTTGAGGAACAAGGGCGGCCAGGTCTGGCGTGACCGGGAGGACCGCACTCAGGAGGATGAGCGCCAGAACGACGGCGGGATATCCGACCATGCCCGTGTAGCCCCGGGCTTTCTCCTCGGGCCGTTCGAGCTTCGCGCGGCCGTACAGCGGGAAGATCCACACGTTGTGGACGAGGGCCGCGAGCGCGCAGAGCGCCGCGTGCCATGGGGCCAGCCACCTCAGAGCGAGGGCGAAGAGCCCCATGCTCATGTGGAGCACCTTGCGCGCGATCTCTCGCCGGGTGTCCAGAGTCATGTACCCCCCCCGCCGCGGGGGCGGTGCGCGGTCCCCCGCCTCCCGCTTCAGTACGCCGCGGTGCCTCCGTACAGGTCCACCACCGTTCCGGCTCCCTTCAGGCTGACCAGGAGGCGGTAGTTGGTGTCACGGAAGCTTCCGATGGTCCGCCGGCCTGCCTCGAAACCGATGGAGTAGCACGACCCCCTGTACCAGAAAATCAGGCGCAGGTTGCGCCAGTCGTGGTCCCGAAGGTCCCGCTCGAGGACGGGGTTCAATGTGATTCGATCCTCCAGGAGGTCGAGGTACGCGGCCAGGCGAAGCTCTTCGGCGGCCGACGTGGAGGAGAACCCGCCCAGTGCTCCCGCCTTGAGGTAGGTGATGCGGACGAAGGCGTCCTTCTCCTTCTCCCTGGGCCGGTACGTAACCGACAGGGACTTGGAAGCCAAGCGGCGGGCCAGCGGGTTGTAACTGAGCCGAAGGTCTCCGCTCCACGTCTCCAGGGGCCAGAATCGGACCGCGAGAACCACGGGCGACCGCGGGCTTGATCGCCCGCCCAAGAAGGTCAGGTCCCCGTTCAGCCGCCAGCTCTGGTAAAGCTCCGCGTCCAGGCGGAGGCTGCCCTTCTTCCCGTAGAGGCGGTTCCGCACGCCGTACTTGACGAGGTCCAGATCCAGGCTCACCTGGTCCACCTCGTCGTAGAGCGGCAGCCGGACCGCGTCCGAGTCCCCGGAGATGTACGTGTAGTTCAGAAAAGGCTCCACCACGTGTTTGAGCCCCGAACCGAACCGCCGGAAGAGCCTGGGCCCCGAGACATCCAGTGAAGCCCGCGCATAGGTGCGCCAGAGGTCGCCCCCTTCGGGCCCTCCCGTCACGGGGTCAACGCCCTCGCCGTAATAGGTGGCCCGCCCCTCCACCCTTGGCGTGAAATCGAGCCAGGGGGCGGGGTGCAAGGGCCATTCCACGAATGGATGGAGGTCAGCCCGCCCGTAATCCATCGAGTACTTGTCCGTGCCTGCGGCGGAGGCCCCTGCGACCCACTCCTTGTGGAGGGCCCCCGCGGAGGTCTCGAAGCCGGCGTAAAGTCCCCGGCCGAAAGGCTGGAGGCTGGAGCGGAACTCCACGAGAGGGAGGGCCCGCTGGATCAGGTCCCGGTCATCGGTGAAGTACTGGCGGCGCCTTTCGACCCTCGAAAGGAGGGAGTAGGCCCCCCGCCTCCATCCCAGGAAGATCCGGGAGTCCGTTCGGGAGAGGGTGCCCCGGGTGTAATCCCTCTCGTACTCCTTGGGGAAATCGATGTCCGAGAGGAGGTTCACGTCCGCCACGGCGTACCAGCCCTTGCGAAAATCCTGGAGGTGGCTCCATGTCGCCTCCCACCGCCTTCTCCGGTCGCTCTCCTGGCGAATGTGGTAGGCCCTGGCCCACCCGTAGGACCGCTCGGTGAGGGCGTAGCGGAACTCGCTCCCCACGCCCCAGCCCTCCTCCTCGTACCAGTCCGCGTAGAGAGTCTCGTCCCACCAATCCCCCGGAGCCAGGTAAAGAGCTGTACTCACGGTGGTTCCCTTGCGCGAGCTGCTGCCCACGTCCGGGATCAGGAGGCCCGTGGATCTCTCGGGCTTGAGAGGCCAGACCACATAGGGGAGGTACAGGGCGGGGACGGACCGCACCCGGAACCGCGGGTTTCGGAGGAACGCGTAGTGATCCACGTGGAAGCGGCCCCGGGAAAGCCGGACACTCCAGGGGGGGGTGGCGGCCGTGCAGGACGTGAGGGTCCCGTCAACGACCTCGTACCAGTCGGGACCCGTCTTCCGGATCTCCCTGCCGGTCACGGTGAAGTCGCCGTTCTTCTGGAGCCCGTACGCGTCCTTAACGGATCCGGTGCCCAAGTTCAGGTCGTACTCCAGCAACGATCCCGACACGGTGAAATCCCCGAAGTCCACCGCCACCCTGCCCTCGGCGCGGACCGCCCCGGCCTCCGAGTCGTAGGTCACGGCGTCGGCCGTGAGGAGCATCTCGCCGAAGACGAACCGCACGTTCCCCTCCGCGAAAAATACGCCGGGAGAAACGGTCGTGATCCGGTCGAAGGTCAGGAGGTACTCTGGCGTCGCGGGGCTCGCGGGGCGGCCGGGGGGGAGGGAAGCACCGGGCTTTGCGGCCGGACTCTGCGCGCCCGAAGTCTTGGGCCGCCAGGGAATGGGCGTGATTTGAGACCAGGCTGATGCCGAGCCCGCGAGGAGGAGGAGGATGAGGAGGACACGCCTCACGCGGCCTCCCTGTAGATCCGGACCCCGGCGTAAGAGACGACCTGCTCCTCGTCCCCGGTCACCATGCCCGAATGCGTGTAGTCCACGACGTCCGCGGTGTCGGCTCCGAGAAGGCGGGCGGCGGTGAGGGCGGCCACGGCCGGGGCGAATCCGCACATGGAGATGTCGTGGGTCAGGACGGCGCGGTGAAGGCCCTCTGGATCGAGGGACCGCACCGCATACAGGGCCAGGTCGTCTTTGTCACGGTTCGTGCGCGCGTCCTCGTAGTGGTTCATGTCGGTGGAGACCACCACGGCCGCCGGGTCGTCCAAACCGGCGAGGGCCCGAGCGATTCCCTCTCCCAGCACGTGCAGGACGTCAAGGTTGTGGATGCCGACGGAGATGGCCGAGACGCGGACACCCGGGACGTACACCTGGAGGAAGGGGAGCTGCACTTCCACGGCGTGTTCTCGCAGGTGGGCCTTTTCGTCGGGCTCGAGGCCCTGAACCTCACCGAGGAGGAGCCCGTTGAGTTCGGCGTCCACCGTGCATTCGCCCAGAGGCGTCAGCCAGGCTCGGCCCGGGTAGAGGGACAGGGGCGAACCCAGGCCCGTGTGATTGGGACACAGGAGGAGGACCCTCTCGGGGAGCGTCGAGGCGGCGTAGGTCTTCCCGGCCGTGGCGCCGCTGTACAGGTACCCGGCGTGGGGGACCAAGAGCGCCACGGGGCGGACGGGGGGTACGGTCCGGACGAGGAACCGCTCCACGGCGTTCCTCAGCTGGAGCGGGTGGGATGGATAGAAACTGCCGGCGACGGCAGGCCTCCTCGCGGCGTATTCCGGACCCATGGGGACCTGTTCCCTCCTGCGCAGCGGTCGGCCCGCTCCGGGAACGATAACACCGGTGGGCCATGGAGAAAACCCCGGAGGTGTGGCGGGGTCGGGCCGGAGTTCAGCCGATCCACAGAAGGGGGAGGAGGCCCGCGGCGGCCAGAAGCGTAAGGAGCGCCAGGGAGGGCATCCCCGTGGGCCGCTCCGAGAAGGCGTAGGCGTAGAGCCCTTTGGCGATGTTGTTGCTCGAAGCGGCGATTACGACACCGGCGGCCGCCACGTCGAGGGGCGTGGCCGTCCCCGCGGCGCTGGTCAGCCCCATGATGAAGGGGTCCACATCCGTGACGCCCATGACCAGGGCCAGCAGGTACAGCCCGTTCCGGCCCAGGGAATCGAAGACCAGTTCGGAGGCCACCAGCACCGCCACGAAAACGAGGGCGAAAAAGAACGCCGCCCGGAATTCCAAGGGGTTTCGCGCTGGGTCCGGCGCGTCCTGGGCCTCCTTGTCGCGGCGCTCCATCCGCGCCCAGACAAGGCCCCCAAGGATCGCCAGAGCCGCCAGGATCAGGAAGGGGACCATGATCCGGCGGGCGAGGTCCCCGTTGAATGCGGCCACGAGGACCACGAGGCGGAGGTACATGAGCCCGGAGGCCAGGAGGATGGAGCCGGAGTACAGGCGGGAGAGGCGGTTTCCGCGGGACTTCTTGGCAAGGACCACGGTCGTGACGGTGGAGGAGTAGACCCCCCCGAGGACGGCCGAGAGCAGGACCCCTCCCCGTCCGCGGGTTAGCCTCTGGATGACGTAGCTTCCATACGATACGGTGCTCACCGCCACCACCACCATCCAGAGCTTGAAGGGATTGACGGCGAAGGGCGTGAATGGCTGGTTGGGCACCACGGGGAGAATGACGACCGTCAGGAGAAGGAACTTGGTGAAGGTGACGACCTCCTCCGGAGGGAGCCGCCTCGACAGGCCCTCGAGGGCCTGCTTGAGTTCGAGAAGGAGGAGGCTGAGGACCACCAGGGTCGAGGCGATCCAGTACAGCTCGCGGAAGACCAGGACCCCGATGACGAAGGTCATGAGGCCCGAAATCTCCGTCGTGACCCCCGCCTCCTCCGACGCCTTGAGCTTGTGGAGGTAGGAGGCGAGAAGAAAGGAGCCGACCACCGCGAAGGCGAAGGCCAGTGGGAGCAACTGTTCGCCCGAGACGAGCGCCGTCGCGTATCCCAGCAGGCCGATGAGGGGGAAGGTCCGCACGCCGCCGAAGACGTAGTGGCCCGCCGTCCCCTTGCGCTCTTCCCGCTCCAATCCGATCAGGAACGAAAGGAAGAGGGTCAGAAGGACCTTGAAGCCCTCGGGGGGAAAGACCCCAGCCAGTTCCTTCCACATGAGAACCCCCTGCCAGGATATGGCTCATGCTACAGCAGGCATGGCCGGGGAGCCAAGGGTGGAGCCACCTCGAAGAGAAAGAGGAGGGGGGCGTCGCCCCTCCCCCCTGCACCCGTCGGGTTGTCGGATCGGTCAATAGGACCAGGTCACCGTGGTTTGCCCCGTATCTGGGTTGACGAACTCGAACTGGGTCGGCGTTCCCGGCGGAACGGCGGCCTTGAGCGCCGATCCGCCCTTGAGGGTGATCTGGCTCGGACTCTGATAGGTAACGTTCGACCAGAGGGCGCCGTTGATGTACACCTGGATGCCGCTCTGCAGGTTCGACCCCGCCACTACGATGCGGAACGGGCTGCCCTTCTTGGTGAGAGAGGCAATGACCGGAGGTGGCACCGTCACCGTGACTTGCAGGGGGAAGGCCGACGCCGTTCGCAGGGCGGCATCGGTGACGGTGAGGTTGGCGCTGTAAGTTCCCGCCGCCGAGTAGGCGTGGTAGGGAGCCTGGGTCGTGGAAGAGCCTCCGTCGCCGAAGGTCCAGGCCCAAGTATAGGGCGGGGTGCCGCCGGCGGCGAAGCCGTTGAAAAACACAGTAAGCGGAGCGTTTCCGGAGGTCGGGCCGCCGCCGGAATACGCCGTCAGGGTGGGGACGACGGTGGTGGTCAGGGTGTTCCTTACAAAATGGCCTGCCGCGTCGGTGACCGTCAGAATGGTCGTGAAGATCCCGGCCGATGTGAAGGTGTGCGACGGAGACTGGGCTGTGCCGTGGGATGTCCCGTCTCCCCAGTTCCATTCGTAGGTGTAGGGGGGCGTTCCCCCCGAAGGCGCGCTGGTGAAGGAAACGCCAAGGGGCGCCATCCCCGAGGAGGGCGCGCGGTCCACGAGATTCGAGAGAGCGGCCCCGACATTGACGTAGAAGCCGAGGCTTCCCTCGTGGCCCACCGAATCCGTGGCGGTCAGGGTGACCAGATAGGACCCGGGCGAATCGTAGGTGTGGGCCGGACTTTGCTCCGTCGAGGAGGAGCCGTCCGCAAAATCCCAAAGGTACGTGTAGGGCATCTGGCCGCCCGTGGCCGAACCCGCGCAGGTGAAGGTGAAGGGCGCGCTTCCCGAACTGGAACTGATGCTGTCCAGATAGGCCGAAACCAGCGCCAGGTATTTCACGGCGTTGCGGGCCATCAGGGCGAGGTCGCCCGCAAACGAAGTCCCTCCGTCGCCCAGGTACCCGTTGATGGCCACCACGTCACCCTTGGTTGCCACGCAGTATTCCCCGTCGTCCCAAAGGGCCACCGATGCTGCGCCGGGGGCCAGCGCCGTGTAATCGCGGTATTCCGTGGAGGCCGTCGTGACGTCCCGCATGATGGGGTGACTGCCGTCGAAGGATCCCAGACTCGCGACGGCGTAATGGTTCTCGTTGAGGGTGGCCAG
>JBFLVU010000025.1:0-4810 GCA_040758175.1 Acidobacteriota bacterium | reverse complement strand
TGGCCAGCAGGGGGTTGTAGCCATCGGCAGCGAACCGCCCCTGGATCTGGTGGGTGACGTACCACCAGGAGAACGGGCAGGTAACGACCTTCCCGCCGACATCCACATAGTCCGCCAGGCGGTCTCCCAAGGCGACGGGGTCGAAAAAGGGCAAGTTGGAATACGCAATCACGGCGTCGTACCGGGTCATTTGGGCGAGGGTGGGGGTGGCGGAATTCGCGTCGAAAAAGTCCACTGCCCCAATCGCGGGGTCCCGTACAAGCTCGTCGACCAGTTTCGCCGGGTAAGCTACCTCCGGGGAGGCCACGAGCACCCGGAGCCGCGGGGTCATGAGGAAGTGGACGGCGTTGGAGAAGATCGGGAGGCGGTCCCCGTATACAAACCCATCCTGGGGCAGCACGTTCAAAGCCACCACGTTGCCCTTGACGGCCACGGCCGGAGAGCCGTCGTCCCAGGTTGCGACGACGTAGGTTCCCTGCGTCGTCGCGGGGGAAGAACTGAAGGTGACGGAGAGGGCGGACACACCGCTCATGAGGGGATGGGCGGCGTCGAACACCCCGAGACTCTTAGATGCGTGCATCCGCGTGTCGGCGGGGACGAAGGGGTGGTAACCGCCCGAGGCGAACCGTCCCACGACGTCCCAGGAAAAGGGCCCGTCGATCCAACTGCTCATGGTCAAGACCACCCTGCCTCCCATGTCAATGAAGTCGGCCAGACGGTCTCCAAGGGCGTTGGCGTCCAGAATGGGCCAGTTGGTGGAAACGAAGACGACGTCGTAGGCCGACAGCTCGGCCAGCGTCGGGGTCCCCATCTCGAGATCGAAGGTGTCGCAGAGCGCGATGGAGGGATCGTAAAGGTCCAATTGCGCCAAGAGCGGGAGCAGTTCCGTCTTGAACGTGTGGGTGACGAGAATGCGCGGCTCGCCAGCCAAGACGTGAATCTCCCGGTAGGGGATCCCGGGGGTCGCTCCCGGAATGGCCGGTTCGGCGCACGGAGCCGCCGTTCCGGTCGAATGTAATCCCGTGCCGACTTCCGCCCGCGGCGATGCCGTTCGGAACGTGAGCGGCGCGAGGAGCGCGAAACCGAGAACCAACAAGAGTGCCCTCAACCCGATTCGCATTCGGCTCATGACGGCCTCCCTTTGATTTTCTCCCGCGAGAGATGAGAACAGTCTACACCCTTTTCGTCCGCGGTGTGGCAGGGGGGCAAAGGAGAATGGTAATCGCCGGGTTTCACGCCGGGCGCGCGCAAGAGAAGGCGCCCGAAATGCCCAGGAAGTCCCGCTCACCGTTCCCCGGGAGGAAGGTCTCCGCTGATCCGCATGGCGCAGTACTTGGGGCCGCACATGGTGCAGAAACGAGCATCCCTGTCGGTGGGGGAAGGGAGAGACGTATCGTGCAGGGCCCTCGCCGTCTCGGGGTCGAGGGAGAGGTTGAACTGGTCCTCCCACCGAAAGGCGAAGCGCGCGCGGGACATGGCATCGTCCCATTTCCGGGCGGCGGGATGGCCCTTGGCCAGGTCGGCGGCGTGGGCCGCGATCTTGTAGGCGATCACGCCCTGGCGCACGTCCTCCCGGTCCGGCAATCCCAGGTGCTCCTTGGGCGTCACGTAGCAGAGCATGGCGGTTCCCAGCGCCCCGATGATCGCGGCCCCGATGGCGCTCGTGATGTGGTCGTAGCCCGGCGCCACGTCGGTCACCAGCGGCCCGAGCGTGTAGAAGGGCGCTCCGTGGCAGAGGGACTCCTGGCGCTCGACGTTCTCGGCGATCTTGTGGAGGGGGACGTGTCCGGGTCCCTCGATCATCACCTGCACGTCCCTGGCCCACGCGCGCCGCGTGAGATTGCCCAGGATCTCCAGTTCGCCGAACTGGGCGTCGTCGTTGGCGTCGGCCACCGAGCCCGGCCTCAGGCCATCGCCCAGGGACAGGGCCACGTCGTAGGCGGCGGCGATGTCGCAGATCTCGTCGAAGTGCTCGTAGAGGAAGTTCTCGCGGTGGTGGTGGAGGCACCAGGCGGCGAGGATGGCGCCGCCGCGGGACACGATGCCCGTTACGCGCGACGCCGTGAGCGGCACGTGGCGGAGGAGGAGGCCTGCGTGGACGGTGACGTAGTCCACGCCCTGCTCGGCCTGCTCCACAAGCGTGTCGCGGTAGATCTCCCAGGTGAGGTCCTGGGGCCGTCCGTCCGTCCTCTCGAGCGCTTCATAGATGGGGACGGTGCCGATGGGGACGGGGGCGTGGCGAAGGATGCCCTCTCGCGTCTCGCGGATGCGCTCGCCGGTGGAGAGGTCCATCACCGTGTCGGCGCCCCATCGTATGGCCCACGCCATCTTCTCCACCTCCTCCTCGAGGGCGGAGGCCACGGCTGAGTTGCCGATGTTGGCGTTGATCTTGGTGAGAAAGCGCTTCCCGATGAGCATGGGTTCCGATTCGGGATGGTTGACGTTGGCGGGAAGGATGGCGCGGCCCGCGGCGATCTCCTCGCGAACCGCCTCGGGCTCCACGCCCTCGCGCACGGCGGCGAAGATCATCTCGGGCGTAATTTCGCCGCGCCGCGCGTAATGCAATTGGGTCACGCGGCGACCGGGCGCGGCGCGCCGCCCGCCGCCCGGCGACGGCTCGGCGTCGCCCCGAGCGGCGATCCAGGTTTCGCGCAGGCGCGCGATGCCCCGGCCCGCCTCCAGGTTCGCATCGGAATCAGTGAAGGGCCCCGAGGAATCGTAGAGGAGGATGGGATCCTCGCCCGAAGGACGCACCTCGCGGAAGGGGACGCGGATGTCGGGAAGCGGCCCCTGGACGAAGACCTTGCGGCTGCCCGGAACGGGTCGCCCCGCTCCGAAGGCAGACGGACGCGTTTCGGTGACCATGGCGCACCTCTCCTCCGGCGAATACCGGAACGCGCGCGGGTCATGGGGACGGTGGGGAAGGGTCGTTGCACTTCCTACGCCAGCATGACCTGGATCAGGTTCGGAGGGATCGCCCGGCCGGGCCGTCGGCCCACGGGCGTCTCAGCGGCTCCAGCCGCACCCCTAGCAACGGCCTCAGCATAGGCGCGGCCCCTCGGGCCCGTCAAGCGGAGACAGCCCCGCGGGGTAGCCATACCTCATCCAAGGCGCGAACCTCGGTCCGGTTCGGCACGATATTCAAAGGCTCCTGCGGGTTACGCCCGCGTCCACTTTGACCGGAACCTCAAACGCGCGTGAGTGCTCGCTTTCGACGGGTGGACTTTTCCACGAAACGTGTGGAAAAGCCTCTGGAAAACCCTGTGGAATCTTCGAGAACCCCGTGAAACGAGAGGGGATCCTGCACCTTGCACAGCCCTTGGGCAACAGCGAAAATAGCCATATGTATCAATGCAATATGGGCGGATAGCTAGGAACTGATTCGCTCCAGGACGAAGGTCCACCATTCGCCGTCGGTCCGTCTCTCGATCGGGCGCAGGCCGGCGGGGGCGGCGGCAAGGACGTCGTTCCCTTTGCTAAGGAGAATCCCGGCGAGGATGAGCCTGCCGCCGGGCGCCGTTCTCGCGAAGAGGTGGGGCAGGATTTCCACGAGCGTCTCCGCCAGGATATTGGCAAGGACCACGTCGTACGCCCCCCGCGCAGATTCCACCCCCCCCACGAAGGCGGGGAAGGACGTGCCGTTGACGGCGGCCGTTTCGGACGCGACCCGGACCGCCAGGGGGTCCACGTCGCAGGCCCAGGCCTCCTTCGCGCCCAAAAGGAGAGCCGCCGCCGCGAGGATTCCGCTCCCGCACCCCACGTCCAGGACCCGGGCGCCGGCGGGCATCCAGGATTCCAGTGCCCTCAGGCAGGAGGCCGTGGAGTAGTGCTCGCCGGTCCCGAAGGCGCAGCCGGGAACGAGCCGCACCGCGGTGCGGGCGGGCCAGGGGTTCGGGGCTTCGAGGGTGGGCAGGACGGCTAGGCTCCGCCCCAGGGCCATGGGTTTCAAGCCGGCTTGGTAGCGCGCCACCCAATCGACGCGCTCGCGCTCCTGCCACGCGCACCGCACGCCGGGCTCGCCCTCGGAGACCGAATCCTCAAGGCCGGGCACGGGCGCTTCGAAATAGGCCTCCCAATGCCGGGGATCCCTCTCCCACACGCCCGCGGTCCCCGCCTCGCGGAGCCTTTCCGCGACGCGCTCGGATAGGGGCCCGGAGCCCCGCACGATCAGGACGGCGTCGCCCAACTCAGTCCTCCAAGTAGAGGAGGGACAGCCGCTCCAAGCCCCAGTGGCGAAGGGCGGAAACGGCCGCCAGCCGGTCGAGGGTCTGTCGGAGAATCCTCGGCTCCAAGGTGGCCGCCAGGTCCCCGAGGCGATCCCGGGCTTCGGCGCGCCAAACCTCGGCCAGGTCCGGGGGGCCGTCGAGGAGGGCCAGGCGAACGAGTTCCTGGTCGAGTGGAGAGAGGGCCGCCTCCAGGCGCGACTCCGAGCTCCCGGCCTCGGCCTTCAAGTCGCGCAACTCTGCCGCGGCGCCCTCGGCGAAGCGGCAGAGGACGGGGGCCGACTCCCTCAGGCCAGGGCGCGTGACCAGGGCGTCCAGGCCCCGGGCGCGGGCTTCGAGAAAGGCCGTGATCCTCTCGGCGGAGAGGGGCGCCGCTTCCGGGCCGGCGGCGCGTCCGACGGACGCCTGTCTCCTCGCGGAAAGGGCCTTCGCGACGTCCCTTTCGGCGAAGGAGAGGCAGACGGCGTGACGGGAGGGCACCTTCCGTCGATCGAGGCGCTCGAAGTACGCCGCGATGCCGGCCTCCACGGCCTCCGCCGGCACCCCCGAGGCGAACCACTCCACCGCCTTCTCGAAATCCAGGGACG